>JANQQS010000168.1 GCA_028284955.1 Myxococcota bacterium | reverse complement strand
CCATGTCACGTGCCTCCTGGCGGGGGAGTTTGGGTGAATCGTCGGGGTCGTACCCCGACGAGAGGGTCTGGGTGCCAGACCCTCAGGCAAACTGATCAGTGCTCTAGACTACTATAGGCCGTAGGCGAGGGCTCCGCCTACAAACAAGCCGCTGAAAAGGTCGAAACCGCCATCTAGCCGGATGAGCAGCTGGCGAATCGGCTTGATACGAAGCGCCAGATGGGGAAGCGCGGCGCGGAACCAGAAGTTTGGAACCGAACCGCCGTCGGTCCATCGCCTCGACACCACGCCGAAATGACCCCCATCCTCACCATCCCCGACGGAGGTGGCATCACAAAACGTCCCGTCGGGATCTTGAGGCCCATTGCACGCTGAGAAACCGTTGTTACTTCCCGGTCCCGTATTTGGGTACGCCTCGGTTCGTACGACGTCTCCAAACATCACGCCCGCTCCAAAGCCGACGCCATACTGAAGCGCTACGATGTCGTGAAAGCTCGTTCCCCAGAGGAGGTCGACGCCAGCGAATATCGCTTGAAGGTTGCTGTCGATAATCTCGACTTCTGTATCGGTGTCGTTCTTGCCGAGAAAAGGACCATTCGCTTTGAACTGAGCGTAGTACAGGCTGGTAATGATATCGAAACCGTTCTTGCGAATGGTAAACTCTGCGCCCACTTGGGGGTTGCGCGCGCGCGTCGATTCGTCGGCGAAAAGATTCAGAATCGCTTCCGGCACGAACGCGTGACGGTAGAACGCCCCAACAAAGAAATACCGTTTGTCAGGTTGTTCGTATGGATCCGTCGACGGGCGGGTTCGCTCGACTCCCATTTTCTCTTCAGTCATAGCCTGCTCGTCCGAGAGCAACCCGCTCTGGGTGGGGTCGGTCTGATCGGGCTTTTTCGAACCTTCTGGCATGGCTGCGGCCTCCAGCGCAGCATCATCTTCCTCAACGTTCACGGCCGCGGGTTCCGAGCTCGTATCAGGTTCGATTGGCGTCTCTCCGGGCGCTGCAGGCTCCTCCACGGGAGGCTCGTCGCCCTGCGCGTGCACGATAGCGGTCAGCGTCGACGGACCGCATAGAGCAAGCATAGCGGCACTCAACGAGACGAACTGCTCAAGCCGAAGGACGCGCGACGTGAGTCTCAACATGCTTCCCCCTTCTGATTCAATGGACACCCGTCCGATTGGTTTTCAATCCAATTCAAGCAAATGTGGTTCGAGCAACTTGCCCGTCATCGTATGGTCCGACGCCAAACGTGTCCACTTCGGACGAAGGGAGCTTTGCAAGAAATAAGAGCCGGGCACTTGCTTCGATCTTCGATCGAGAGCACATGGACGACGTGACCTCGGAGCGCCGATTCGCTCGCGCCATGACCGGTTTCTTGGCATACACGGTGGGCGTCATCGTGTTTGGAGCCTACGTTCGCGCAACCCTGTCGGGGGATGGCTGCGGAGACCATTGGCCCACCTGCCACGGTAGCCTGGTGCCACTCCGCGCATCGTCGAAGACGTGGATCGAGTTCTCCCATCGAGCTACGTCCGGGCTTGCCTGGATCGCCGCCGCCGTTTTTGCATGGTGGGCGCGTCGCGTATTTCCTCGCCGCCATTCGGCCCGTCGTGGCGCAAGCTGGGTACTCATATTGATGACCACCGAGGCCATGATCGGTGCGGCGATCGTCTTGCTCAAGATGGTCGCACAAAACGAGTCGATTGCCCGTGGTTATTGGATTTCTGCGCATTTGCTCAACACGTTTGGACTGCTCGCAGCGCAAACCTACACGATCGCGCGGGCGCTCTCCTCTCCTGGCCTCCCTTCGCGACGCTCCAACGCGCCTGACGCAGTCAGCCTTGCGACGGTCTGCGTAGGCGCGGGCCTATTGCTTGTATCCGTAAGCGGCGCGATTGCCGCGCTCGGAGACACGCTCTTTCCAGTCGATTCCCTAGAGCGAGGCCTGGCCCAGGATCTGTCGACTCAGTCTCATATATTCATCCGCTTGCGTATCGCTCATCCGCTGATCGCAATGGTCGTATCGGTTGTGTCGGTTGTGTTCGGGGGCTGGATGAATCTCGCGTTGTTGGACCGGCGCGGTCGGTATCTCGCGCGCGTGTTTGTGGCCTGCGTGGTAGTCCAAGTGGCCGTGGGCGTGCTCAATTTGACACTGCTGGCCCCTATTTGGCTGCAGATGATCCACTTGCTGATTGCCGACATGGTGTGGATTTCGTTCGTTTTGCTGTCCGCACATGCGCGGTTGCGGCTCCACGTTGCATTTGGCCCGGGGTTTGGGTCAGGCTCCGTCCGTGGCAGACCCTCACATCGGTAAGGAGATTGCCGGTCAGTTCCGGATCGTGGAGCGCATCGGCACAGGCGGCATGGGCGCTGTCTACAAAGCCGAACAGCCTGAAATGAATCGGTTTGTGGCCATCAAGATCCTCCATCCCCGCTACCTTTCGCGAAAGGACCTTGTCTCCCGTTTTCGGCGCGAAGCACGCGCCATGAGCCACCTCTCCCATCCGAACACGGCCCGAGTATTTCTCTATGGCCAGCTCGAAGACGGCGCTTGCTATTTCGTGATGGAGTATCTCGAAGGGCGCAATCTTGCCCAGATCGTGCGCGCGGAAGGGCCGATGGACCCGCGCCGAGCGATCGGCATCATGATTCATGTGTGCTCAGCGCTCGAAGAGGCGCACCAAGCAGGGATCATTCATCGCGACCTCAAGCCAGAAAACGTGTTCCTGACGAGCCAAGGGGGAATCGCTGATTTTCCCAAAGTGCTGGATTTTGGCCTCGCGAAAGTGACCGAAAAGCAAATGCGCCCCGGGTCCCTCGTGCTCACGCAGCAGGGTATGGTGTTTGGAACGCCCGAATTTATGAGTCCCGAACAAGCTCGAGGAAAACCGCTGGACGGCCGCTCGGATATCTACTCGCTCGGCGTGATTCTCTACGAATTGGTGACGGGAAAGCTCCCCTTCGATGCAAAACGACCTATCGAGTTCATTCAATTGCACGTTCGAGAGACCCCTCAGTCGCTGCTGGAGCGTGCGCCCGACCGCACCTTTCCAGACGGGCTCCAGAACGTATTGAGCCGAGTATTCGCCAAGCAGCCCGACGACCGGTATTCGAGTGCAGCTGATTTCGGCCGTGCGCTGCAACAGGTGCTCGATGGCCGCACGCGGATGTCGGCTTTTCAATCGGAACACTCCGTTGCGCTTTTGGACACCAATCCGCCAGATACACGTCCGCCCGAGGCAAGCCCCCCCCGCAGGGACGTACCCGAGCCGCAGGGCGTATCTCCAGGCGAGCCCGTCACCCCTCCCCATGAAGCACCGGCCGCACAATTTTCCGGGCGACCGGCAGGTCCCCCCGCCATGCTTGCCTGGGCCGTGCTCGGACTCGGGTTGCTTCTCGCGGCAGGCGGAGCAGTCGCGCTGACGTTTGCGCTTGCTGCTCGCTGAAATCTCCGCCACGTTGCGGTGGCCGGCGGCTACGAAGTGGTCTGCTGGGGGTAGAGAACGCACGACTCCGGCGGTGGTGATGCAACGGGAACACGGCAGGCCGTGGGGGACAGCCCACGCTCCAAGAATCATCGCCGGGATGCGAGATTGGGTGGCGCTTACCAAGCCGCGCATCACATTGATGGTGGTGCTCACCGCGGCAGGCGGGATGTGGCTCGCGCCTGGCGATCCTCCGGTGCACGTGGTTTGGGTCATGCTCGTAACCACCGCAGGCGTGGTCGCAGCCGCCAACTCGCTCAATTGCTGGCTGGAGCGAGACTCTGATCGACTCATGGTGCGAACGAAGTCGCGGCCGCTCCCCGATGGCCGCCTTCAGCCCAGCTGGGCGCTGGCCTCTGGGCTGGTGCTCGGTGGGATTTCCGTGCCTCTGCTCGCGATCGGGGTCAACCTGCTCACCGCAGCGCTCGGAGCGCTCGCGTTGGTGTCGTACGTAGCTGTCTACACACCGATGAAGCCCCGGTCGCCCATGGCGCTATTCGTCGGCGCAATCCCGGGCGCCCTGCCCCCGCTCATGGGCTGGACCGCGGCAACTGGGTCGCTCGATCTACCGGGCTGGGTCCTCTTCGGGATTCTGTTTTTCTGGCAAATCCCCCATTTTGTCGCGATTTCGATCGTTCGTCAGTCGGACTATGATCGAGCCGGGTTGCAGGTGTTGCCGTCCGCGCGCGGCCTAGTTCGCGCGAAGATTTGCGCAGTAATTTACACGTTCGCGCTTGGCGTGACGAGCGTGATGCTCTACCCGCTTGGGATCGCAGGCACGACCTACGCGGTCTCCGCACTGGTTCTCGGCTTGGCATTCGCCTGTGTCGCGCTTGTCGGGCTCCATCCGCGCGCCGGCGAACGCTGGGCGCGCCAACTCTTCGTAGCATCCCTCTTGTACCTAACCGCGCTTTTCATTGCGCTTATTGTCGATGCGCTGTGAGTCGACGGTCGCGTTGGCGTGCGTGGTACTGGCGAGCGGAACGGGATGTTCTTGCTCGAAAGAGCCCCTGCCTGAAATCGCGACCGTTCCCAGATTTTCCCTCGTCGATCAGCAAGGAAAAAGCTTCGAATCTCAGCAGCTAAGTGATCGCATTTGGGTTGCCAACTTCATGTTCACCCGCTGCCCTACCGTTTGCCCCGCGCTCACATCTCGAACCGCTGGTCTTCGCCGCGCGGTGCTCGGGCGCCGCGGTTTTCCTCATACCTTACTCGGCAAGGACAATCAGCGCCCGGCCGTCCATTTCGTATCGTTCAGCGTGGATCCAGAACACGACCGCCCCGACGTGCTCCAGGATTTTGCCGCGCGATATGGGGCTGACGCGCGCGACTGGCATTTCCTGACAGGGGATACAACGGAGCTTCGGCACATCATCGAACAGGGTCTCCGCGTGCGCATGGGAGAAAAAGTCGACGGCCCCAACGGCATGAACATTACCCACGGAACGCATTACGTGCTCGTCGATCCGCGCGCGTCGATCCGCGGCTACTACCGTTCGACCGATGAAGGCGGCAAACAGCTTCTTCAAGCGATCGACACGCTCCGCTCCACCGAAGACTAGCGCCAGCGCGCTTATTGTAGGCTAGACAGCGCGGTCTCGATACGGCGCAAGCCTTCACGAAGAGTATCTTCGTGCGCGGCGTAGGACATTCGCAAGAATCCCGGAGCGCCAAAAGCCGTTCCTGGAACAACGGCACAGCGAGCTTCCTCGAGAAGGAACTCGGCGAGCGCGACGTCGTCGGAGATGACGCCATTCGAAGACTTCTTTCCAAGAAGCCCTTGGACGCTCGGAAACGCGTAAAATGCGCCCTCGGGTGCTCGGCAAGCGACGCCATCGAGACCGTTCAGGCCCTCCACAACAAGCGAACGACGAGCTTCAAACGCGGCACGCATTTCGTTCACCGGCTCCTGTGTTCCGCTGAGCGCGGCGATCGCGGCATGTTGCGCGACCGCGGTGGGGTTGCTGGTCATTTGTCCTTGGAGCTTTTCGCACGCTCGCGCGATGTCTACCGGACCGAGCATCCATCCAATTCTCCAGCCGGTCATCGCGTAGGTCTTGCTTACCCCATCGACAACAATGATTCGTTCGCGAAGTTCGGGTGCGACTTCCGCGATCGACTTTTGCTTGAAGTCGCCATACACGAGCTCGCCGTAGATTTCGTCGACGATAATCCAGCAGCGGTGGCTCCGGAGCACCTCCGCCAAGGCGCGCAGCCGCCCTTCGTCGTAGGCTGCTCCTGTAGGGTTGGAGGGCGAACAAAGAATCAGGGCTTTCGTTCGCTCAGTGAGCGCCTGCTGAAGCTGATCCGGTCGTAGGCAAAAACCGTCTTCGGCCGTGGTGGGCATCACCACTGGCTCGGCGCCAGCCAAACGCACCTGGTCCGGGTAGCTAACCCAATGCGGCGCCGGAATCAGCACCTCGTCGCCCGGCTCATAGAGCACCTGGCTCAGATTAAACAGCGTATGTTTCGCTCCGGTCGAGACCACGACCTGGGACGGGTCGTATTCGACCTGCCGGCGCCGTTTTGACGCTTCACAAATCGAAGCGCGCAGTTCGGGAATGCCCCCCACAGATGTGTACCGCGTCGCGCCCTGCGTGATGGCCTCGGAGGCTGCCGCACAGATATGGGCCGGTGTTCCAAAATCGGGCTCACCCATGCTGAACGGCAAGACATCGATCCCTTGCGCGCGAAGCTCTCGGGCGCGCTGCGTGATGGCGACGGTTGCGGAGGGCTGTAGCGAGGATAGGCGGCTGGCAAGAGGATACGTGGACATACCCGCGTCCTACGTTCCCGAGGCAAACCCGTCAACCTTGAGTTGTTTCATCCGCCGCAAACGACTGCAGCGTCCCAGCCGGACGCTACGCTGGGTCGTGCTGGGGCGCTACAACAGAATCGTCCAGCCATCTGGGGGCACGATGATGTAGACGTCGTGAGCGTCGAGGAAAGCCACCCGGTTGCCGGTGACTTTGATGCGCGCACGAAAGATACGCGCGCGATCAGTAGGTGGCTGCACAGTGTTTTCGAATGTGATTTGAAAATCAACCTGCGTTCCAGGAATGACGTCCCGAAACGTAGTGTCGTCGGCCCCGGAAAATCCTTCGCCAGGTCGCCCGTCTCGAACCCCTGTAACCGGAGTGATCGCCCGAATAAACTGGGTGGCGTCAAAGTCACCTTCGTTTCCAGGAAGATTCTCCGTGCTCGTGCTCACATCCTGAGGCGTGCTTCCCACCAACCGAGACACCGCCTCGACCACCGTGACGTCGAGTCCCGCGCCGTCGAAGTTGATATCGAACACCAATGGTCGCTCGAGAGCATCTACCGCTCCCGTGCGGCGTGCGATTTCGGCAAAATGGGCTCGGCTCGGCGCCGCGCTTCCCCCCGAAAAAATGCCCAACACGCGCGCTCCGATTTCGTTCAAAGCATCGGTCGCGCGAGAGAAATTCGGACTATTCGGCACCATGTTGTAGGGATGGATCCCGCCCGGACCATTGTGAAAGCCGTTGTCGCCGAAGAGCAAAATGATCGGCAGAGCGTCGGGGCGAAAACAGGGATATCCGCGGCCACCGCCAGCACACGAGCGCGGCGGAACCTCGCCGCCCGACCATTCCAGCCCTTCCCCCGTCGCGGTTGCGTAGAGCGCAGGCACATAGCTTTCGGGATCATCGCCTCCGTGATGGCAAGGCAATCCTTCAACCGCTTCCAAAAGATCCGGGCGCCCGTTCGCGACATCGCCAAGGGCACCAATTTCGGAAGGACAAGCCGTTTCCGTCGAGACACTCCAGGCCCCTACGTCTTCGGAAGCCGAGCCGATTTCACGAAGCATATAGAAAGGTCGGTCGTCAGGGCTCCCGTAGCCAGATACCGGATAGTCATCGAGACCGCCGACGCCAAACTGCACATCCACTACGGATTGCTCGATGCCCGGAATGATGGTGTCCACCAATCCGCTCACCAAATTGGAGCGCTCTTGGTGCATCGAACTGGTCATATCCAACAAGAAGAAAACATCCGCCACGGAGATGTTGGTGGAGAAGCGCAACGTGTTGGTGCTCGGGCCTCCCTGGTAGGGCAGCACGACAAAGAAATCTCCGGCATCAATGGTGTCGTTCTTGTCGAGCGGGTCTGTCCCCGTTCCCTCGACCTCCCCGAGGTCGGTCACTCCGTCGCCATCCGAGTCGACGCTGATCGGGTTGGTCCCAAGCTCCAATTCGGTCCGGTCGGGCAAGCCATCATTGTCGCTGTCGAGGTCCAGGGCATCGACGATGCCGTCCGCATCAGTGTCCGCAGGAGCGCAAATGTCGTCGCTGCGTGCTTCCTCGGCATCCGGAACCCCATCGCCATCGGAGTCATCGTCTCCAATGTTCGGAATCCCGTCCCGATCAAAGTCACCGCTGCCTTCAAACGAATCCGCGATGCCATCGAGGTCGGTGTCGCTCGAACAACGATCACCCGAACACCCGGCGAGCAGCAAAACCATCGCCGCCACACAACTCGTCGCCGCCACACAACTCGCCCACGCAACATATTGAATACCGGATCGCCGAACCATCGTGGTCATTCACCACCCCTTCCGTATGGGGACGGCTGGATCGCCCGCGTGATGAACCCCCCGCGCGATGAACCACTTCGGCATGAACCCCCCCTGCTATGAACTCAGCCGCTTACGATTCTATCATAAAAGTACCGCTACAGATAAATTATGAATAATCATGGGAACCTACGCGTTGACAAGCAGCCCTTGGAGCGGTACCCGAGCCAGCGGGGAGCTGGTCGGTTGGAAGGAGCTCATTTCCCATGCAGAACAACACATCATCGCGGCCCAACCTGGCTGATTCACACACGAAGTTTGCGGGAGCGTTCGCGGTCGCCGCATGTCTGGCACTCGCGGCAGCGGGCTGCGGACCTGATTACCCGAACTGCGATGACGACGAGGACTGTCAGGAAGGCGAGTTTTGCGTCAACAAACTCTGCCAACAATGTCGCGACGATCGCGATTGTTCGGCTGGCCAGCAGTGTGCAGGAGGCCGCTGCGAAGACATCCCGGGTCACTGCACGTCAAACGGAGACTGTCCGGACGGGCAGGAATGCCAAGACAATCGATGCACCGTGATTCAAAGCATGGAAAGCACCGAGCAGACCTCTTCGGACACGGGATGCACGCTGCAAGCAGTGTATTTCGACTTCGACGCGGACGGATTGGACCAAGCAGCCAAGAACGCGATTTCAGAGAACCTTCGCTGCATCAAGGAGCGGTCGATGGGGAAAGTCCACTTGACCGGACACACCGATCCGAGAGGCACCGAAGAATACAATCTGGCCCTCGGCGACCGCCGCGCTCGAGCGGTGGGCAAATATCTCTCGTCGTTGGGATCGGACGGTGACTCCACGACCTCATCGATGGGAGAGGAACAGTCATCGGGGCAAGACGAGGCAAGCTACGCGCGCGATCGTCGTGTAGACTTCACCGCTCGATGAGCCGACCCCCTATGTCCAAACGTTGGTTCCGTTCGCAACGCGCTCCTGAGCTCTGCCTGACGTTGTCGCTGCTTGCTCTGGGAGGCGGGTGTTACGCTC
This sequence comes from Myxococcota bacterium, assembly GCA_028284955.1. GTDB lineage: Bacteria > Myxococcota_A > Polyangia > Polyangiales > Houyiibacteriaceae > JANQQS01. Next base: position 54,383 of record JANQQS010000168.1, on the reverse strand, counting down.
GAGAAGACGGCGAGCGGCTTGCGAAAGAGTCGCTCGACCACGACCGCCGACTGCGCGCGCTCGAACGCGTATTGCCTGAGACGCAAGAAAAAATCGCCGCACTGAAGGATAAGCTGGACGCAGCGACGAGCACCGTAACCCGCAACAGCGCAGACCTTGTGACTGACGTCGACCAGCTTCGCGAACAGCTGTCCACGCTCGAGGGCCAAATCGCTGAAGCCAAGCATCTGACTGAATCGCTTGGCAAACAAGTGACCGAGCAAGCAAGCGCAGTGCGCCAAGGAGGCGACCCAGCGCTCAACGCGTCCCAGATTCCGTCAGACCGCAATCAGCATTTTCGGGCAGGTCAACAAGCGTACGACGCAGGCGACCGAGGAAAAGCGCGCGCGCTGTTTCGTGAGTACGTGCGCCGTTACAAGACGGACCGGAATGCCGACGACGCGCAATACCTCATTGGCCGTAGCTTTCTTCTCGACAATCGCCCCGCCAATGCCTTGGGCGCGCTGCGCAAAGTGGTCGCCGAGTTTCCCAAAAGCGATTCGATTCCAAAAGCACTGCTCGACATGGGCGACGCGTTTTATCGGCTTCACGCATGCACAGACGCACGATCCGCACTTCAGACGTTGATCCGCACCCATCGGCGCCATCCGCTCGCGCGGCGAGCACGAACAAAGATGCGCGAAATCTCGCGCGCGCCTCGTGGATACTGCACGAGCTAGCTCTACCCAGCGCAGTGCGATCTCAGAAGGAAGCCGCGACCGCGCCCAGCACGCCAACTTCGTCGCTGAAATCGCTAAAATCGTAGAATTCTCCCGCGATCTTGATCCTTACATTGGAAACCGGAACCACGTTGATTCCCGCGGTGTAGCGCAACACAGCGCTTCGAGAGCTGAGCGGCGAGGTACGGGCTACGTTTCCAAGACGCCGGAGGCCATCAAAACGCGCGACGAGTTCAACCCAACGATAGATTGGCGCTTCGAGCTCCACGTAAAACCCGTCTTTGAGGAAGTAGTCGTCGAATACACCGTTTTCGTTCGGGCCGAAGCGAAAGCGATCGACGGGATTGTCGGTAAGACCCATTTCTGTTCGACGGATGAGATACTCTGCTCGAATGTTCACGTCTCCAAAGCTCGCCGCCAAATCCGCGCCGAGCACCAAGTATTCGAGCTCCGCGTCAGGATCATAGGTCCCCCACATAGCAGACGCCCCAGCCGATACGCTGGAGCTGTCGCCAAACTCCCACGCCAGTGACATACGCCCGCCCACGGCAGGCCGCGAGTTGTTGTCGACGTAGTAGAGTGCTCCCGATCTTTGCTCCACCCAATCGATATCAAAGGCATCGCGTGGCCCGCGAAAGCCACCCACAGCGTAGGCTGCGTAGTCGAATCGAACCGACTCGCCAAACCACACGAGACCACTGACTTCCACCCCGTTGTCGACGTACGGCGCAGGAAAAATCCCAAGATTGTACTCCGGCATGCGGAGCATTCGACCCATGTCGTAGACCAACGGTTTGTCTACCGTGCGGTGGTTTGCGGGGTCGTGGCGGAGAGGAAACTCACCGAACGAAGGGTTGAATCGACCCACTCGAACGCTGAAGGCATCATGAGCGCGCAAATCGATAAACGCCAGCCCCAGCTCGAATCCGTGACACGCGTAGCAGGCCTTCGCCTGTACCGATACGTATTCGTTGATGTCGGCGGAGACCTTGAGACTGAGTTCGGTGGTAAACCCATCGAACGCCTGGTCGCGTGCGAAACTGTCGGTCGGAACGTAAAGATAGCTCCCCTGCGCCGAACCGGCGAAGTTGACCTCCTGACCCAACGAAGAATGCGGAAGCAACGCACCAAACGCGGCGCTGAACATGAGCGCGACACATGCTACCCATCGAAACCGCATAACATTGAAGCGCATATTTCTCCCTCAAACCTTCGCTCGCGCACCACCCTATCAGCGAACTCAAAGCGATGCGGATTTTTTGCTCCGTTGCTGGCGGAGAATGAACTCCAAAATGGGCGCTTCCTCTCGAGCTCGAATCTCGCTTCCGCGCATACGACGCATACGCCTCACGACGGACTTCCAGGCGCGACGCGAAGCAGAATGAAATCTGAGCGCGCGATCTGCGTCGTGGCATTTGACACACCGAGCGTAGAAGAGGGCACGACCCGATCGCGCTTCCTCGCCGCGATTCTGTGGCGACTGCACCGATGGAGGTCGCGTCGATGGCGATGAATGCGTGTCGGTGCGCCGCAGTGCCGAGCCGCTGCATCCCGCCAGCTCAAACATCGTCCACAACATCAGCGCCCTTCGGTAGACGCTACGACGCATCATGACAGCGGGGCGGTTGTCTCATGCTGCCGCGTGGACGAATACGTCAATTGTCTCTTGCTCCCTCAGCGATCCAATCGTGGATCAGCAACCGGTCATCCTCGGAAAGGAACGGCGGGCCGGAGAGCGGCATACGCGATCCGAAGGGCGGGGCCGGGCCCAGTTTCTGCCAGAGAATGCTTGCGCAGGGATCACCCGCCACGACGATATTCCCGCTCGAGTTGGCTCCTCCGCGGATCAACGTCTGATACGATGAGAGATTCAGCCCTGTGACCTCGAAGCCTGCAGGGCTGTTGCTTTGGGGGAAATGACATTCCGCGCAACCCGGCTCATTTTCGCCATCCCGGGACAAGATGGGAAGAATGTCTCGATCGAAACGAATGTCGACGTCCGGATCGCTGTCCGCATTGTCGCACTGCCCCGCGATAAGCGCTCCCACATCGGGCGCGGTGCTATCTACAACGCATGCTTGGGTCACCGCTGCGAGGCAGAAGAACGCTAGAATACTACGCGCCATCAGGGGACTCCTGGTGCAAATTGCATATCGTAGTTGAGAATCGTCTCTGTTACTTCGAATCGAGTGATCGCAGCGAGCAACGGCACGAGGTTGTCGCCATTCCGAATAAATAGATTTGCCTCCGAACGCGCATCACCCTGTGTGTATTCGGATGAGACAAAGACGTTTACCTGGCGCACGACCGGGGTGTACCCGTCTGCGGTTTCGTCCCCGTCGCGTCGTCGACGCTCAAAAATCGTATCGACGACTTGGTTGGTGCGCTCGCGTCTCACCAGATAGACGTTGGCGATAGGCAATCGAGGTGACTCAAAAGGAAGCACTCCCCGCGCTTCACCGCCGGGTAGATGATAGTAAACGGCAAGCCCGTTCGCGAACCCAGCGTTCGGAGACGCGGGTGGCTCCCCGTTGCCTACCTCACGCACGACGTCGGAAAACACGACGGGGCAATTTGCGTACATCTTGATCGGTCGGGGCTCGAGAATCAGACCCAGTTCCACCGCATCCCGAATCGCAGCGGCAGAGGTGATCTGCTCGCCGTTCCAAGTGTCGGTTACGCAGATCATCTCCACGCTCCACCACGGTGTGTAGGTAGAATCCCCGGGCAGCGAATCCACGATGCCCGGATGACCCGCCATTCCTTCCTCTCCCGGAAGCGGCATGCCTTCATCATCACAGCGAAAGAAAAGCCAAACCGGAGTGACAAAGGTCGGTGCGGGGCCGAAATTCCAGAACGCGATTTCTTCTCCATCCACAAACCCACGGGTCAACCGAATCGTGGAGTCGGTGGTATGACCGTTGTCGAGAATTCGCTGGCGAATCGCTGGGTCATCCTCTGCTCTGGGGACCTCCGCGCCTGCAGGAAGGACGTTCGGACTGAACCCGGGTTCCGTCTCCCCGAAGCGATCGAGACAGCCCGACGACGGGACAGCTGGCATACAGAGCGCAAGTAGTGCCGATGCGCGGAGAAACAGAGCTCGCTTCACAACCACCACGTGGAACGTATCACACCGCACGGGACCCGTATTGTTTTGGGCCAGGCGGCGCTGGTTTGAGGGCCCGTCAGAGCGGTCGAAAATCCACTTGGAATGAAACCTCTACGGTGCCCGTGTCCGGCCGCTGCGACGAACGTACTTTCTTGGTCGCGCTTCCCACGCACGCGGCAATACCGGGGAGCGGATTTCCCGACGCCGACACCCCACGCGTCGAGCCGGAGGTCGAGATTCGAAACGTGACCCGTGTGGTGCCTTTCCCATCACGTCGAGCTTTCCGAGCCGCCTCTCGATAACACGAGGCATAGCGCCCCTTCACTTTGGCAAGCGCGCGTCGAATCACACCTGAAGGAAGCGAACCTCGTACGACCAGGGTGGCTAAGGAAACCTGCGCAGCGAGGGACGGTTTCGGCCCAGTTTTTTGAGCGTTTCGCTGGGTGGCCTGGTTTGAAGGTGTGGCCCGGGAGTCTCCAGCGCGTCGTGTGGAGGGTATCTCGGAAGACTGCGCCGTCCGAGACGAAGGAAGCGATACGCCGCTGGTCGCAGTCTCCATGGTGTCCTGCGTCTGCTCATCGACGTTGGCTTCCGAGTGTTCGGATGATTCTGGTGTTGTCTCCGGTCCGGAGACGGGGGTGTTCTCCGCGTCCGATGTCTCTGCTGGCATGGCCACGCGAACAGCTCGTCGTTGAGATCGAATACGCCTAACCCGACGCGAGACCGCACCGGTCGACCGGTGCGTCGTCGGACTGAATGACGCGCTCCGCGCGAGGTTTGTGGCAGGTGGGGAAACTTCCTCAGCAATATGATCTTCGTCCGCAACTTCTTCACCCAGATCTTGAACGGGCATGGACTCGACCGAGGGTGCGGGTTCCTGGCCAGCGGTTTCCGAGGGTGCGTCGCCAATCTGTGAATCGACCTGAGGACTCCAGTTGAGCGCAGCAAACACCGCGGAGCCCGCGACAAGCAGCGCGGTCGCCATAAGCAGGGCCACAAGCCACGGACGCCGCGAGGGCTCGCTCCGTTCAACGGGACGTTTTGCGCGAACCTCCGAGCCGTAGGAAGGAAAGTTCGAGGCGCCAGAGTACACGTCGACATCGGCCGCACCCGATTGGGCAGGCATGTTGCGCACGTCGTTGAGCATCCGGGTGCGCTTCGCGCAGCGAGTCGCGAACTCACCTCGAATCCATTGGCTGATCTCAACGGGAGACGTCACAAACTCCTGCCGATGGCAGTAGCGCATGAGCGCAGTTGCAAATTCTTGAGCCGTGGCGTAGCGCGTTTGCGGATCCCGCCCGAGCGCGCGCATAACCACCGCGTCCAGCTCGGGACTCAAGCCGGGTCGTAGCTCAGAAAGCTTGGGAACGGGGTCATGGCTGACCGCTTTGATGGTTTCCACGTGAGTCCCGCGAGCAAAGAGCGACCGGCGTGCCACGAGCTCCCACAGCGTTACGCCGAGTGACCAGATGTCGGCCCGTCGATCGATCGTCCCTCCGGAGAAAACCTCCGGGGCCATGTACGGAAACTTCCCCTTCATGGTGCCCGGATCAGTTTGGTGAAGCCGCCCCGACGCATGGGCGATTCCGAAATCCATGACTTTGACTTGACCCTCGTAGGTCACGAGGATGTTCTGGGGCGATACATCCCGGTGCACAACTTCCAATGCCTGCTCGCCGTCCTTGAGCTCATGCGCGGCATGCAGCCCGGCACAGGCCTGTGCGACAATAAACGCGGCTTTGGCTGCATGCCGGGGCTCGTCTACCAGCTCGCCGCTGGAGCGTACGTGTTTGATGATCGCGCGCAGAGTCTCCCCAAGGAGAAGCTCCATCGCAATAAATGGGTGTCCATCAGCTTGGCCATAGTCGAATACTTGGCAGACGTTCGAATGCCCGATTTGGCTGGTAATCCTGGCCTCATCCAGAAACATCTGGACGAAGCCAGGCTCGTCTTCTAAGTGCTCATGGATGCGCTTGAGCGCGAGCAGCTTTCTAAAATGGGCGCCCGAATCAAGGCTCGCCAGGTAGACACTACCCATTCCGCCGGTGGCGAGCCGCTGATGTACGCAATACCGGCCGAACCGAAACCGTTGGTACTCAAACGAGTCCGTTGACTCCCCAGACCCCTTCATACAGCGACCGTACTGCGGAACATCCAACGAACTTTTTAGCACAGTTTCTGAAAATCAGTTCAATTGGAAGAATGAAAATCCCGTCAAATCGAACGGTTCCGCTGGAAATGACGGTGTTTATCCGCTGCGTGGTGGCAAGTTCTCAACTGAACGGATCACAGCGTGCGCGATGGCTGCTCGAGCCAACACCGACGCACCGAGCACCATCATCATCAAGACGCCAACCGAGCTGGGTGCATAACCCGCCGCGAGAAACAGCACGACCGCGGCAGCAGCCTGACGCGTGGCCGCGACCGGGGACCCAAACCCTACCCCAGCGACCGCAACCATGAGTCCCACGGGAATCGCGTAGAGCCCTGGTGCGGCATCGAGAAATAGCTCGAGCCTAAGCGCTCCGTAAAAAACGCTGGAAAAATCTCGCCCAAGTTCGAGCGAAGCGAAATACACAGAGACACCGACGGTCGCTCCTGCAACCACCGCCACCAGGGTCTTGAGCGTGGTGCGTGGGGAGCGTTCTTTCACCATCGTGGCCGCGATGGCAATTGGCAACACGAGATACGCAAATTCTCCGGCGCGCCTCAGTGAGGAGGCAACGACGTAGCTATGCGACCACCGCAGCATCGGGCCGAACAGGGCGACAGCCAGAGCACAAAACGCGAGCAGCGCCGATGCACTCACCGCCCCCATCGCAACCCTGAGACTACTCGGCGGACGCCAACGAAGTGCCGTCAACCCGAGAAGAACGACCAAAGTGCTTGCGGCACCGGTCGCGCAAAGCACCGTGGGCGGGCTGGTACGCTCCATGGGGAGGAGGGTCGCGAGCGCCACGGTGGGCAAAAATACGCCCGCCATCGCTGCGATGCCGATACGGCGCAAGACGGGCGCATATCCGCGCGGGCGCAGAAACTGGACCAGCGCAAAACAAAGCGCGACAAAACCGAAAATCGCCGCGCAATTTCGTACCAGACCGCCCCAGCGACTAATCTCCACCAAGGTGGCATGGGACATGTTACCGGCAGCGCCACGAAGCCACAGTCGGTTGGCGGCCAGATCGACCAGCGCGGCCGCAGCTGCGAGCCCAGTGAGTGGGGGCGCGCTCATCAATGGAACCTGCAGCGCCGCGAGCGGCGCCTTCCCGCGCATCGAACGGCCGGCGTCGGGTCCTCCTCCGCGTTCAGGGGCGGTCGAGGACGCCTCGTCATCACGGACACGGGCCTGGGAAGGAAACTCGTTCAAACTGGCGTAGAGTGCAACGCCAACCGGTTTCGGCGCAACACTTGTGTCAGCGAAAAATTTCGTCGCTGAAAAAAGCCACCGACGAAATTTTCGAGATGAACCCCTACTCCGCAGACGCGAACGTGGTAGTACCTTCCGTCGGGAAGGAGCCGAAACCATGGATGATTCGGGAAAAAGCAGGAGTCGCGGACCATGGACGGTGGCTGAGGCGCGCGCCATTCACGATTTGCCGCTCACTGAACTGCTGCATCGCGCCCAGAGCGAGCATCGGCGACACCATCCACCCAACGCGGTGCAGCTGTGCACGCTCCTTTCGGTGAAAACCGGCGGTTGCCCCGAAGATTGCGCCTACTGTCCGCAGAGCGCGCGGCATCAAACGGGCATGGAAGCAGAATCCCTTCTTCCCGTCGACGTGGTTCTCGAAAAAGCTCGGCTTGCCAAGCAACAGGGCGCAACGCGTTTTTGTATGGGCGCAGCGTGGCGAAATGCGCGCAACGGAACGCAGTTTGACCAAGTGCTTCAGATGGTACGCGGGGTTCGTGAACTGGGGCTCGAAGCGTGCGCCACGCTCGGCATGATCGGCGACGACCAGGCCCGCCAGCTCGCTGATGCAGGCCTCACCGCGTACAATCACAACCTCGATACCTCGCAAGAGTTCTACGGGGAAATCATTTCCACGCGGAGTTTTCAAGAGCGCCTCGACACCATCAAGCGCGTTTCGGAGTCCGGAATCTCGGTGTGTAGCGGAGGAATCATCGGCATGGGCGAATCGGTCGGCGACCGCCTTGGCATGTTGGTGACGCTGGCGAATCTTGAGCCGCCTCCCGAAAGCGTACCCATCAACGCTTTGGTACCCGTTCCGGGGACTCCGCTTGCGGAACGACCGCCTGTCGACGCCCTCGAGCTCGTGCGTATGTGCGCCACCGCCCGGATGATGATCCCCACCGCGATGGTTCGCCTCTCGGCGGGCCGCACCGAAATGACACGCGAAGCGCAGCTCTTGTGTTTTCAGGCGGGCGCGAACAGCATCTTCTTTGGTGACAAGCTTCTCACCACCGGAAACCCCGATACCCATGCCGATCTGGCGCTCATGCGCGACGCAGGCCTCGAGCCCCTCGTTCCGTTCGCAGAGCGCCCCCAGTCGAGCGACTCCGACACGAACGACGCGTCGACGTCGGCGTCATCGGTTCAATTTGTTTCCGGAGCTGATGACTCCAGTCACCGATCCCACAAAGTATCGAACGCGATCGTCTCTTAGTAGGGGTTTCCAACCCCCTTCTTTCTAAGAAAATAGCAGTTCGAGCGGAAAAACCGGATGTGTTCCAGTGTCACCATTTGGCTCACTTTTCGCATATGTTTCGTGCGTGGGCTTAGCGAACATCGCACGGTGCGCACAGGGTAGGTCGCCGCAATGTCTGCCGTCGTGTGTGGGGCTCGTCTGGCTTATAACGGCAACGGGGTGCGTGGCGGGAGCCGCGCCCGAATCGGGCCAGGACAAAGCCTTGGCCTCTGGCGTAGGAAGCGCGCAAGCGAAGCAACTCGGCCCCAACTTGAAAGAGCTTTTGAACACGGTTCTCCCGGACTCTCCCGGAGTGATGAAACCCGTCCCGCCTGGCAGCACGCTCGGGCAACGGATTATTCTCGGCAAAGGGAATACGGGGCCGGTTTGCGTGGGCACCCCCGCTTCGCTCAGCCCCGGAGCCACCGTCAAAGTCAAACCCACCCTATTCAAATTTGAGGATTCGAGCTGGGTGCCGAAGTTCGGAAACGTGGAACTGGAACTCACCTCAGAAAAACGTTGGGGTTGTGTATCCGGAGGCGACATCGACCCAGGGGTGTATGCGCTGGCGATCACAAACCCCGCAGCTTCCGGCGCTGGCGATGGTTCGTCCGGCGGCGCGATTTCGTACGTGGTGCATGTGAACTGCACCGGGACCACGAAAGGATGTAGGCTTCCCTGCGAAGGACCGAACGCGCAATCGACCTCGCCAGATCCCGCGGCCAAGTGCGGCAAAGAGAAGACTCAGGATGTGGCGACATGGACTTACGCGACCCCCGAAGGGGTCTTTGGAAAAGGTAACCTGGTCACCATCCCGCCGCCTGCAGGAGGCTCCACATGATCGCCCGGTCTTCCATCAAGACCGCCGCTCAACAGGCGATAGAGGTGCCGCCGGCTTTAGCGACCGCGCGACTCACGCAGGGAGCGTGGTTCGTGCGACGGGAATCATTCCTTCGTGTAGTCCTGTCGGGCTGCGCCATTCTATCGAGCTGCGCTCTCCTATCGGGCTGCGCGAAGGGAAAGCCCAAAGTCATTGAGCCGGATACCACTCCTCGACTGACATCACTGGTCATCCAAGGGCCCTCAAACAACGCGGTATCTCCTGGACAGGCTGTCACTCTGTCGGTCGACGGGATATACGGCACCGCAGGAACGACCGGCGGTCAACAGCAAGCGCTGAAAAACGGCGATACGCCCATGTGGCATGTGCGCGAGGGCGAGGCCTCGGCGGTGCTCACCCCCACCGGCACGACGGCGCGACTCACCATCAATAGCGAAGCCAAGGCGGGAGACCGAGTGGTGGTCGAAGTCGTTGTCAATCGCACGGCTGTGACCACGCCTGCGACAGGCACCTCCGCCGGCACCGCGGCGAACAATGCCGTAGGGAATTCTTCTCAGACTGCAGGGTCTATTGCGAACGGCGCATCCGCCGCGGTAGGCGCAACGCAAGCTCCGGCCGGCGGAGTGATCCGACAAGAGTATGCCGTGACCGTGGTCGCGAAAAAACCTCGCGTACTCCAGCTGACACTCAACAAGCAAGGCATGGTGACTCTGAAAAAGGGGGAGTCCTGCTCGCTCACGGCAACGGCCACGGTAGAAAGCGAGCAGCCCGACAACACCAAACAGCAAACTCTTGTGCCAGTGACCGAGCAAGCGCTGTGGTCCAGTGACAACAACGGCGTGGTCGAAGTCAACTCTGGGGGCAAAACCGGCGAATGCCGCGCAGTCGGAAACGGAAAAGCCACCGTTCGAGTACAGTACGAGGGGCTCAGCAAACAATTGGTGATTCGAGTCGGACCGGACGAAACCTCGCCTGGCGCAATCACCGCAAACTTGGTGCCTCCTGGAGCCTCAGTACTTCTGCCAGAAGATCCCTTTGCCGGTTTAGATTGTGATGTGGCGTTTTCCGATATCGATCAAAGCCTGTATCGCACGGAAATCAAAGGTCTCTGTGCAAAGGGCATCACCAAAGGGGTGGGCAACAGACAGTTCATGCCCGACCGAACGGTGACGAAGGTTGAGGTCGCCTCGTTCCTGCTATGCGCGTTTGACAACTGCAAGTCGCTGCCAAAACCAGCCCAGCCTCCCGCGCCGGATGTCGACGTCTCGCATCCCGCGTCCGCGGTCGTCGCCAAAGTTACAGAACTTGGGTGGATGAAGCCGTTCGAAGACCCAACTGCAGCGCCTTCGGCCATCCCGGCCGGAACCTTCCCACAAAACTTCCAACCCGACGCTGAGCCAACCCGTGAAGAAATCGCCGCGTGGCTCGCGCGCGCCTCCAACGCTTCGGGAGGAAGCATTGAAGGGCTTGCGGGAATGTTCTCGGACGATGCTCAAAAGATCAACCCAAGCTACGCGCCACTCGTCGCCGCCGTAGCTGACAAAGGTGCGTTCAACTACACCGCCGCACGCGCCGAGGCCGGCCGGGAACGAATGTTCGCGCCGGCCGAACCGATAGGTCGAGGAGAAATGGCGGCGATTATCTATCATCGGCTACGGTTCGAAGCCAACCAACCCCCAATAGCGGGCAAGCCCCAATAGCAGGCAGGCCCCAGTAGACAGCGCTACGGCTCGAGACGCCATCGACGTACGACGCTGACTTTGCCTACCACTTGCTTGGCATCACTAAGCGCGAAACGCAGCGTGCGGCGTTCATCGAACGCACGGACTTCGATTCGCCCGGTGACAGGGGTGCGATCGGTGGGATCAGTTCGGCTTACTTCGATATAGTAACTGCCCGCGGCAGCGCGCTTCAGGCCGAGCAGTTCGCGCCCGATACGTCGCGCGTCTTCCCCGACAACCGAGGTGCGCCCTCCCATCCAGCTTAGCCGTGTGCCTTGCGGCGTCACCAACGTGAGATCCACATCGGTCCTCCCGGACCACCGTGCATCGAGGATGATCTCGCCTTTCTTGTTCGAGCGGCGGGCGAAATCTGCAGCGTGCTGTTCCGCTCGCGCGCGCACCGATGCATCGACGGTAGCCTGGAGCAATCGCGATGCGGCTCGAGCGCGACCGCGGGCTCGTTCGCAACGAACTGCTTCTCCGACGAGCTCGGCATCGCTTGCGTTGCTCTCGGCCATGGCAACCCAGTGAGCGCACGATCGATCGCCTTCGCCCGCTCTTCTAAATGCATTAGCAAGGCGCTTTTGGAGCGTAACGTTGTCAGGCTCTAGGTCGACGATGCCCGACAGAAGTCGCAATGCTTCATTGCGTTGGCCGAGCCGACCAACCACATCGCTGAGGTAGGTAAGGGCTTCGGGGTCCATGCGGTCGCGGGTCAGCCATTCTTCGGCCACTTCGCGGGCTCGCACCAGGTGACCAGCTCGGGAAAGCGCTCGAACCAAGCTGCGATGGCGATCTCGGCTGTGCGGGTTTTCTCGCAATGCCGATTCGGCGGCGGCGGAGGCATCGTAATCTCGACGCGCGATCGACGAGTCTCCGGTCACGCGTCCCTCTCGGTGCCAGACTTTCTTCATCCAACGACCTCCCGGCCGTACCGGTCGCACGGGCGCCACCGGGCGTCGGCGGTCGCGTCGAACGGATGGGTCGGGCCGGGGTGCCGCACGCGAATCAGGTTTTGTTTCTTGTCGAGGTTCGGCCTCCACCGAATCGGCCACGCGAGATTCCTCGTCAGCAGCGATGTCGGCTGTTGGAAATGCACCTTCGCTTGGCGCTGCTTCGCTTTTTCGCGCCGGCGCGGCTGCCGGCGGAGCCGCGCCAAGACCTTGCGGCTGCCGTCGAGGTGCCCGTCGCCTTGTTGCGCTGCGCTGCGCCGAAGAACTGCGGCCCAAAGACGAACCACGATTGCCGCCGCCGCCGAACCCGCGACCGCGGGTACCCAGCTCCCCGAGCGAGAAATCGTCCGCGTCCGCCCCACTCGCCGAAAACGAACCGCTCGATCCTTTCTTCTTTGAGGAACCGCTCCAACCGCTAGCAATCTGGGAAAGCGATTCTCCTCCATCACCCAATGCATTGGATTCGCCGCTATCCATTTCGTCTTCCCCGGTCCATTGCAGGGTTGGACGAGCCCGATCGACACCGAAAGCCTTGAACATGGCTTCGCTTTCGAGAACCAATAGCGATGTATGCCGCGACATCACGCCATACGCTTTCGATAGCGCAACCGTTTGAGCGACCTCAGAGCCTTGTCCAGAGAACTCCAGTTTGTCGATCGTCGCGGTAGCCCAGGTGCGTGGCACAAAAGCATTCCCGGCACGGGTCGACGGTTCGAGTTCGACTGGGTAGCGGCGAGAGAACGGTTCGCCCGCGACGGTGCCAGAGAGCATCACGTCACCACGTACGGTTCCGTTCATCCTTCCCACGACGATGAGCTCTTCCCCTGCGCGAATGGTGGGAAGTTCGGTGGGCGCAACATCACGAATTCCGGAAGGCAATCGCACGGAGACGTTTCTCAGCGAGACGCCGTAAGTGGTTTCAAGGACTGCGAGCGCCGCGGCTTCGGATCGTTGTCCGGGGGTATAGCGAAGATAGTGACCGCCGCCTGCCTGCGCGATTGTGGTCAATGCGTTTTGGTTCGCATCAAGACCAACACCAACTGTGGTCACTCGTACGTCTGAGCTCCGAGTAAGATCTTTCACTTCATCGGAAATCGAAGACAGCCGACGATAGCCCGCGGAGCTCATACCATCACCGATATATACGACCTGCGTAGGCCGATCGCTGGCGCGGTAGTTTTTGATCGCAAAACGAAGCGCCGAGATGATATCTGAGGAGCCTGCCGGGCGATGTGCGCTGAGCCGACTCATCACCTTCGATGCTGCAGTAGCGGATGGAGTTTGCACGCGATTGTGCAGCTGCATGCACATCGCGTCGCATGCCACGACTGCGAACCGGTCGCGTCGGTCCATCTCCGCGACCATCGCACTGACGAGCTCGGTGGCGCGCCTGTAGCGCTCACCGACCATGCTCTGGCTCGAATCCAAGACCAACACGTAGTCGGATTGTTTTGCCTCAGTCCAAGGGGGAAGTTTTGGACGAATTGCGAGCGCGACATAGGCGCGACGGTCGTCATGGATCGCTCGTTGGGCGCGCACAACCTCGGGGCTCTGCTCCCGACTCTGAGACGGTGGCGGTACAGTTGCAGGGCCCTCGAACGCCCAAAAACGAAGCTCCGCGTCGCTGCGTCGGTCTTCATAGTCGATGACTAAATCGCCAGCCGGCAGGAATTGGTCGGATTCGAAGCTCAGACGTGTAGCGTTTCCTTCATCTGACGAACGCATGGCGTAGCCGCGAGCGATCGCGTGGCCCGAAATTCGGGCGTCGACTTCAAAACGACCGACTTTTGTCGATCCGTCGGATGAATGCGCCAGGGGATATACGTAGCGCCTTCCTGGTCCGTGAGGCGCTATGGTTTGCTCGTAGGCCAGTCGGATGCGCCGTTCGCCACGCGCCGGAATCGGAAAGATTCGCAGCTCAAAACGTCCTCCTCGTTTCCATTCGAGCAACGCAGGATCGCGCCAAGGACCAGGAACCCAGATGAATTCCTCTTTGGGTTTACGAAGTGCTTTTGGCGTGGCGTTTCGAATCACTCCTCGCCAGATTTTCTTGGCGCGATCTTTGGCGACAAAGGCACCCTCCTCCCAAGAACCGTCAACTTCGAGGGCAAGACTCGCGATACGTGCATCGGGCGGTAGAGGAAACCGATATACGCCCTCCAACACATCTGCACTGTCGTTGCGGAACGTCTCTTCGATTTCGGTTCGCGCGACATTTCCGGCGATTCGAACTTTGACCGAGTGGACTCCCAGCTCCAGCGGTCGCTCTCGCTCTTCTCGTTCGCCCGGGCGATGGGCACGAAGCTCTCCCAGGCCCTGAATCGAATCTTCACTGACTTCCGGAGTGAGCTCAGACCAGCGCAATGACGACGCGATATCCACCGCGGGATGAACAATAGGCTCCTGTCCTCGCTCGACGACGCCTTCTTCGCCTCGTCTCACTTCAGCCACAGGTGGTTCACGGGAACTGCTCGTTTCGTGTCCATGTAGTCGAACCGCGCCCCGCGTAACGCGCACGGAAGTTGTTTCCTGGGTCGTCGTGAGCACAAACTTCGTACCCAAAACTTCAACGGCGCCCACGGGCGTTCGCAACCACGCGCGAGGGCCGCGTTCGAGTCTCACAACTTCGGCTACGACCTCGCCGCGCTCGAGCATCAGCGTGCGCAGATGGTCTCCATCGAACTTGACTTCAGTATCTTGATTTAGCGCAAGCGCCGTTCCATCAGACAGCATCAACTCCGCGCGAGTTCGCGGATTGGTTCGTACCACGCTTCCTTTGGGAATGCTTTCTCCGCTGCCCAACGCCACAAATTCAGAAGAGTCAGCATGTCGAATCGTGACCGGCGGACCGCCTCCACGGGTACGAGGCCCTACAATTTGTGACACCGTCCCAGTAAGCGCTGTTGCAACCGCGACGGTTTGGGAATCGTCGGTTTGCTCCTTACGAACGCCCCATGCCAACAAGCCGGCCGCGGCAACCGCGAACCCGACTCCGATGGTGCGCCGATGACGACGAAAGCCTTCTCGCCAGGTGCTGTTGCTCGTTCGCTCCACATCGGGAGAGTTTCTTCGCCGTGAGCTGGTGTCCTCCGTCTCCGATGATTCTTCAGTGTTCGCTACCGTCTGTGTGGACGGCTGTTCAGCTTCGGTAGAAGCTGCTCGAACATCAATCGCCGCGAGAACGCGCTCCGGCATATCTTCCGGGACGCGGTAATCTGTTCCAGATTCTCGAACGAGCTCAGCGACGACGGCGGCTTCGTGCTGGAGGTCTCGATATTCCTCAGTATCCGCGAGCAGATCTGCGAAGCGTTCGATGGTGGATTCGTCCCCGTCTACGACGGAGGCCAACTCATCTAGGAAGTCGGCGCGTAAGTTGGATTGTTTAGACATGTTCAACCTCGTCCCGCAGGGTGGTGCGCAAATGGACCAGAGCTCGGCTTACGCGTTTGCGCGCCGCCGCCTCCTCAACCCCGCAAAGTTCTGCAATTTCTCGATAGCTCAGGCCGCTTTGGTAACGAAGGACGACAATTTCTCGCTCTGATGGTTTGAGCGTTTCCAGCGCAGCGCGTACCAAGCGAGCTCGCCGCTCAAGTTCGATTTGTTCGTCAGGAAGTTGATGGTCGGACTCAGCATCGTGGACGAGTTTGAGTCGCCGCTCTCTCCGTACGCGCTTGACCAGCCGTCGTGCACACATACGCCGAGCGATGCCGAAAAGCCATGCACGTACCGACCCTTCAGCTCGAAACTCTCCGAATGCATCGTGGGCCGCGAGGAGCGCCTCTTGTACGGTTTCCTCCGCTTCGGCTTGTGAGCCAAGCATCGCCATACAGAGGCGCCCGAGTGCCGCGCCATGTAATCGAGCACACATCGTGATGGCTTCGCGATATGCGCCTTGGTGAATTAAGTCGGCAACAGGGTCCGACTCGGCAGTTTGCTGCGCTTCAGCGACCATAGCTATTCCTCGAGTGGCGATGACGGAGAGATTCGTGACCGGAAATTGTTCAATTCTTTATCTGTGCACCTTCGAAGGGGTTCGTAAGACGCGCAAAATGCCGTTCTAACCCTATGGACCGCGACCCCAAGGGGAGAAGCCGCATGGATGCAGCTCTGAGCACACAAGAGAGCTCGCTCGTAGAACGCAAAGCGCAAGACAATCCAACCGATTCCTCTGCCCAGGTTCGAGGGCGTTTGTTGGTGGTCGAAGATGAGGAGTTGACCCTTCGGGCTTGGAAACGCCTGCTCACAAGCGTCGGGTATGAGGTGACCTCGACCGACAACGGGGTGGAGGCTCTCGACCTGTGCCGACGTTTTCACTTTGATGCAGTCCTCACCGATGTAGGCATGGCGGGGATCGATGGTATCGAACTTCTCAAACGAATTCATGCACAGGACAAAGAGCTGCCGGTGATTGTGGTCACAGGCGACTCCGACATCCACACCGCGCTTAGGGCGATGGAGCACGGTGTGTTCAAATACCTACTCAAGCCGGCAAGTGCAGAGCAGCTTGTTGCGACAACTCACGACGCAGTGAAACAAGGCCGCGCGTCGCGAGGAGGGCAAACTCAGAGCAGCGAAGATTTGTCGACTGTATTCGATCGCGCGCTACAGCAGCTCTACATGCTCTACCAGCCGATTGTTTCATGGAACCAGCGCAGAGTTGTGGGATACGAAACTCTCGTTCGCTCAAATGAACCCGCGCTCGGAAATCCAGGGGCGCTCTTTAAAGCGGCACATGCCCTCAAAGGAGTGGATCGCATTGGTCGGAGAATTCGCGAGCTAGCTCCCATTCCGCTGCAATCGCGATCGGAGCAGCTTTTTATCAACCTCGAACCGGTCGATTTGCTCGACGAGCAGTTGCTCGCCTCGTCTTCGCCGCTCTTGGCGATGGCGGATCGCGTGGTCCTCGAAATCACCGAACGAGCGTCGATGGACAACGTACCCGACGTGCAAGCTCGCGTTCGCGCGTTGCGAGACGCTGGATACCGAATTGCGGTCGACGATCTCGGCGCAGGGTACGCCGGCTTAGCGAGTTTCGCATTGCTTGAGCCGGATGTCGCGAAGCTCGATATGTCGATCGTTCGAGACGTTCATCTTATTCCCACCAAACAAAAATTGATCGCCTCCATGTGTACGCTGTGCCACGACATGGGCATGCCGATCGTTGTTGAAGGTGTTGAGTGTGCGGAGGAGCGTGACGTGTTGGTCGACCTCGGATGCGATTTGTTTCAAGGCTATTTCTTTGCGAAGCCAGGAAAGCCCTTTCCGGAGGTTCGCTGGTGAGCGGTGTATGTGCCCTATTCGTGGGCGAGTTTGGAGCCGCTGCCGAAGCGCTGCGCCTTTCGTCGCTGCGCGCGGATGTCGACCCTCGACTTGTTTCCAACATAGACACTGCGAAAGAGGTCTTGTCATCTGGACGATCCCCGCATTGTATGTTTGTCGACGCATCGATGCCTGAGTTCGACGAGCTGATCGATTGGTCCCGCGGCCAGGCAAAGCTCTTCGCGACTCCGATCGTTGTATTCGTTCCCGGCGCGACTGCGCATGCATACGCCGAAGCGCTTTCCCTTGGCGCTGACGATATGCTCGTGTCCGGCGACACGGCGGGAGTGACACGTAGACTCGCACATTTGCGGACGGTAGATCCCTCAGAACGCCCACCCGTAACTCAGGGTCGAGCGATTATCGCATGCACCGACGTGCCCAAACGACGTCTGCTTGGTCGGTTGCTTCGCCAGGCGGGGTTCACAATCGACTTCGCGGAGCACGGCAGCGAACTACGCAAGCTGGGGGAACAAGAACCAGCTCCGACGGTCATGGTAGCCACGGCGACATTGCCGCCTCGTGGCCCACTGGACGCGACGATGGCTCTTCGTACTCGAGAACGTCCGGTTCCTCTGGTGGTATTGGCCTCGGGAGAACGTCTCGCCGAGCTCCGGAAAACCGACGAGCCGGCCGCCTGCGCCGGTGACTATGAGGCACCGCCTGATCATCTGCTGTTCCTCGCCAACGAATTGCTTCGGCCGGGAATCAAAAACGTTCGCGCATCGGACCGACTCCTCGTCGGAGCGCTCACCGGATTTCGCGCCGCGGGGGCATTCGAACCAACATATGCGCTTACCTACAACATCAGCCGCGGCGGGCTCTATGTTCGCACGCTCGACCCTCCTCCGCGAGGTACTTCGATCTGGCTCGAGATGCGACCACCCGGGCGGCGGGACATGGTCCATCTGCGGGCCACCGTGATGTGGCGCACAGTCAAAGCCGGAGCGACGCCGCCAGGGTTTGGCGTGAAGCTCGAAACCGCTCAATGTCCGAAGGCCGACCTCGAGGAATATGAGGCCGCGTACGAAGAGCTGCGCGCGACCGTGCTCCACCCTGTTTCTTAGCAGGGTTTCTCAGCAGGGTTTCTTAGCAGGGTTTCTTAGCAGGGTCTCTCAACCTGTACGATTCGCCGTCTCGACGATTCGATGGCATGCTTCATATTGGCTCGATGCGGTTGGCGCTCATCGTATTGTGGTTGGTAGGCTGCGGAGGCGCAAACCATGCGCCGACGGAGTTGCGAAGCGGTGGTGGAAAGCCAACGATCCAATCCTCCGGCGACGGGCAAGAAAACGCATCGACGTCTTCCGGCAAGCGCGAAGAAGCTGCAGCGACAGGCACGTCGCGTGTCTATCTCCCCCTGCAAGGAGCACCGGCTCGAGGAGCGAACGCTCCACTCGTCACCATCGTATTGTTTTCTGACGTGCAATGTCGTTTTTGCCGAAGCGCGCACGCCAACGTAGAGCGGATCATCGCTCGCTATCCCCAGGACGTGCGATACATCCTAATGCACAATCCTCTATCTTTTCATCCTCAGGCATTGATTGCGGCCGAGGCGGCGATTGAGGCTCAGGCTCAGGGTGGCGACGAAAAATTTTGGTCCATGTACGCAGCTCTATTCGAGGCGTCGAACGACTTGTCCCGCGAGCAACTCCAACAGATTGCTCTTCGACTAGAGCTTGACCTCGTTCGATTCAGTCGCTCGCTCGACTCGGAAGCCCATCGGGAACGCGTAGAAAACGATCGTGCCACCGCACAACAGCATCACCTGGGCAGCCCTCCCACGTTGCTTCTAAACGGTCGACCACTCATTGGAGCTCAACCCTACGAGCGAGTCGAGCAGACCGTGCGGGAAGAGATTGCCCACGCGCGACAAGCTCTCGGACGCGGCGTGGATCGCGCCAGGCTATATCAATATTTGGCAGGGCAAACTCGGACTGAGCCTACACGCACCCGAAGCGAAGGCATAGAACGAACCGGACCGGTCCCACAATACGAGCTCTCGGTCCCTGCCAAAGTACCGAGCTTGGGTCCCTCCAACGCTCCGGTAGTGATTCAGCTGTTCAGCGAATTTCAGTGTGCGTTTTGTGCCCAAGCGCGCCCAATTGTCGATCGTTTGCGCGCCGAGTTCCCAAACGATGTTCGGGTTGTGTTTCGGCATCATCCTCTGCCGTTTCACCGACATGCGGGTCTCGCTGCCCAGGCAGCCCAGGAGGTCTTCATTCAGATGGGTTCAGAAACGTTTTGGCGTTTCCACGACCTCGTATTCGAAGGCCGCTTGGATCTAAGCCAAGAACAACTCGAGAGAACCGCGGCTATGGTGGGAGCCGACGTTCGTCGTCTGCGTGTCGCCTTGGCACAACACACCCACGCAGATCGTGTTCGTCAAGATGTGGAGGCAGTGCGAGACTCCGGGGCACGCATTGGATCCCCAAGCTTTTTTGTGAACGGCACGTTGGTGGTCGGCATCCAGCCCTACGAAGTCTATGCGGACTTGGTGCGCGCGTCCTTGCCTGACACGACGCAGTAGCGCTACACCATGAGGGCGGCGATCTGATCGGCTTGTTCCCAAGCTCGTGCGACAATCGTTCGGACTTCGTCGCGACTCGCGCCAAACAAATCGCTTGCCGCCTCTGCCAAAGCATCGACTTCCGGTTCTTCACCCTGCTCTCGCAGCAGCCCCACGAGGCTGACAGAAACCAGCTCGTCGTCCTCGGAGCTGTCGTTGTCGTGGTGTCGAGCGATAGCGTTGGCGATTGGTTCCGGAAATTTCCAAGTCGCGCATACCGCCCCCGCAATTTCGGCATGCGTCCAACCAAACGCTTGATGTTCGAGCAGCGAAAGATCTTCGGTCCCGGAATGCCATTGTTCCAGTACCGCGCCGTAGCGACGACCTTTGGATTGCAGAAGCAAGGGGAGCGCCATGTCCTGGAGCAATGCGGCGGTGAACGCTTCCCCTCGGGAAGCAGGGTGATACACGGCAGCGAGTCCACGTGCGGTAGTCGCCCGGCGAGCCGCAGCTCGCCAGAAACGCTTTCCGTCGTAGCCAGGATCTTTTGGTTTGGGAAGCGCGGTGGGTACGGTGGCGGCAAGAAGAATGCACTCGCTCTCAGAGCGCCCCAATAGCGAAACCGCATGGGCAACGTCACGAACCGGATGGCGCAACGAGTAAGCGGGCGAGTTCGCGATCTTGAGCAGCCGAGCCGACACGCCAGGGTCCGCGGAGATTTTTTCGCCAATTTCCGCGAGCGACGAGTTGGGACTTCTAAGCGACTCAAGCGCGCTCAGCACAACGTTGGAAAAAGAAGGAAGCTCTTGCCCTTGCAGCGCGTGCGCGAGCGTTTCGCTGGGATTCCCCATTCTTTGTTTGAGCCAATCAAACACTCTATTCGGCTCTCCGCGCCATCTTGTTGGCCAGGATGCTGATCAGTCCCCCGAGCATGAGGTAGCCGATCACGACTTCGCCCATCGCCACGCATTGTGCAGCAACGGATGCAGGAAGCACGTCGCCGTAGCCCAGCGTCGTCAGGGTCACCAAGCTGTAGTAGTGAGGTGAAAGCCAGGTCCGATGGTCGCCGTAGTCAATGTCGACGTATTGGTAGGCGATGCCGAACGCTATGGTGACGCACAGGGTAAACAGACCCCATCGCAATAGACTGCGTCCACAGTCAGATGTCGCCCACCAAACGTAGTAAACTAGACGGTGCCAACGATCGCGGTTGCGAAATTCGTCGATGTAGTCTTCATCCATGATGTGGCGACGCAGCTGATACGCTCCGCCGAAGTTCACATCCCGAATATCCGCTTTGACGAATGTCGCGGTTTCGAATGCCTCTACTCCGCGAACGCTCGCGCTTCGCATATCCGCTTCGCGAAAATTCGCGCCTTCAACCTTTGCATGGATCAAATCTACCCAGCGAAGATCCGCGCGGCGAAAATCGGCGCCCGAAGCATCGGCCTCTCGAAAACGAGCATTGGACAACGCCGCCCGGCGAAAGTCGGTTTGATTGAGTGCGGCTCCCGAGAACGAAACATGTTCGAGCTCGGCCGAAAAAAAGGACGCCCGCTCAAGTTTTGCGTTTCCGAACCCCGCGCGACTGCCTTTCGCCTGCTCAAAGTTCGCACCCGAAAGAGTCGCGCCGGCAAACTCACAACCAGAAACGTTCGCCTGGAAAAACTTAGCTCCACCGAGGTCAGATTGAACAAAGCGACACTCCACGAGCGTGGCGAGCGAAAAGTCCGCGTCTCGCAAATCGCAGCCAGAGAAATCTAAGCCACGAAGCTCTTCTTCGATCAACCGAATCCCGCGCAGATCGCGGTCCACGCGAGGCTGCGCTCCGCTCGAATCCCCGCCGCTCGAACGCAGTTGCTCAAGTACCTGGTCCTTACGGCTTCGCCCGTCGGGGAGCCGTACATTCCATCGTTTCCGCAACTCTGCTGAGGACAACTGCGCTGCGGACACCTCTGCTGTCGAAGGCGCCATTCGCAATTAACCACAACGGCTGCGCTGGCACGATTTTTAGGAGGGCCCGCGTCGACTGTCTGAAAATGTAGCGAGCTCGGGCTTTTGTCTCGCGAGCTCACTACTCTTGAGAAGTATGCGACCTAGGCCGAAAAACTCGACCCACAGCCACAGGTCGCCTTGGCCTGGGGATTCTGGAACTTGAACCCCGCGCCATGCAAGCCCTCCACATAGTCGATTTCCGTTCCTTCGAGATACTGGGAGCTCATCATGTCGACGTAGATGGGGATCCCATGAGACTCGAACACTTGATCAAGGTCCGTTGTCTCATCTTCGAAGAAGAGGTCGTATGAGAATCCGGAACATCCGCCTCCGATGACCCGGACGCGAAGACCCTGACCATCGAGACCTTCCGAATCCCGTATTTCTTTCACTTTTTCTGCTGCGATGGGAGTGAGCTGAAGCATCGTGAAGTTCCTTACACGCTTTCTATAAGGCCTATGCGGAGTATCCGCCAGTGCTCGAACCGTCGGTTTTCGGTGGGGCGCCGATGATCGTGCGTGTTCCAGCGCGCACACCGTGGACATACAATGGTGTATCTATATGAGCGCGTTTTACTAGCGCCATGGCCAGCGCAGCGGGCGCGGCATCCATCGCGAGCGATGTAATCTTTCCGACAACTTCGCCATCCGCGGTCGTCACAGGCGCTTCGGGTGACACTTCGGTGCCAACCTCAAGGTTCATTCGTAGTAATCGTTTGGGTGGCTTTCCTCGATGCTGCAGCATGACCACCGCTTCCTGCCCTACGTAGCAGCCTTTTTGGAATGACACCGCGATATGCTCAAGCCCCGCTTCTTGTGGGAGCGTGAAGTCGCCGAAATCGAGGCCGAACTTAGGACGTCCCGAACGAATGCGGGCGAGCTCCCAGCTTGCCTCGTCGAGTTTCGAACCGCCCAATGCTTCGGCGGCGCGAGCCAAGCGGTCGAGCACCTCGTCGTGTTGTACGGAGTTGACGACGAGATCGACGCCCTCCGGGATTCGGTCATCCATACCGAACCGTCGGGTCCGAAAACATACTTCGTCGGCCACGTCCGAGTGGGTGAGCAGCTCCAAAGCCTTGGGGCCCTGCGCGGTGATCACCGAAAGATCGCGCGCTGGTTCAAGTTCGACGTCCTCCATGATGATGTACCGATCCAAAGATTCGACAACTGCATCGATCACGGTGCGCGGGCAAGCGAAGATCAAATCATCGCTTCGATCGTAGACCCAGCCGTCCGTGATGACGCGTCCCTGAAGGTTCACCATCAGCGTGTACGTCGCCGAAGCCTGTGCCTCGCCGGCAGACAACTGGGCCGTGACCTGGCCGTTAAGCCAGGGCCGACTATCGTCTCCGAGAATCCGAATCGCGCCAAGTTCAGAAAGCGAATACACCCCAACGGAGTCGAAAATCACGTCTGAAGCAGTAGCGCGGCGTGTGTAGTCAATCATGCGTGTGCTCTACCGCGGCGCGGGTCGGAAGTTCCACTGAAACTGCGGTGGAGCGAGCGAGGTCATCCCGTTCAAGACGGCCTGGTGCTGCGAGCTTCCCTCGGCAAAGCGCGCTGGAGACCCTGTGTTGACCACCGGTCCAAAACTGATTCCGCGCAACCATGGCTGTACGTCGACCACGACCAGCAAGCCGTCGTCGCCCTCGAGCTGGTACCCTCCGATGTTTCGGCTTACTGCCGCGCTGCCTTGAGCGGGCGGCGGTACGGTCATCTCCGCCAGAAAGCCGATCGTGGTTTCCGAGAGGGTGCCGGGCTGCGTAGCGAAACCTTCGATGCGAGCCGACATGCTATCCAGCCCGAGACCGCTCACCGTTCCGGTCGGCTCAGCGCCATTCATTGGCCAGCTTATTCCGTAGTCGTGGTTCACGGATCGAATTGGCCCACGAGATGCGATCACCGTTGCGACTTGGCGGGGCGTTGGGTCGAGAGCGTCAACCGCGAGCCCGAACCGGAGCGCTACCCGAGGCGTTGGACACGTCGCCTGCGCAGCTGTTTCAGCGCAGAAGAAAAACGGCCCGATTGCGACGCTAGCAGAGGTCACCTCTACGGTAAATCCATCGCCGGATGAAAAAGGGTTCACCAACGTGCCCGCGGCATAGATCGGAATCTGCACTTCACCACCCCGTTGGTCGTTTGCGGTGCACGCCGCGAGCAACACCAGCACACAAAACCGCATAACAAACCGGGCGCCTTCGGTGAGATGGACGATGCTGTGGGCCACGCAGCGTACGGTGCATAGAACTGAGTGCCGCGCAAGCTGTAGGTGACCAAAACCCCGCTATGAATTCAAAAATCTTTTAAAGATGGAACCAAATCTCATTTTCGTGTCAACCCGAGCAAAATGGTCGACATAGATCGGTTGACGAACCTGCTGGACGGTCTAAATCTTGGGTGGAGACTATCGGGGAAGCGATCGAGCCCAACCGACAACGTTAATCTCATTCTCAGTCTGCAGTGAGTTCACACCATTACGGGTGAGCCATGCCGAAAAAAAAATCAATGAAGCGAACGCAATCCAGGCTCCGTGGCCTCCGAGATTGTGCGCCACCAGCAGCAGTTGTCGCGATTGTGGTGTGGCTTGCTGGATGCGCGGCAGTCGGTACAGACGAGTTCGAATCGGTCACCAAGTCGACCACGAATTGCGACCTGTCTTGCAAAGCATCCGAAGACGTGCTGCGCGAGGCTGACGAACAATTCAATCAGCTCGAAAGGCAAATCAGCCAGCTCGCAAACACACTCCAAGCGCAGCGGGACCGTCCGGGTGCGAATGGTTCGTGCTCGTGGTCGACGGCCAACAACGTGCTTCCACTGACGGATGAAGTCGCGGCGGCCCTGTGCCAACACGGCGGCCCGCTGATCGCTTGGCACGGCGACTACTTTGAATCGTACCCTGAACCTGGCCCCAGTAAGCGCTGCGTGCCGGTTGGCATGCTCAATACGCCCGGCACCTACTTTGGAATTAGTCAGCAGACAGACCCAGATAAATACCATGCCGTAAACGGGCTCATCTCAAGAACGCAACGGGCACTCGCTCACGCGCTACGAATCCTAACACCTCAGGAAACACCTCCGGTTGTCGGCCGTCCAGAAATTCAGGTTATCGACGCAAACTTGGCCGACGTGGCGAAGTTGGTCCAAGAGGGCGAAAGACTCCTTCCGCAGACTATTGGTCAATATCCACCGAGCCCGCGCACCGCGACGCACTTGGCCTCGACGGACCTGAATCTGGAACAGTGGGCCAATATGGTCTATGCGAGAGAGCAACCTGTTCTTCGCGAGAACACAGGCGCGGACAAATCGGATGCAATAATCGCAATCTCCCCACGTGTGTGGGACGTCTCGTTCAGAGTCAGTGGCTTGCGGGTGGCAGGTTGGAACGGAACCCAATGCGAAACTCGAGAGTCTCTAGACATTCGTTTTCGGCTCTATTTACGGTGGACGAATCAGTGCGGGACTCCCGGTGTGTACCACCCCTACAAGCCATTTGAGCAAGCGGCTCAGCTGCCCTACTTCCCCCCAAAGCCTTCAAGAATGGGCTGCATTGCTTGGTCGACCGCTGGGTCGAACCTCGCACAGCAATAGGACCCAGCGCAGCAATAGAACCCAGCGCAGCAGCGAACGCTAGTACTCCAGCAAGGAAAAATGGCGAGTCGTCCCCAGTTTCTGCGCGCCCCCGAGTTCATTTAGGCCCACCACAAAGGCAAACGCAGAAACTTCGGCTCCGAGCTTTCGAATAAGCGCGCCAGTGGCTTGCGCGGTGCCTCCGGTGGCAATGAGGTCATCAACAACCACAACCCGGGCGCCCTCGGGGAGAGCATCCCGATGCATTTCCACAGCATCGGTTCCGTATTCGAGTTCGTATTCGATGCGTTCGGTCGTCGCAGGAAGCTTCCCCGGCTTTCGTGCCGGCACGAACCCGGCGCCGATCCGAGCGGCGAGCGCGGCCCCGAAAATGAACCCCCGCGATTCGATGCCGACGACGAAGTCGATGTCCGGGTCGTCGAGTCGCTCCTCCAAAAGGCCAATGCACAGCCGAAACCCGGTCGAGTCGGCGAGTAGCGGCGTGATGTCCTTAAACAGAATTCCTGGTTTTGGAAAATCCGGCACATCCCGGATCAGTTCGCGAATGATCTCAATACGCTCGTCGGTCATCACGTTCTCCCCTTCGGTCTTGCTCCTGCGATCAATGCAGCGACGCCGAGGTGGTCGGGCAGAACGTGGCCCAATCGCAAGGGCGTCACCGAGGCGTAGCCTTCGTCCACCGCTTCGGTGTCCGACCCGGGCACCGGCTCGTGATGGGGGTCGCCCGGGCCCCCCAACCAAAAGTAGTCTCGGCCACGGGGGTCTTGGCGGACCTCGACGGCTTCTGCGTACTGGCGAACGCCCAGTTTGGTAGCGCGCACACCGCGAAGTTCGGTTGCAGGAAAGTTTACGTTGAGCAGCACGGTTTGGTCGTCAGGCGGAGTCATTCCCAACAGCTTCTGGGTCATGCTGCGTGCGTGCACGGCTGCTTCGGCCATATTCCCTCCGGGCAAGAGAGAAAAAGCGATGGAGGGAATTCCCCGAAGCGCCGCCTCTCGCGCTGCGGCTACGGTCCCAGAGTAATACACATCGCCGCCCAAGTTCGATCCATGATTGATTCCCGCAACGACAACGTCGGGTCGACGCGGCAATAGTTCGCCATGAAAGAGCGCAACGTATACGCAATCGACTGGCGTTCCGTCTACCGCGTACACCCCTGGCTCCACGCGTTGATGACGTAGCGGGCGATTGAGAGAAATCGCGTGACTTTTCCCGCTCTGTTCGTGCAGCGGAGCCACGGTGATGACATCAGCGAAGGAGGTCAGCACGGCGCGGAGCGCGATATTGCCTGGGGCGGACACGCCGTCGTCATTCGAGACCAAGATCAGTGGGCGCGGCGTGGACATAGACTTCAGAAGTTCAGGTCACTGATCGGCAAAATAGCAAGGAGGCCGCGGACACCTCGCCCGCGGCCTCGACCGGTCGGGGCGACTGGATTCGAACCAGCGACCCCCACACCCCCAGTATGGTGCGCTACCAAGCTGCGCTACGCCCCGGCCCCCAACCGCCGATGGCTACGAAGCCGAACGCCGAATGGGGCGGGAAGATAGCCTACTGTTCAAGCGCTGGCCACACCGAAACCCACCATCCGGGCTGGATCGATACCCAAGGTGCCCAACGCAGCGCGCCACCGCTCTTCCATCGGGGTTTCGTAAAGCAGGCCGCTTTCCCGGTCGACCGGTATCCACGAGCCCTCCCGCATTTCATTTTCAAGCTGGCCAGGGCCCCACCCTGCGTAGCCCAACACCATCAGACGCCTCTCTGGCCCGCGGCCATCCGCCAACAGTTCCAACATGCGGAACGATGCGGTAACCGCGATGCTCTCGCCAATACGGACCGTGTCCTCAGGTTTCTCGCCGCCGCTTGGGTCGAACACCACCCATCCCGTCTCTGGCGATACTGGTCCGCCGATCAATACCGGCGCATCGACATCGAGTTCATCACTCATGGAGAGCCCCATATCGCGAAGGATTTTTGCGAACGCAACGCCTTCAGCAGGCTTATTCACCACAAACCCAAACGATCCCTCGTCGCTGTGCTCCACCAGCAGGACGACCGTCCGCGCAAAGAAAGAGCAACGCATGGACGGAGAAGCGACCAAAATGCCGAGATTTGGGGCGCTGAAGCTCACGCCCCTAGCCTGCCATCAATCGCCTCCAAAAGGGAGAGTTTGCGCAAACCTTGTCACAGTTTTATCAGCCTGCTCCGGTTTGGAGGACAGCGCCGATTCGCCGGCCGACACCGCGTCATCGGCCGACGCTACGAACTCGGTAGAACATGCGATATTCCGTATTGGCGTTGCCGATGGTCACGCTGTCTTCCTGCGTGTCGCCTGGCGCGCCCACGGTGTAGGTGAACGGCGCGTAGTCGACGAGATGCCTTGCCGGCGCCGCGTCTCCCGAGACGCCACATTTGACCACGTCTCCTGGAGACGCCTCCACCATCGTCGAGTAACTCAGGTCGTACTCGCAGTAGTCCTGGCTGCTCTGGCGGTCGCAGATCGGCGTTTGGCCGTTCCAAACCACGGGATTGCTCAGGGTTACCGTGCTGTCGTTGACCGTGCAGCGGGCGCTGAGGTTCCAGGTATCGTCGCCGGCCTTGAGAACTTGAATCTTGTCGAAGTTCACCTCTACGCCAACGAAATCGTTTGCCGGAGCGGAGGCATTGTCGCACTTCTCGATACTTCGATACTCGACCATGATGGCGACTGGCTGCTGGCTGTTGATGGCGTAGTTCGCCTGAATGTCGCCTTCGCTGCGCGCGAAGATGGCGTCTCCGTTACGGGGAACAAGGCCTCGCTGAAAGCTCTGCAAAGACAGCTCGTGATCGTCCTTGAAGCTGCGAAAACCAAAGTTGAGCCCGAGCCCACTCTCGTCTTTGCCTTCCTTATCCTCGGAAGCGCGCTTGAACCGAATCTTCAATCCAAGGTCGAACTTTTCTTTACTGCCAGAAAGCAGAACCTCGTAGCTCTGTCCGTAGTGAATCTTGGCGACATACCAATCCGCCGCCTCAGGAGGTTCGCGCATATAGTTGAAATCGTCGATCTCCACGACTTTGACTGTCTGCGTGGCCTGGTAGGCCAGATAGCGCTCATTGTTGAAGCTCGCGAAGCGGAACTTGAACCCTGCATCGATGGGTCGCTTCGGCTCGTCTGCGGTAGTGCCCTCGGTGGTCGAAGCTGCCGTGCTGGGTTGTTCACCGCCCAGGGTGGACACTGCCGGACCAACAAGGCCGTCGGCTTTCAGCTTTTCCTCTGTCGTGTCTGCGTCAAGCTCCTCAGCTTTTTTCTTATCGTCATCGGTCAACGTCGTGTCCGCATCGACCTCGCCCCGCCCTCGGCTGCCGCCAAGCTTCCAAGCGTCGAAGTGCGCATCGAACGACGCGTTGTCGTCGATGTCGACCACGCGGTGTTCCGATGTATTGGTCACCGTCTCTCGGATTTTGGATTTGTCGAAGAGGGAATCTGCGCCGGGACCTACCAGCGAGTTGAACCGCGTGCCGAGCGGGCGACCCAGCATATGATTGCCGGTGCCCGTAGGCGCGACCGCCACCACCACCCGCGGCTCGTACACGCCATCGCTGCCGCAACGACTTTGCCGAACCGAATTGGTGGTTCCGCCGGTGTCGTCGGAGCCGGTACCACGCGTCGTCGTGGTCAACGGCTGCGCGCAGCCAAGCGGGAGAGCCACCAAAGCACCGAGCACGACCTCAAACCGAAACTTCGTTTTGCGCATAATAATTTCCCTAACCCCACCCTTAATCTTGCAACAACCAGACCGCTCCAAAAACCAAATGATTTCAGACCGTACATGGGTTCAATACACCCCCATGGGGATCAAAATCCCCACGGCGCCAAGGTCGACAATCCACAGCGGCCGTATTCTCTGGAGGGGCTGGCCGCAGCCGCTGTCTTTCGGAGGGGCTCGCCGCAGCCCCTCCCCCGCGGAATACGATTCCGCGGGGCCCCCTCCCACCGCCGCTTCGCGCTGCGCGGGGTCCCCTACGCCCCCTTGCCCTCTTCGTGCAGCGCTCGTGGTGAACTGCTTTTCTTCGTGCGGTGTTCCAGGTGCGCTGCTTCCTTTGCGCGGTGGTTGCTGTGATCCGTAGTCCAGCGAACTGCTCCAACTGTGCCGCTAAGAGGTATGACTGGTGTCCTAAGTCCGGCCGCTCCGCGGGGCCCCCTACCCGACTCCGGCCGCTCCGCGGCCGCCCCACCGCAAAGCGGCGGGGCCCCAGCAGTTCACCACTCACACAACCCGGTCACGTGCATCCTGGCGGCGGAGCTGTGTTGTTTGGAGGGTTTGAGGCAAACCCTCCCCCGCGCGGGTACGACCCGCGTGGGTCCCCCTCCCGACTCCGGCCGCTTTCGCGGCCGCCCCACCGCAAAGCGGCGGGGCCCCAGCAGTTCACCACTCACACAACCCGGTCACGCGCATCCTGGCGGGGGAGCTTGGGTGACTGTGTTGTTCGGAGGGTTTGGTGCAAACCCACCCCCCGCGGAATACGATTCCGCGTGGCCCTCTACCCGACTCCGGCCGCTCCGCGGCCGCCCCACCGCAAAGCGGCGGGGCCCCGTCAGTCCACCATCAGGAAACCAGGTAACGTGCCCCGTGGCGGGGGAGCTTGGGTGAATCGGCGGGGATTGTATCCCCGCCGAGAGGGTCTGGGTGCCAGACCCTTAGACAAACTAGAGCAGCTCTTTGACCATTCGCTCTATGCGGGCGTCGTCGCCGGCCCGGAAACCTGCCTGCACGTGCCGCACGACTCCGCGTCGGTCAATGACGAACGAAGAAGGCATTCGGGGCGGACGATACTGACGCGCAACCTGTTGCTTTGCATCGTGCACGATGGGGAACGATACCGGCACGCCGCTCAGGAATTTCTTGGCGTTGGCAGGCGACGAATCCACACTCACCCCCACTACCACCAGCCCTTTTCGGCGATAGGAACGGTATAGCTGTTCCAACTGGGGCATGGCGCTGCGGCACGGACGACACCATGATGCCCAAAAGTCCACCACCACAACCTTGCCTCGGAGGGCCGCCAACTTCACTGGCTGCCCATCCAGGGCGCGCAGCTCAAACTCGGGTGCTCTCCGCCCCGGATCAAGGGCTTCAACGGGCAGCGCAACAAGCGCTCCTATGCCCACCGCAGCCGTCAAAGTCATCCATCTGCCTATTCTGCGGAACATCATCAACTCCTCTGACCACGGACAATGAGCACCGGGACATCTGCGATGCGCTTGTGCGAGCACCGTGCCAGCGATTTCCTCAATCAAAATGCGAGTCGAACTGGGGACACCGAGCGTTCCGGAGTCTCCAGTTCGGGGTCGACCGGCCCTACTAGCCGATCCCGTCGACCAATCGGAGCAATGCGGAATGCTCGAGACCATCCCACCCGGAAATCGCACACGCGCGCCTCAAACCTTCTACGCAGCGCTTGCGGAGAAGGGAAACACGGCCAGAAAACTCCGCCCAAATATTGGCCTGTTGTTCGTACTTTCGAGGGTCGTCTCGAAGGTACTCCCGCAACGACTCGTCGGATACTTGCTTGGCCACCGATATCTGGGCTGAAACCTCGGGTGAGCATTCGTGGAGCTCGAGCTCGGCCAGCACGGGAATCGCAGCTTCGACAAATCGAGAAACGCGGTAGTTGATCGCACAATGAACCAGCGCCGCTCGCTCACCTCCCAAGCAGCGCGCGAGCGCCCCCAGGAACTCGATAAACTCTGTCTCGGTCGGCTCTTCGAACGCCACCGGAATCGATACGTAGCGCCCACCTGCCGAGCTCACCCGACGGCCCTCGTCAGGCACCGCCATCCCGTGTTCAGGCGGAAGCAAGTCCACCACATCCAGATAGGGGGCTGCACGCTCAAGGAGATCGACGGGGACGATACCTGCTGTGACCAGCTTCGAAGAGATAGGCACGTAGTTCCGAATGCGATCCCCGTGCGCTTCCAACATTTCGCGACCCGAACGCGACCCGAAGTGCTCTGGCGTGGCTTTGTTTTCGTCGATCATCGATATTTCCTACGATAGCGGTCGAATATCGAGCGAACCCATGCGGCATCAAAAGAACCATCCGAACACGAGCGGTGCATCACACCATCTAGCGCACACGCTGCGTCTGGAGAAAGATAAAATATCGGCTGGTTTGGCGACAGCATCACAGGCTCGTGTTCGCATACTGGAATGTACCCGGCGGCCTCAAACTCGAGCGCGGTGCGGATTTCCAAACCCAGTGTGCCACCGCGCCCGAGCGACAGGCCGGCTGAACCTTGCCACGGACAGCGTTTGGGGGTGCGAGATGATCCCACGATCCAAGAGAAGTGGCCGACCTGTTCGGGCTTGCCGTGAATGGATGCCCGCAATGGATGATCGAGAAGGAAATCGACATCGTCGAACCCCGCTTCGTTCAGCTCACCAGTATTGGATTCATACGCTGCTCGATAATCGATCGCCGCCTCAAGAGTCCGCCACAGACATTCACGTCGACGCGCCTCTCGCTCGACGTCTGGCCAAGGGTCATAGATCCTCGTCATGAACTCTAAGTACTCTTGCTCGTAATCAAGCCCTTCGCGCCGACAGTGTTCCTCGAGCTCGGACGGATAGCGATCGAACCACAGCGATTCGAAGAGCGGAACAATCGCTTCAAAGCCTGGAATCTCCGCCAATCTGCGACGAAATACGAGCTCGTTGCAACACGCCTCGTCATCATCGCGAACATGCGCGACCTTCCGGCGATACTCGGCGGCGATACGCGCGAAAGTCTGATTGCGTGCTTCGAACATGGCTGGAGCTTGTCGGCTAAGCTGATCAGTCAACTCGGAGTAGCGCCTGAGTGCGAAACAGTCGCCCAGTTCGAGCGCCGACACCCAGCGACGCAACGCTTGCTGATAGTCCTCCACGTCGCATCGTGGGGTGCGGAGCGCAGTTTGATATCGATACGAGTCGTCGACACCAATCACCTGCACTCTTATATGGTCCCGCGGCGCATCACCCACGCCGAAGACATTCATCTCACGCAGCGCAAGCCCTACCTCGGCCATCCGGACGAGAGCGGAAACCTCGCCCAGGTCAGGACTGACCCCGCGGTTTTTGACCGGGCTTCGCGCCCGGCGAGGCAGAAGCAGCAAGGCTACGCGAAGTCGGCCTCGGTCAAGCTCCTGTTCGACCCGAACCCTTCGCGACCGGCGACCTTCTTCAGAAAGTCGACCTCGCTTGATCACGCGATCCGTAAGCACTTCAACGACCATCGCCGACGGGGTTCCTGCCTGCGCACCCCATCGTTCCACCGACCGAGCGCGAACCTCGGCGTGCGCCGCGAGTTCACGAGAAAACTTCAACGCCTCGCGCCGCATCGCCAAAGCCGCTTCCGAGACGACAACGTGGCCATCCACTCGTCGCGCAATACGGGAGAACTCCGCGCGCGAGTAACGTCTCGCTCCTCGTTCCAGCGCCGAACGCACCATCCCGCGAGTGTGGCCGCCGACTGTGCCCGCAGAGTCAGAATGCGTCTGGATAAACATCATGTCCGATGAACACGCGTTCTTACACTCGATCGCTGCTGGACGCAGAACTCATACCCAAGATTTCGTCCCTATCTGCGGTCAGCAACGTTTGTGTGACATTGTGGACGATGTAGCCATATGGCACACTGTCGCATGAGGAGCCGGGGGATGCATGAGCTAATGTATGTGAGTTCCGCGACGCGGGTCATGACTCCCGAGGATATTTTGCGCATCCTCGAAACCGCGCGACGCAATAATCTGGAGCTGGGAGTCACCGGGCTGTTGATCTACCACCACGATCATCAGCAGTTCATGCAGCTGCTTGAAGGACAAAAGGAAGTCATCTTCAAACTCCTCGAACGACTGAAGGCAGATGATCGGCATCGCGAAGTGGATGTGATGTACGACGGGCCGATTTCGTTTCGCGGATTTCCAAACTGGACTATGGCCTTTCGAGCACTGCCCGATACCGAGGGAAGAACACAATCTTCAGGCAAGCCGATGCTCTCTTCCGACGTGCGTCAGGTGTTTGATCGCTTTCGAGCTAGCCTAGACTGAGGCCCCTAGACCGAACGACGTGGCCGGTCGGTTCCTCGTGGCGCGTACGCCATCCATACGCTTAGGGCGACGAGCGCGGCCATGAGCAGCAGCGCGTTCATCGCATTGCGAATGTCGCGACGCATGCCGGGGGCGGAGATCACCGCTGAAAACGTTCCCTCGGCAACTCCCGTAACCGTAACCCCGTATGCGACGCGCATCGTCCTCCTTGTGGGTTCAGCGCCCAGTCCGCACGCGAGAATCTGCGCATCGCCGTGCGATGCAAAACGCACATCGGTTCGCTCGATGTTCTCTTCCAAACCGTCGTCGAGCACGGCAAACCGGTGTACACCGCCGTCGAGCACCAACCCTGCTACGATTTCTACAATACCGGGGCCTCGACCCGGAGACCGTCTCGACGAGACATACACGTCTCCCCATCGCGGCCGAACGGAATGGCCATCCACCTCCATGCGCAATGCTTCGTTGAGCCGTGCGACAAGAACTGCCTGGTGAGCCTCGATTTCGGCACCTTCCAGTTTTCCATCCGAGTCGTCATCCCACGCGCGTTCAAGAGCGCGCATCTCTCGCGGCGCCAAGCTAAGCGACACCACCACGCGCGCAACCCGTCCCGAAAAATCAACTCGAACAAAGCGCTCTACGGATTGGACGGTATGTCCGAGATGAGCAAATGCGTCGGAGGGCGCTGCAACACTCAACCAGAGCCCGATAATCCCCAGGACTGTCGCAGCGAACGAGACGCGATTGTAGGGAGCCGAGCTCAACTCACACGGCAACCATCGACGCGCGGCGCTTCGTCACTGCGCGGCTTCTCGCGCCAAAGTTTCCAGAAACCTCACCCCCGTAGCCACGCCGAATCCGGTGGCACCTTTGGGGCTGTTTTCATGCGATTGCTCCAGGAATGCCGGCCCCGCGATGTCGAGATGCGCCCAACGCGTTTTGCCAACGAAGTCTTGCAAAAAAAGCGCCGCGGTCACCGCGCCGCCGTACGACGCGCCGGTATGCTTGAGATCTGCAACGTCGCTGTCCAATGTTTTCCTAAGCCGCGCGTCTAGCGGCATGCGCCAAATCGTTTCCCCCTCGTGAGAGGCTGCCGCTTGATAGGAAGCGGCCAACTCTTCGTCTCCGGTGAAAAAACCGGCCGTCCACGGGCCGAGCGCCACCATGCACGCGCCGGTCAACGTGGCGTGGTCGATCATGTAATCCGGTTTGAGTCCACGGGCGTAGGCAAGCACGTCGGCGAGAACCAAGCGCCCTTCTGCGTCTGTGTTGATGATCTCCACCGTCTTGCCGTCATGCGACGAAATCACATCTCCCGGCCGGTACGCGCCCGCTCCAGTCATGTTTTCGGTCGCGCCGATCAGCCCGTGCACTTCGACCGGGAGACCGAGACGAGCCGCTGCGAGTACGATGCCGACCGTAACCGCCGCTCCGGCCATGTCGCACTTCATGTCCACCATCGACTTGGGAGGCTTTAGGCATAGCCCGCCCGCGTCAAAAGTAATGCCTTTGCCTACGTACACGACCTTGCGAACTGGTTTTTCGGGTACGTGCGATAGGTGCACAAGGCGAGGTTCCACCGCGCTACCCGAATTGACCGCGAGGAACAGATTCATGCCTTCTTTTTCAAGACGCTTTTTGTTCCACGCCTCGCACTTCACCCCATACTTCTCGGCCAGCTCAGCCACCGCTTCCGCCATCGTGACTGGCGTCACATCGTTGGGAGGACCATTGACCAAATCACGAGCCACGTTGATGCTTTCGGCCACCACTCGGCCGCTTCGAATCGCGGGCACCAGCTCTCCCTCGGAACCACTGGCAAGCAGCGTCACGCTACGCAAACCTCCCTTAGGTTTGCGAGACCCTGTCTTGTACCGTGCGTACTGGTAGGCTCCCGTCATCACGCCTTCGGCCGCCGCGCGCGCTGAGTCGGGAGAATCGTCCGGCAAAAAAATAGCGGCGGTTTTGAGCCCCCGCGCGCTTCGAGCCACGCTCACTGCAACCCGGCGCGCCTGTTGCGACGGCGATTCACCTGCGGGAAGGCCAACGAGCAGGATCCAGCGCGCTTTGACCCGACCGCGTGCCGCCAGCTTGACGAGCTGCCCAGGCTTACCTTCGAACCCCTCGTCCTTCATCAGTTCGCCGAGAAGGCTCCCGCCCAGAGCTCGGTCCAGCCGGCTGAGGTTTTCGTCTCGATCAACCTTCGCGGTTCGAACACCGATCGCCACGATGTCGGCCGCCACCGCGGTTGGTTGTTGACTCGAAAGCGAGATCTTCATGTTCCTCCCAGCTCTGGGCGCCACGCTCAATGGGTGCGATGCGAGGCCACAGTGTGGGCGCATGGTGCCATTGTTGGCCAAATTTCACAAGGTTTTCCGCGGCGTTGCCCTTGTCCAGGCGGAAGCTCCGCTCCGTACCTGACGACCGCCGACGCCAGACGGTCGAAACCGCCGATTCTGTTGGCCCAACCCGCTGAAATCTAACGAAGGTTGGCGGGGACGCGGTTTGCTCTCCTTGGCTGACAACTGCGTATCGCGCGTTTCGTTTCGCGATACCCGAAGGAAAAGGAGAAAGGCTCATGCTCACCCAAACCGAAAGCCGAGACTACAAAAACGTCTACACTATCTCCGAGCGCGCCCGTGACGGGAAAAAATTCTGGCATCGAATCGGTGCGGCGTTCGAAAACAGCGACGGCAGCTTAACCGTGCTGCTTGATGCACTTCCCGTAAATGGACAGTTGCAAATCCGAACCCCCTTTCCCACCGACGTGTCGCAGCAAGTCTCTTCCATCACGCGCAGCCACGGGAAGAAAGACCACTCGATGAAAACATCGGCGTCGCGATGAGGTTGCTCTGTCAGCTTACCGCGTGGGCTCTCGCGCTCGAAATGGCGATCGGTTGGGGCTCCGCAGTACGAGCCGAGTCGCCCCCAAGAGCAAACCACGACCACTCGAAGGAAACATCGGTCGAGAACCCGATCGATCTCAATTCGGCAACCATTTCCGAGCTATGCGATCTTCCTGGGATCGGCCAAACGCGCGCAAACGCGATCGTTACTCGCCGGAAACGAAAACCCTTCCGCCGCACTGCGGAGATCATGCGCATCCGCGGAATCGGACGCGCCACGTATCGTCGCTTACGAGCTCTGATTATGGTGCGACCGTCGCCGAAGTAGACGTCGCCGAAGTAGACGTCGCCGATACGCCGACCGCTCAGCGCGAGATCGTTTGCGCGGAAGAGATATCGATGCTTTACCCATTCTATCGACCGGGGATCGCCAACCCCCACCGACTCTCGCTATGGGGTTTTCTTTGGAACATGGCTCGCTCGGAGACGGATCCCCCCATATTCGACACGCCGTTCGGTCTGACCGGGATGCTCTGATTCGTCTGCATCGCGCGCTGTACGTCGACTACCGGAACCACATCGGTAATGCCTCGCTACGTCCACTCGTCGCCTATCGCGACTTTGCTTCCGTCCTGGTCGACGACGTCGACGCGATGATGAACAGCCGCAATACAGAAATATTCGTTGCGGAGCTTCGAAGCGTTCTTATCGGGTATGTGACAGGGCGAACCGAACACGATCCTCGGCGAGAGATCTCGAAGAAAGGCGTCGTAGAAGACTGGTTCGTCGCGCCTACTCATCGGGGACACGGCGTGGGACGGGCGCTGTTTGCCAACTTGGCCAAACGATTTGCGGAGCGCGGCTGTGGGTTGATCGAGTCGACCACCTGGTCGTTCAACCGCGCAGGCCGAGCTGCACACGAACGGCTCGGGTTCAAAGAAATTCAGGTCATGTATCGAATGCCTCTGAACCTGACGTATCCGACACAAACTTAATCTCTCGATCGAATAAATCCCGCATCATCGTGGACTTGCGCTCCGCCGTCCAAAGCTCGAGCGATATGTCGTCGGTCGCAGAGACTTCGACCACAATCGCACTGCGTTTCACGCGCACGTGGATGTCTCGAACCTTGCCGCGATGACTGCGATCGAGTGCATCGGCAAGTCTCAGTATGGACGCGAGCGTGGATACCCGCCGACGATCCGACGAAGACAACGCACGAAACGCAGCGTGCCGCCTCGCATTCGGAGTAGCTCGTCGATGATAGCGAGCGATCAAGGCAACCAAACCACGCGCCTCAGGAGCGAGCCCCATCATGTCGCTGTTCTCGATAATGTATTGAGTGTGCTTGTGATGTGAATGAGGGTTTACAAAATCTCCAATATCGTGAAGCAGGCCTGCGAGCTCGAGCATGCTTCGATCTCCTGCTTCGAGTTTGTGCAGCTTGTCGGTCGCGTCGAATATCTTGCACGCGAACGAAGAAACGCGCTTTCCGTGCGCCTCGTCGAAATGGTAGCGGCGACCGAGATGCAGTGCGGCGGCCAAGAGGCGATGTTGTTCCTGCGCGTAGTCCCATGTGCGGAAATGTTTCTGCACGAGCTCGGTCACGATGCCTTCTTTGAGGCCCACGCCGGGTGCAATGATTCGCTGAGCACGCGCCATATCGGCCACGGCAACGATGATGTAGAGCGCCGGCACAATGACATCAGCGCGATCTGGTTTGAGGCCAAACTTTCGTGCGCGCTCGGCCGAGTTCATGCCCGACAGCTTGGCCAAAGACGCCTTCGCTCGCTCGACATCGATCGCCGGCAGCTCGCTGGACCCTTGCTCGTCGGCAGCACCACGACTGCCACCCGGTGCAGCTGGAAACAATCGCGCAGCGGCTTCTAGATTCCCTCCCGTACCGATGACCGTATCCCAGGGTTGCTGACGCAATCTCGAACGATGAGGCGTCAGCATGCGGTCGAGATACTCCCGCACCAAGCGGTCTTGGCTCGCGTCGACTGGTTCGCCGTTCGTCAGAAACGCTTCGAGCAACCGGACCGTCCCCACCGAAAGCGAAGCGGTAAACCCTCGACGTTCTTCGAGAAGCTCGGTGAGCTCCAGGCTCCCACCCCCGAGATCCATCAACAACGAATGCCCCTTCATGGAAATCCGCGACTTGACGGCGAGGGTAACCAAACGCGCTTCTTCGGCGCCGTCCACGGCATCGAGGGTGATCCCGGTTTCATGTCGGACGCGCGAAAGCAAATCTCCCGCGTTGCTCGCTCCACGCGCGGAGGCAGTCACGACGGCACGGTAGGCATCGA
The DNA here is from genome assembly GCA_028284955.1 of Myxococcota bacterium. GTDB lineage: Bacteria > Myxococcota_A > Polyangia > Polyangiales > Houyiibacteriaceae > JANQQS01. The sequence continues at coordinate 15,761 of JANQQS010000168.1, read as the reverse complement.
CACGGGCGTCTTCCATCGCCCCAGCAAACCGGCGAAGCGCGTGCACACACGCCTCCACAGATTCTTCGTCCAGCCGACCTGTCTGGAACACCGAATGACCGAGCCGAACAGGAACCCGTATGCTGTCGACGACTCGAATTCGGCTGGAATCCTTCGCCTGGACGATCAGCAGGCGCGAAGCATTGGACCCTACATCAATGGCTGCAAGTCGGGACACGGTGTTTAGCGAGTGAGTCGGATCTGCCCAGCGTCAATCCGGCGCTGCGAGTCGGTGATGCGTATCTGGAAAAACGTGGGCCGATAGCCCGATGCAAACGCGGCCACCGGATACGGTCCTCCGGGAGGTAACCCCTCCACGCGAAAGAAGCCAACAAAGTTGGACCGAGCGCGGCCGATGAGCGGGCGTCGAAACAATCGTCCGCTCTTGCTTCCGCGCAAATATGCGGTGAGGTGAGCCGTCAGGGCCAGCCCTCGGCTTCCTACCACAACGCGTGCGCCCGATATTTTTCGACCCGTGTTCGCGTCGAGAATGGTGCCCGAAACGATTCCGTTCGCGGCGCCGACGTCTTTTTCGGATTCTACAAAAAAGCCTCCGCCGTACGCATCCGGCGGCAGCACCGCGTTGAGGTTCCGTCCGCGGCTTCGACCCGATGGGTCAACATTCGGTCTCGCGGCGGATGCTTTTCGCGGAGGGCTGGGCCGCGGGGGGGCAACGCGTCGAGTCGGCTTCGGGGGAGCAACGTATGGCCGTTGTGGCGCGGCAACGCGGGTCGGCCGGGCCGGTCGGGCCGTCGATTCGAACTTGATGCGATACGCGGTGACGCGACGATGGCTTTCCGGAAAGCGCACCGCCACCACCAGGGTGCGAGGGTCAGATGAACGAAGGGCAAGCGTCCCACTCGACTGACGTACGACTCGACCCCGAGCGTCACTCAAGCTCAGCGGCAGGTTCGGAGAAACGCGAACCGTGCCAGGACGCGACCAAGGAATCCGGTAGTAGTGCCGCTCGTCACGGCTTGGGCCCGCTCCCACTGCATGCTCCTCTTTGCCTTGAATCAGCTGAGGAACGCCATCGATCTGGACGCCGGAGAGGTGCCCCTGCCGCAGCTCCGCTGCCCACCGCGCAGGGAACAAATCCATCGGCCGAACCTGCTCCACCCGCGACGACCGGTCGTTGCATACTGGGACCGCGATCAAACGACCACTTTCGTCGAGCACCGAACCTCCGCAATACCCAGGTTCAAGCGGACGGTCGAGCTCGAGCCACGCGAGCTGATCGAGCAGGTTACGAACTCTTCGAACCAATACGCGGCCGGTAGGCGCCATCGATCGCGTCCCTCGAGGAAAACCGACCACCCGCACTGGGGTTTCGATGCCGTGCCCGTGGGCCGATCGCAGCGATACGTGGACAAACGCGCGTCCCGAAGCAGGGCGGCCTCCTGGGTCGCTGATGATACGAAGCAGCGCGAGGTTTTGGCGGACGTCAGCGCGCACCACGCGCGCAACCCATCGCGAACGTACCGTCGAATCGGACGGGCTCGCTGCCATGATGAGGTACTGGTTGGAAGGGTCGATCAGCGTCCCCGGCAGCCCACCACGAGTATTCGCGCGTCCTACGGTGGTGAAACTCGTGAGCACATAGCCGCGGCGGTCGACGATCGTGCCGGACCCTGCGGTGCCGCCTGCACCAGAGCCAATGGCGATGATTTTCACGGTGGCTCGGTTCTGCAAATCCGACGAATTCCATTGGCCCTGCGCCCCGCCAAGCCCCAGCGCGCAGATTCCGACCAATATGTAAACCATCCGATTCATGGGTTGATAACAACACTCGAAAGCACGGAGCGAACTTGGCTATCCGCTGAGTTGAACGATTCGCTGCGGTCCCACGCGGCCACCCAATAGACGCGCCCCGACCGCGTGGTGACCAAGATGTCTACCCCCGAAAGCACTGCGGGGATAACCGCGTCGCCCACCTCGGAATCGGGCGGGTCGGCAACGATGGCGTAGTAGATCCATGTGCTCGTATGACCCCCAAACGCCTTCTGATCTTCAATATTCAGTACGCGAAACCCGATTCCCGTCGAGGCCCGGTGGCGCTCCAAGAGCGCGAGTTGGACGTCTATAAACTCCGGCGTCGCACCCTCTTTCGGAACCTGAATCGAACGGACGGACAATGTCGGCGGAAACTCGGCAAATGAAGGGAGCTCCGCCAGATATTCTTCCTCCAGCTCTTCCCCAACCCAGCCCCGCGGCAGCGTCACCACGACCTGATCTCCCAGCGCGCGAACGCGCGTTGCCGGCGACACGCTCCCCCGGACGTAGATCGCGGTGGTCCCCAACGCGAGCGCGACCACGATCACTACGCTCCAATCCACTCCCGTGGACGAGCGCACAAACCGAACCAGGCGTTTCATGCCGTCGCCCCCGCGCGAGGCTGAGGCGTCGGGGTCGCCAAGCTTTCAAACATCAGGCGCACCATGAGTCGATCGATGAGCAGCAGAATCACCACCGCCGCCACCAACGTGACGCTCAGAGTCAGCATCGGCGAAAGCTCCCGTCCTTCGATACCCATGATCGAGGCTAGACGGCTGAGCCCGCCGTGAGTCACCACCGACAACGCAAACGCACCGCCAATCCAGCGCTGCACACCGGCGTTGGAAAATCGCGCGCGGCCGAGTCCGTATCCGAGCACCGCCGCGGCGGCTACATTAATGAGCGCGCTGGTTGCGATTGCGGTGGCGCCCTCCAACGGCAGCACCCCTGACCCGGCCATCACAAAGTCTATGTTGGTCAACGTCGCCACGCCCAATGAGGCCGCGGTGGCGTAGACGATGCCGTCGAGCGGATCGTCAAACTCGCCGGTGAGGTACACGGTGTAGCGGACCGCCAAATAGGTGCAAAGTTGCTGCAAGGTTCCGACCAGAAAAACGGCTGCCACGGTCTCTGAGACCGTGGAGTGGTGGACCCAACTCGAAATCTGGAAAACGTCCTGCATCACTGGCTTGCCGATGGAATGCCAGAGCAAGCCTGCTGCAAAGAAAACGCCAAATACCATCGACCATGGTTCGGGCTCCACGCGATCGAGCCGATAAATGTATGCCATCCAAATAAGCGTGGGCACGACGGCAAGCAACAGTCCCACTTCCATCGAAGTTGGGAGCGCGCCAGAGGCCCCATCGCCACCGAGCCAACCCACGAGCGAGACGAACAGACCGACCAGACCGATTTCTATCATTCCGGAGCGAGTCCAATCGAACTGAAGCGATTTGAGCGCCATCGCGCGGTGCACGTTGCAGAAATAGCGCCGACCGAGGGGCGTCGCGTGAGGGGACAATGCCTTGTTGCATACGCAGCAAAAACGGTCCGACACGGGGATCACCCTGCTTTCTGCGAAGCCTGAGTGCCTGCGCGGAATGTCAGGACCGCGCATCCGCAGTGACGAACGACTTTCTCCGTCACGCTTCCGATCATGGTCCGCGGCATGGCCCCTCGACCCCGCTTCGCCATCACGATCAAGTCCACCTTGTTCTTCTGCGCGTAGTCACAAATGCCGATCGCGGCGTTTTTCGCCACCACAACGATTTCTTTCGCTCGCTTGACCTCGGGCAAATGCTCCGCCCGCAGCCGGCCAAGTTCTTGTTTCAGCGTCTGCTCAATCTCGGGCTTTACCACCAAACCGCCGGAATCCGCGCTGCGGGCCACGGGAGAGAAAGGCCCTGTGACCACCACATGCAGGAGCGTGACCTCAGCTCCTCCCTCGCCCGCCAAGAGTCGCGCGCGCTCGAGGGCATGCTCCGAAGCGAGCGAGAAATCTGTGGGCACCAGCATCTTCTGAAATGGCTGCGCCTCCTCTACGTCCGGGATGTCGCCCGGATTGCTCTGAGATTCCATACGCTGCTTATGCGCCCGGCCCGCACCCCTGTCAAAACGGGAGTCATGGGCGCAGAGTTTCGCCTAGAACCGTCTGAAAACGCAGTAGCCGAGGTCGGGCTCGAACCGACACGTCCTTGCGGACACTGGATTTTGAATCCAGCGCGTCTGCCAATTCCGCCACTCGGCCGTGGGACGGCGCAGCCTAGCGGGAAGCGAACTCGCCATCAAGCGGATGATCGCGATATCCTTTCCTAAGACCGATCCCAGAGGAGCTCCGTTTGTCTGTTCTCGATTCCGTGCTCGAAGCCGTTGGCGCAACGCCCCTAGTCCGACTTTCGCGCATCGCGCGGAATCTCCCCGGCGACCTATTCGGCAAACTCGAGTTTCTCAATCCCGGCGGTTCCGTCAAAGACCGCATCGGAGTGCGAATGCTGCTCGAAGCAGAACGCGCGGGGACCATTCAACCAGGCGATACCTTGATCGAGCCAACGTCGGGCAACACCGGAATCGGCCTTGCCATGGCCGCTGCGGTCCGTGGCTATCGCGTCATCATCACGATGCCCGAGAAAATGAGCCGAGAAAAACAAGTCGTCCTCGAAGCGCTGGGCGCTGAGATCATTCGTACGCCCACAGAAGCCGCGTTCGACGCTCCAGAAAGCCACATCAGTGTCGCGCGGCATCTTCGCGACGTACTACCGGGCGCCCATATCCTCGACCAGTATGCAAACCCAAACAACCCCCTCGCTCACGAAGAAGGCACCGCCGTCGAAATCCTGGAGCAATGCGACGGGAAAGTAGACGCTTTGGTGCTCACCGCGGGCACCGGAGGAACCCTCACCGGGGTCGCTCGAGTCTTCCGCCGCGAGCTTCCTAACTGCGAGATTGTTGGAGTCGACCCTGTTGGTTCCATTCTCGCTGGACCGGACACCGTGCGTTCCTACAAGGTGGAAGGCATTGGTTACGATTTTATTCCTCAGGTCCTCGATCGCAGTTTGGTGCATCGATGGATCAAAACGAACGATCGAGATTCGTTCCGCGTCGCACGTCAGCTTATTCGCCAAGAAGGGTTGCTTTGCGGCGGATCATCGGGCGCCGCGGTCTGGGCCGCGATGGAGGTATGCAAGCAGCTACCGAAAGGGGCTCGGGTCGTCACGATCTTGCCCGATTCCATCCGCAACTACATGACCAAGTTCGTCGACGACGCGTGGATGCGCCAAAACGGTTTTGCCGACGTGGATCGCGAGCTCGGTACCATTCGCGAGATGATGCGCGCGATTCATCCCCGCGCTGCCATCACCATCGAAGACGAACGCTCCCTAGGCGATGCCGTGGAACGATTCAAAGAGTACTCCATCTCGCAGATGCCCTGCACCACCGGCGGACGGCTGAGCGGAATCATCACGGAAAACGACGTGCTGAAACTGCTCGTTTCCGGAAAAAACCGATCCGATGCTTTGGCCGAAGTCATGGAGCGGCGGGTGTCGACCGTAGATCCGCAGGATTCAGCCGCTGCCTTGCCACATATCTTTGAACGCGGCGAAGTTGCGATTGTGATCGACGAAGAGCGAGCCGTCCTCGCGGTACTCACCAAAATGGATTTTATCGATTTCGTATCGGCGCGCGCCAAGCTCGAGGGCCTCACCGATTCACAATACCCTCCGCGACCCAACAGCTGAACGAGCCCGCGGCGGAGCGCCCGCCCAATCCTATGTACCTGCCGAAGGCTGACAACATCGAACGATCTCGTCGGGGATCCGGATGGCCCGTTTTCGATCGAGATCGATACACGCCAGCGTCACCTCCGCTTCCGTCAAGCGCATACCCTCAGACTCGATCATGTGATCGAAACGAAGCGAGGCGTTCTTAAGCTGACCCACCCAAACATGAACGTCTACCTCTTGGTCGAATACCACCGGACGCCGGTAGCGAACGTTCATCTGCGCGACCGCGACGCCAATGCGGCGATGGTGCTCCAGGTCCACAAAGTTTAACCCTCGCTCGCGAAGAAACGCATTTCTCGCCTCCTCGAACCAGCGCACGTAGACCGAGTGGTGGATAACGCCGCTCTGATCGGTATCTACATACCCCGCGCGGACACGATGAACGGTTGTGCTCACGCGGCCGCAGCGAGCTTCTCTTCAACGAGCGCATGCACCGAGTTGAGATCGGTGATGCTCTCGAGCTCGTCCTCGGCGATGCTGAGCTGATAGGTTCGCTCGACATCTGCGACGATCTCGATCGCCATCATGCTGTCGATTCCCAAATCCTGAAACGGCGTTTCATCGGGCACTTCGTCGATTTCGGCGACTTCGCAGATGATTTCACGCAATTTATTTTTAAGTGCACTCGACATGGATTTCTCCTTCAAAACTCCGCCTCCTGACTTCACCTTGCGTCAACCTCACCTAAGGAACCTTCGTCTAGGACGCCTTCGTCTAGGACACCTTCGCCTAGGGCGAGGCGGAAAACTCTCCGCGCAGATACATCCGCTGTGCTTTGCGGCGCTGCGCCTTGCCGCTTGATGTTTTCGGCAGCGTACCCACCGGAACGACGCAAACTTCTCGCGGGGTCAGCCCAAAATGCTCCACCGCGCATTGGTGGGCCGCGTCCCGAACCCGTTCCGCATCGGTGCGAGCGGCTTCCAGGACGATGACCAGTTGCTCTCCGTCGCCTTCATCTACGCCAAAGGCAAACACATTGCCTCGGCGCACGCCATCCAAGTCCCCCAGCTTCCATTCGATATCTTGGGGATAGTGGTTGGCCCCGCGAATGATGATGAGGTCTTTGACTCGCCCGCACACGTGAAGCTCGTCTCCGACGAAATACCCAAGGTCGCCAGTACGCAGCCAACCATCGGCAAACGCCTGGGCGGTCGCCTCAGGATTGTTGTAATACCCCGGAGACACGCTGGGGCCGCGAGCAAGCACTTCGCCTACCTGCCGTTCTCCAAGCGATTCGCCGTCGTCGTTCACCACCTTGCATTCGTGGTGGGGGAACGCGCGCCCGCAGTTCATGACCTCGCTCGTTCGACCATCGGTCGATGAACTCGTCGCGCGTCCACGAGCGAGCTCCTCTGCATCGACCGTGTCGACCTTAAAGGGCGTGCCCACGTTATGAAATGTAATCGCGAGAGTGCTCTCCGCCATGCCGTAGCTCGGAAGGAACGCCCGAGAATCAAACCCCGCCGAGCGAAACTTCTCAGAGAAGTCGCGCAATGTCTGCGCCTGAATCGGTTCCGCTCCGCAGCCCGCAACCCGCAATGTGCTGAGGTCGAGCGATGACAGAACCCGCGGTCGAACTCGTTTGGTCACGAGCTGATACGCAAAGTTTGGAGCGTAGGTAATCGTGCCGCGATACTTGGTCATCGTCTCGAGCCAAAGCAGCGGCGAACGAGCAAATGTCTCGGTGGGCAAGATGACCACTGGAATGTCGCAAATCAACGTTCCCAGAATGAATCCGATCAGCCCCATGTCGTGAAAGAGCGGAAGCCAGCTGACCCCGAGGTCATCGTCTCGGCGGTCGAGCCCCGACGGCCCCAAAAACGCGCGCGCGTTGGCCACCAGGTTGGCGTGCGTGACCATGACCCCCTTCGGTTTCGACGTACTGCCGGACGTGAACTGGAGGAAGCAGATCTCTTCAGGGCGTGGGCTGAACGGAACCGACCGCACGGGATCGCGTACGAAACATGTCGCGACATCCCACGTCCGCGGCGCATCACCCTCCCCGCGACCCCCCTCACGAAGCATGCGAACCAGTTGCTCCACAATGGCGACGTTTTCCGCGGTATGGAATACCGCCGCCGCGCCGGACGCATGGGTGATGTGCGCGAGCGACGCCACGTAGCCATCCACATCGCGAAATCCAGATCGTGGCGACACGGGCACGGGAATCGCGCCGCTCAACACCGTTCCGAGAAACGTCAATACAAACTCTTGAGGCTCCGCGACCACCAACACCACGCGATCGCCACGCCCGAGGCCAAGTTCGCGCATGCAGTCGGCCCGCCGGCGCGCTTCCTGGGCGAGCTGCGTGTACGCAAAAAACACATCGCTTCGGTCACGCCGCACAAAACGAAACCCTCGGCCTGGATCGTCCGGCAGCTCGAAGAGCGCGGAGGCCAGAGTCTGCTTTCGGGGATGCGGCGCCGACATCGGCCGTTATCTACGAGCCAGAGGTTTGGTGTGTCAAGCGCCCAAGCACGCGGAAAAACAGGCCGTTCGGCCGAAACAGGGGTCAGCCAGCGTCACAAGCGACATCATTTGGTGACGCACGTTACGGAAACTGTTCAGGAACCGCGGCCGGCGTACCCCCTAGTTCGATAAAGGTGTACTCTGCAAGACTGTCATCAAAGGTGGGAGGCCAGGATGATCGGAGAATCAACCATGCGTGCAGAGGTCAAAATCCCTGATTCCAAACGTACTACGAAAGTCAAGCGCCCGATAATACTGTGGCTTTGTGCAATTGCGGTCACCGGCTGCTACCCGACCGTACATCATCACAACACCACGCCGGAGAACGGCGCGAGCGCAGAGGAAACGTCGCCGGTCGCAGCGACCCAGCCCGAAACCGGCGCTCCGGAATCAACCGCGCCCGAAACTGCCGCAGTCGACGCAAACCAACAGGCGGTAAGCCAACCATCAACGACTCCGGCGGCCGCACCTTCGACATCGGCCGCCCCGACTGCGACGAACACAGCTAGCGCCGCCACAGCGTCCGCGAGCGCAGAAATCATCGTCGAAGAACAGCCCCCGGAAGCCAAAGCGGAAACAAAGCCGGAGGCGCCAAGCCCCGCCCATTTCTGGGTCGCCGGACATTGGGAACGCAAAGGTGACTCGTGGGCGTGGACCGCTGGCCGGTGGGAACAAGACCGCGACGACCAGGTGTTCGTCCGTGCGCATTGGAATCAGCGAGGTCGAAAATATGTGTATTTCCCGGGTCGATGGATGGCGACCGCGGAAGCCCAAGCGCTTATTCGAGAGAGCGGAGACGGACACTTCCAAGCCCGACGCGCAATGTTCCAGACACGGCGGCGAGCCGCCAAAGCCAAAGCAGAGAAAGACAAAAAAGAGGCCGAGGAACGACGACAAGCGCGGATCGCGGAGCGCCGCGAGCGACAAGCCGCCGCGCTAGAAGCCAGAAAACAAGCCGCCGCAGAGCGGGAAAAAGCCAGAAAAGAGCGCCAAGCCGCTCGACTTGCCGCAAAAGCAGAGCGAGAGAAACAACGACAAGAAGCCGCCGCGGAGCGACAGCAGCGTAGACAAGCCGCCGCCGCCGAACGCCAAAAGAAAGCTCAGGAAGCCGCCGCCGAACGACAGCAACGTAGGCAAGAAGCCGCTGCCGAACGCCAAAAGAAGGCTCAAGAAGCGTCTGACGCCAGACAACAGCGCAGACAAGAAGCCGCTGCGCGGCGGCAAGAAGCTGCTGCCGAACGGCGCGCCGCAGCTGCAGCCGCAAAAGATAAGAAAAAAGTAGCCGCGGCAGCCAGCGGCGACAAAAAAGCCGAAGCATCAGCCTCTGCCAACGCGGACGCCGAATAGCGAAGCCGTCCGCAGTTGTTTTGGAGGGGCTGGCCGCAGCCCCTCCCCCCACGGAATACGATTCCGCGGGGCCCCCCTCCCGACGCCGCTGCGCGCTGCGCGGGGGCCCCTACGCCCCCTTGCTCTTGCTGGCGGGGGGTTCGTTTGGTGGCGGGGCCCCTACAGTTTACCCCCACGCAACCAAAACACGTGCATCCTGGCGGGGGAGCTTGGGTGAATCGGCGGGGTCGTACCCCGACGAGAGGGTTTGGGTGCCAAACCCTAAAACGACACTGCCGCGGGGCCCCCCTCCCGACGCCGCTGCGCGCTGCGCGGGGGCCCCTACGCCCCCTTGCTCTTGCTGGCAGGGGGTTCGTTTGGTGGCGGGGCCCCAGCAGCTCACCCCCACGCAACCAAAACACGTGCAGCCTGGCGGGGGAGCTTGGGTGAATCGGCGGGGTCGTACCCCGACGAGAGGGTTTGGGTGCCAAACCCTAAAAAACACAGCCGCGGGGGCCCCCTCCCGACGCCGCTGCGCGCTGCGCGGGGGCCCGTTTGTTCCTCGGAGGGGCTGACCGCAGCCCCTCCCCCCTGTCGGGTACAACCCGACAGGGGCCCCCCTCCCGACGCCGCTTCGCGCTGCGCGGGGGTCCCTGCGCCCCCTTGCTCTCTTCGTGCGGTGCTCGCGGTGAGCGGCTTTCTTCGTGCCGTGTTTCTCGGGTGAGCTGTGGTCCGATGAGCTGCGGTTCGGTGAACTGCAGTTCGATGAGCTGTTCAGCTGTTCCATCTGTGTCTGTGGAAAGACTGACTCGGTCCCTGTCCGGCCGCTTGCGCGGCCGCCCCATCGCTCCGCGACGGGGCCCCGGCAGCACACCACTTACGCGACCAGGTCACGTGCAGCCTGGCGGGGGAGCTGTGGTGTCTGGAGGGTTTGAGGCAAACCCTCCCCCACGCGGGTTCGACCCGCGCGGGTCCCCCTCCCGACTCCGACCGCTTGCGCGGCCGCCCCATCGCTCCGCGACGGGGCCCCGGCAGCACACCACTTACGCGACCAGGTCACGTGCAGCCTGGCGGGGGAGTTTGGGTGAATCGGCGGGGTCGTACCCCGACGAGAGGGTCTGGGTGCCAGACCCTCAAATTAACAGCGCCGCGGTTTGTCCGGTGGGTATGCTATTGAAGTTGCTGCACGCGCGCCGGAGTGCTTCGCGCATCTGCGTGGCGTCTGCGTACCGATCATCGGGGTGTGGAGCCAGCGCGCGTTCTACAAACCGCTCCATCGCTCTCGGCACGTCGTGGCGCAGCGTTTGAACACGCGGGCGTGTCTCGGCTTCGATTTGTCCGATGAGGTCTTGCACGCTGGCTTGTGGGTAGGGGGCTTCGCCAGCGATCAAGTAGTGGGCCAGCGCGCCGACTGAGTAAAGATCCGCTTCGCAGCCGTAGGCATGCCGGCGCAGCTGTTCGGGGGCGCAAAATGCGAGGTCTGACGCGTTGGCTGCGCTTCCGTTGATCGCGTCGCTATTTTCGCACCCGAATCCGATCACCTTGACGCGCTGCCCACCGTCGCTCGCCACGAGCAACACGCGCTCGGGACGTACATCTTGATGCAACACGTTGTGTTCATGCGCGAAACCGAGAGCGGCGAGAACCGAATCGAGAATGTGCAGAATCGCGTCGTAGTCGAGGGCGCCTTCACGGGTCACGCGAGCGCGCAGATCCTCCCCGTCGATGCGCTCCATGATCGCATACGGAATCCCCTCATGATTCCCCTGATCAAGTATCGCGCAGATGTGCGGATGCATCAGCTCCTGTTCGGCCCGAATAGCTTGCAAAAAACGCTCCTGCGCGCCAGCCACGTGAGCTTTGTCGGGGCGAACCATCTTAACCGCAACGCGACACGGCCGAGTGATATGGTCGCCCGCATAGACGACACAATTCCGTCCCATACCGATGATTTTTTGGATTCGAACCTTTTGCTCAAGGACGGTTCCCGCTTTGAGCACCTCTACGACGTCCGTCATGGCGTCTTTAGAATGGCCCATCTCTTAGAGGATGCAACGCCTGGGTGTGTCTTAAGCCGGCAGAGTGCCCTGAGGGAGGGTGGAGTTGGGGTTCTGCGTTGACCGAGGAAACCGAATCATGCCCACATGCGCGATCCCATCTTCGTCGTAGGGGTTTCCTACGCGACGAAAGCCAAACTCTCGATAGAACGATTCCAGTCGCATTTGCGCAGCCACCCGCAGGGGCTTGCTTCGATACAGACGCGTCGCCGTATCAAGCCCTTTGTGCATCAGCGTACGGCCCAACCCCAACCCACGCACGCTGGGGTCGGTGACAACTCTGCCGATAGACGGTTCTGCGAAACGAGTTCCTGGGGCGGTAAGGCGCAGATACGCGAACACGCGGCCGCTCGCATCCTTTCCGAAAATATGCCAGGCGCGCTGGTCCCAATCATCAAGGTCGAGGTACGCGCATTGCTGTTCCACAATGAACACGCGAGCCCTGAGTCGGAGCATTGCGTAGAGCTCGTCCCGATCGAGCTCTGCGTACGGCCTGCAAGACCATTCTAGATTGGAATGCTGCATGACGCGGTTCCTTGTGAAAGACTCTAACGACTAGCTCAAAGCCAGACACCACACCAACAGAAATCTTGCCAAAGTGAATTTACCCAAACGGGAATTCGCTCAGCGTGGAAGGTGCCCTATGAATCACGGCGGAAGAATCGTCGCCCGAGTACTCCGATCCGAGGGAATCGGCCACGTATTCACCCTTTGCGGCGGGCATATCCAGCACATTTACGACGGTTGCCTCGACGAAGGGATTCGGGTGGTGGACGTGCGCCACGAGCAAACCGCGGGTCACGCCGCGGACGCCTACGCACGCATGACAGGGCGACCGGGGGTGGCCCTGGTGACGGCCGGCCCGGGCGTCACCGACGTGGTGACCGCAGTCGCCAATGCGCAGCGCGCAGGAGTCCCCATGGTGGTTCTGGGTGGCGCAGGGCCATGGCCGAATCGGCATATGGGATCACTGCAGGACATGGACCATGTCGCACTGATGTCGTCGATCACCAAATGGTCCGCCACGGTAACCGAGACGCGACGTATCGAGGAATATCTGGCGAGCGCGTTTCGAGCCGCCCTAACCGGCGTGCCAGGGCCGGTTTTTTTGGAGTTTCCTCTCGATGTATTGATGAACTGGATCGACGATGCACAGCTTGTTCGCGCTACCGGATCCCGGCCGATTCATTCGCCGTCTCCTGATCCAGCCGCGGTGGATAGCGTCAACGCATTGCTCAAAATGTCTGAGCGGCCGGTGGCAATCGTCGGCTCCCAGTTGCGATGTTCGCCCGCGCAAAACGCACTCGGCGATTTTTTGGCGCGCGTTCCGATGCCAGCGTTTGTGAACGGAATGGCGCGCGGCGCGCTTCCCTGGGACCACCCTTGCTTTTTTCGTCGAGTTCGGCGCTTTGCACTTTCCGAGGCAGACCTCGTTTTGGTGTTCGGGACACCGTTCGACTTTCGGCTCACGTACGGCACGGCGATCGCAAAGGACGCAAAGGTCGTACAGGTGGACCTCGAAGGGTCGGAAATCGGAAAAAATCGGCACGTCGACGTCGGCATTCCTGCGGATAGCGGTTTGACGCTGCAGGCGATCGCCCGCAGCGCACCTCAGAGCAACGCGGACGATTGGATTGCCAAAGTGCGTGAGCAAGAAAACCGTCAGCTGGCTGCGATGCAGTCCGAGCTCCAGTCAAACGACGACCCTCCCAATCCGCTCCGGGTGTGCGCAGAAACCGCGAAGTACCTCGAGGAAGACTCTGTTGTGATTGGCGACGGTGGGGACTTCGTGGCAACCGCGGCGTATTCACTTCCCGTAAGTTGGCCCGGGGTGTGGATGGATCCAGGGCCATTGGGCACTCTCGGGGTGGGTCCAGGCTACGCGATGGCGGCCAAGTTGGTGCGACCGAACGCGCGCGTGATCATAATGTACGGAGACGGATCGTTTGGTTTGCACGCGATGGAGTGGGAAGCCATGGCGCGCCAAAACATTCCGGTGGTGGGTATCGTTGGAAACGACGGCGCGTGGACTCAAATTCGGCGAGGCCAGGTCCAGATGTTTGGCGAATCTCGTTCGGTCGCGACGAAGCTTGATTTCACTCGATACGATCGCGTCGTGGACGCGTGCGGCGGGGTCGGGTTTTGGGCGTCGACGGTTTCGGAGTTGCAGGCGGCGCTGGAAAACGCATTTTCGTGCGACCGTCCCGCGCTGGTAAACGTTCAGATCGGAGAGAGCGGTTTCCGGAAGAACGCAATCAGCGTCTAACGCGGGATTGCCCGAGACGTTTTTTGCGAACGTGCATCCCCGATCTGTTTGCAATAGCCCCACCGGAACGGTGCGCTTTGGAAACGGTACCTCGCGGTGGCCCGGACAGGCCCAAACTGCGCACCAAACGTTCGGCAACCGCTACGGTTCCTCCGTATTCATCGAGAAGCTCCACCTCGAGGTCGAGCGCCCGCGTGCCTCTCCACAACGACGCAGGCAGAACCACCGGGGTCATCCCCCGCTCGAGCTCGACTTCCCGGCGCCAAGATGCGGTCTGACTTCCGGCCGGGTGAACCTTGACGCGGGCTGCGCGAACCAAGCCTCGAGGCTGATGCAGCGCACGCAGCCGGATCGTGGTGTGGCGCCCATAGGCGACTTTTCGGGGAAGGCGCACGGCAACGCGTATCGATTTCCTTCGCCGCTCGGACACGCGACGAAACATGCGGCGCGCGCTGGCGGGCGCCCCCGCGGGGAGCCGAATAGAACGGCGAATGGCGAGCGCGCGATCGAACGCGTGGTAGGCGAGTTTGTAGCGACCAACGTGCAAGCGAAGTACGCCGAGGTGCACGTAGATCGTGGCCAGTTGATACGGTCCGTTGTTTGGGTTTTTTAGCGCGTGTTCAAACTGCCGGATCGCTGTATCGCGCCGACCTCGTTCGTACGTATCGAGGGCCTCGTAGTAGGTGGACGCGCGCGCGATCTGCGGCCACCAACCGAAAACCGAACTTCCCGTCAGAGCGACTGCGCCCCACAACATCTTTGCCGTCAGGAACTTGGCCCGAAAGAGGGTCTTGGGGCCAGACGCGACTATCGCGCGAGCGGGTGCGACAGTGCGAACAGCCGTTCTAGCAACATCGAGCGCGCATGACGCCCGATCGGGGACATCTCGCATACGACAGAACTTTCTAGCTAATCAAAGCCTCCTATTTATTGCTTTAGTTTCGCATAGGCCTGCGGTGCGTGCCACCCGACGAAGTTTCCCACCCGAGACCTCCTCACCCTCACGAGCGCGAAACCAGCCACCCCTCCGGTTGTTCCAATCCAACGTCTGCGGTACATCCCGGCTACGCATGAACTATCGAGACCCATGGCCGCAGCTCTCACATCGTTACACTGCCCGAGCCCCGATGTGGATCGGCTTTGTCTCGGCAATAGCGTTCTCCACCTTCGTTGGTGTCGAAGGATGCGGAGGGGCAACTGCGGGGTCGGGTCCGGGGAAATCATACGGAGAAACGGCCCAACAAAACTACGCGGGAGCTTTAGCGGCGTATCGAAAGGGCGACTGTTTGGAAGCGGGGCCTGCCTTTCGTCGCGTTCGTCGAGAGTTCCCGTACAGCCGGTTCGCTGCCCTCGCCGAGCTGCGTGCAGCTGACTGCAAGTTCGAAGAAAAAGAATACATCGAAGCGGTGTCTGCGTATCGACAGTTCGTTCGGTTTCGACCGTCGCATTCTCAAGTTCAGTACGCACGTTTTCGAATCGCCGAGTGTTACGTGAAGCAGATTCCAGACGATTGGTTCCTCGCACCTCCTGCGCACGAGCGAGACCAGCAGCCTGCGCGCGATGCATTGCGTCAACTTCGCCGATTTATTTTGGACTACCCCAAAAGCAACCGCATTCCTGAAGCCAACAAACTCGTGGTCCAGGTGCTTCGCATGTTGGCCGAGCACGAACTTTATGTCGCGAAGTTTTATCTTCGGCGAGACGCATATCCAGCCACCGTCGGGCGACTCAAGACCCTCGTGACGGCGTATCAAGGAAGCGGCGTAGAAGCAGAGGCGATGCTCTTGCTGGGCACCACCTACATCAAAATGCACAAAACCAATGAAGCCCGGGAAGTATTGCAAAAAGTAGTCGCTGATTTTCCCAAGAGCGACGAAGCGAAAGAAGCCCGCAAGGCTCTCTCGGAGCTAGCAGCCAGCTAGTAGAGCGGTGGCCTTTTGCCCCGAACGCGGCTGGACTAGGGTCCTTCGGACCCGTACTGCGCCGAGACCTGTGCAGCTCCACGGACTACGTCCGCTCCGCCTTGCACAGCTCCAGTCACAAAAACCT
>JANQQS010000153.1 GCA_028284955.1 Myxococcota bacterium | reverse complement strand
TGCAGCCGCCTCCATGGACCGCATCTGCGAGGCGGCGGGCGTGACGCGTGGTGCGCTCTACCACAATTTCGGCAGCAAGAAGGGCCTCTTTGAAGCCGTTTTCCGGCAGCTCGACAAGGAGATCGGCGACCGGATGGACGCAAGCTCCGAGGAATTTGAAGACCCCCTCGATGCGCTTCTGGCCGCATGCTTTGGCTATTTCGACGCGGCCCTCGACCCCGAGATACAGCGCATTCTGCTGCTCGACGGGCCTGCAGTCCTGGGCCAGAAGGCCCGCGAGATCGACGAGGCGAGCGCCATCCTCCCGTTCGCCGAAGCTCTGGGCGAACTGATCGAGTCAGGCCGGCTGCGGCCGGCCGACCCCGAGGCCGTGGCGCGCATGCTCAATGGCGCGATGATTGACGCGGCGATGTGGATTGCCGCCAATGAGGCGCCGGAAGAGACGCTGAGAAAGGCAAAGGACGTGCTGCAAATGCTCATACGTGGAATGGAGACAAAAAGCGCTGCTTGATGCGCCCCTGTCTGTTTGATCCCGGATTTTGGCGGTGCATTCTTTTCGCATGAATGGAAGGAGGCGCCATGGTGCATGTCTTACATGACAGCGCCCGCACCAAACAGGCGGTTCGTCGAGCAGCACAGAAGCGTCAAGCGTGCCTGAGGACGCCGTCAAAGCGGTTCGGCATCAGCCAGAAGACCGTCGCCAAATGCAAGAAGCCACGTGGGTCTTGTGTTCAAGCGCTGGTCGATCGCAAAGATCCGGCATCGGTCGGCGCGCCGGCTAAGCCATGATGACATTTCTGAAGGTCAGCGACAGGCGGCGTCCGCGTGGCACGCGCTGACCCTCGATGACATCGGACTTGCGGGCCGGGTTACGGTGCGGGCGCGATAGTCGTAACGATAGCCTTAATGTTGCACCCGCCGTTTGAGGTCTTTGATCCACGGTGCGGCTTCGATCTCGGCAGCAAGCGAAGCCTCCTCGGCTGGCGTTACGAAATCCGGGATGTAGGTCGCGCCTGGCGGCAGAGCGTTCGGTTCCATCCGAAAGTGCGCTCCAACAGGATCACTTGCCGTCAAGCAGGTTTCGAAAAGACATAGGTCCGGCAATCGTCTTTCGCCGAGATGACGCTTTCGCCGTCATCTTCGGTTTTGCCATGTCGTTCGCCCGGATGATCATCGACGTAAAAGGGACGAACGCGGGGCTTTGAAACGCCCGCACATCTGGCTGCGTCGCGCATGGCAAAAGCGCCGCACAAGAACATAATTGGGGTTTCGTCCTTTAAGAGGTCTTCGGCTTGCGCCGTTGGGAAACTGGCAGGCGATCAGGCCGAAACGCATTCGTCCGAAGTGACCTGAGAGCTTGGTCGCATCGATGCCGTGCAGAACCGAAACGCCCAGGTCGCCAAGGCGCTTGGCATTGACCCCTGCGACCACAGTTAGCTCTCGCTCAGTTCGACTTCAGCCGCTCGCCGTCAGGAGAAGCCGCCCGAACGCGGCAAAGACAGGCTGTGGCGAAGAAAAACTGGTAAAGACTTGCGGACTTCCGGTGGCGCACCCGACAGGATTCGAACCTGTGACCTCTGCCTTCGGAGGGCAGCGCTCTATCCAGCTGAGCTACGGGTGCTTCGCCGGTGCGGGTCTGCCA
>JANQQS010000142.1 GCA_028284955.1 Myxococcota bacterium | reverse complement strand
TGCGAAAGGCTCGGAGCCTTCCTCAGTCGTTCGCTGTCCAGTAGGGGGTGGGGCCCCATCGGATGTATTCGATGGGGCGGGGGCGACATCGCCCCCGAGGAAAGTAGTCGCTCGCGCTCAGACCAAAATTCCGCTGCTCTATGGGATGCACCCTGAGTTGCAATCTGATCGCTGCCCTGAGGGATGCGACTCGAGCTGCAATTGATCCATTTGAACACTGCTCTTTCTACGGTGGAGCGGCGCGGAAACCGAACCTGATGCTGCATCCGTGTCCAAACCACCATCCTGTCCCACAATTCGGTATTTAATTGTGGTTCCCGGCCCCAAACGTGCCGCGCAATCCCGACGCTCCTCCTAATCCCGATCCCCATCCCGTTCCCGACACGAGCGAAACGCTTGCGATCGACGCACTGTCTTCGTCGCAGCCGCTCGCCTTGCCTGGGACACTCTGGCGCGGGAGAGTGCGCGTCGATGATCACAAAGCGGCAGATTTCTTTGGTTTTGGTTTTGGTCGCGGTGGGGTGTACCCCGCAGGGGGATCCGGCGATCAGCTCGGAAGGGTTGACCGATTCGTTTGACCGCGATCGTCTGGGGGAGCTCTGGAACAATACCGGCGGGCCTTGGGAAATTCGCGACGGTCAGTTGCATGTTCGCGGAGCCAAAAACCGACCGCTGTGGCTCAGGAGGGTCTTGCCGCAAGATGTAAGCATCGAGTTCGATGTCCGCTCGGAATCTCCCGAAGGGGATATCAAAGCAGAGGTATTTGGCGACGGTGTGTCGAAAGCCAAAGAGGAAAGCTATACCGCAACGAGCTACGTCGTGATTTTCGGCGGTTGGAACAACTCGCTGAACGTGATCGCGCGCATGAACGAACACGGAAACGACCGCATCGTTGGCCCAAAGCATCCGGTGGTGAAGGGAAAAACGTACCATGTACGCATTGAACGACAGGGCAAGACGCTTTCCGTACAGTTCGGCGACGCGCTCTCAATGAAGATGCGCGATCCAGACCCACTCTATGGCCGGGGCCACGACCACTTCGCCTTCAACAACTGGAAGTCGGACCTGTGGTTCGACAACCTCCGCATCAAAGCTGTGCGCTAAGCTAAATAGTTAGGAGGGTTTGGTGCAAACCCTCCCCCCACGGAATACGATTCCGCGGGGCCCCCCTCCCGACTCCGGCCGCTGTCGCGCCCGACCCCACCGCGGTGCGGCGGGGCCCCGGTTGCGTTGCAACTTCGGAGTGGTCGCTGACGGTGAACGACGACACTTCAGTGCCGCGCCTGCTTATCTCGGATTCTCTCTTGGAAATAAACAGCGCACGCGAAGGGTATTTGGCGCTACAATTTAGGATGCTGAGCTATGGAGACGCCTGAATTCGAAGCTGCGTTGAAGGACGCAGAGGTCGGGCTAGACCGGCTGAAGTCATTGTACGACCAGTGGTTTCAGGGCATCGAGCGGCTTGAGCCAGCGATCCAACGGAAGAATCTCGACCGCCTGATCAACACCCTCCGCCGAGGCGCGCCCCGCAACACCGCGCTGCGGTTTCGGTTTCAGTCGATGATACAGCGCTACACGACGCTCCAGATGTATTGGAAACGAGTCTCCCGTCAGATCGAAGAAGGCACCTATCGACGCGATGTTCGCCGCGCGCAACGACGCAAGCAAGCTACGCGGAGCGTTCGGCCCGCGGCGTTTTCCGAGGATGTAGGTACGACGGCAACGTTCGCCAAAGCGCCCAAATCGGAAGATCGCACTGCCGCGAATACAAAGGCCGCAAGCCCGAATGAGTCAGCTTCCCAAAACGTCGACAGCAAACCTGCGTTCAGCAGCCCAAGCGGAACGGCTTCATTCAAGCGACCCGAAGGCGCAGCCCCGCCAAAAATTCGGACGGCCAAAATGCCGGCCATCCCCAGCGACGCCAAAAAGCCCCCGCCACCTCCGCCGAGCACGCGCAAAATCGCAGCTCCCAAACCACCTCCGCCGCCTCCATCGAAACCAATGGCATCGAAACCAATGGCATCGAAACCAATCGCGCCAAAACTGCCGCCGCCTCCTCCGACCCCGAGAAGTCCATCAAGATCCAACGGCTCGTCCAGCGGGATGAGCGACGCGCAAATGCGCGGACTCTATGACCGCTACGTCGCCGCGAAACGTCGCAACAACGAACGGGTCGAAGATGTCAAATACGAATCGCTCGCGCGAAGCGTGAACAAGATGATGCCGCGACTAAAAGAAAAGCATCGCGGAAAAAATATCGAATTCGAAGTCGTCACCA
The DNA here is from genome assembly GCA_028284955.1 of Myxococcota bacterium. Classification (GTDB taxonomy): domain Bacteria; phylum Myxococcota_A; class Polyangia; order Polyangiales; family Houyiibacteriaceae; genus JANQQS01. The sequence goes on along the minus strand of JANQQS010000142.1, from coordinate 29,785 downwards.
AAGACGGCCGCGTCGGCCTCAAACCGGTTGCGAAATAGCTCAGTCACCAGAACCGTCGGGCACAAACGGCGCAGGCTCCGGAGTAGAGTGGTCGGTGACCTCCTTTTGAACCGGAAACCTCTCCCGCAGCTCCAGAATCATTCTGTTCAACTCAGCCCGCCCGAACCAATATTGCCCTCCGGATTGCCTTTGCGCTTCTGTCTGCGGGAGGGGAGTGTAGTGCGACGGCCGCCGAGAAGAACGCGCGATTTCTCGCTCTATTTGACGAATCACGCGCTCGCGAAAACAAGGTTTTGGATGGAATGCCACGTCGTAGCCGTAGCCGTGTAGAGATTTCGCTTCATCGCTAAGGCTCGGCGTATCTTGCGTTCGCGTGAAACCAGCAGGAAAGCGGCCAAGAACGTCAACCTCGGCGGGAGTGAGCGGCAGATGGCGTAGACCTTCGGAATCGTCTCGGGCGCAACCATGAACGCCGATCGAGCGCTCCACCGAGCCACCTGCAAGCCAGTTGTACAACGCGCCATAGTTGTCCGCTTGATCTTCCCGGGAGATCAGGCGTGCGGGCTTTTCTTCAAGCTCAGAAACCGCGCGTGTCGTTGCGCCCTCGAGCTGGACCAGCATTGCGTGTAGGTTTTCTCCGCCGCGAGTCACTGCTTGCCTGAGTTCTTGTCTCCACCGCGCGGGCCCCACGAGATCACCAAGAGACTCAGCCAATTTGCCTATGGCGCTGCGGTTCGGCACGCAATCCACCAGTTTCGCGGCAAACCCGGGATACGGATCAACCATGATCGGTTTGGTATGTCTGCCGTGGGAGTCGTTTGGAGTGGTTGAGGACGGCGGTACGTTGGTCACATCGAACGAATGTTGGTTCTCGGTGTGCGCGTTCGAGTACTCCGCTTTGGCGAACATCAATCGCTTGTCTACCGTTGGGACAGGATAGGTTGCCAGAAGATCCGTAAACTCCTCGGCTTGCTGGACCAAGTCTGGAGAAGCCCCCGAGCATAGCTCGGCCCGAGTCGCACGATCGACCAAACGAACGGCAAAGCTTGAGTTCCAAACGCTGTAGTATCGCTTTCCTGTGCCCGACACCAGCTTGAAAAACTGATACGCAGAGAAGTCAGCCAATGCCAAATCACTATAGCGTCGGTCGCTCGGCACTCTGGAAGCTCGAAACTCGCCGCTCGCTTGGATTGCACCCAGCGGCCCGTGCTGAAAAAGAAGATGAGAGAGCTCGTGGCCAATCGTCCACCCGAGCGAGGCGTCGTCGTCGTCCTCGAAATCCTCTTCGTTCGCGAGCCATCGAACATTGAAAAGAATAGCCCAAACAACGCGACCGATATGGGAATCCTGCGTTGCTTCCCGAGGAGGAATCCACAACGTGGTGACCGACGTCTGTCGCGGATGGTCGTCGACCAGCACAATCGCAGGGGGAGGTAGAGAAGCGAGGTTCGGGGCGGTATCCTGAAATGTTCCTCGCGCGGCGTTCCACACCCGAGCCGCAAGCGCTTCGAGATGTGCATATGTCTTCGGCGTTTGGTTTCTCGTCACTTCGATGCGCTGCTCGAGCAGCTTAGACTTTGCTTCATCGGAAAGTGGCTGCCGATGATCCAGCCAAGCATCCGACGTGGTGATAGATTCAGGAAGCGAACGCCACAGCACCGGAGACGGCAGCTCATCGGTCGGCACGAGCGAGAATACTTCGTCGACTCGAGCGCCCACCGATTTCTGCTGGTTCGACTCCGCGTCGCCAGCGCTCGCTGCGCACGCTGCTAGCAAGCTCACGGAGCAAAGCGAAAGAGCCAACCGTTTGTGGGATGCGATCGCCGACTTCATCGACAGTCGACAATGCAACGGCTGTGCCGCAGCAGAGCCGCCCACAAATTCCCGTGCAAATCTCGCAACTGAGTATTCGGCACCGACAAAGGGAACCGTCGTTCTACGGCACCACGGGGACAATAGGCCCTGAGCATTCACTAGGCGTTCGAAACGGCATCGCTGGCGTCGATGTCCACCGCTGCGAGGTTCGCGAAAGCGCCTCTCGATAGCGATTCCTGGATGCGTTCGACAAGTGGTTTGAGCGATGGAGCTTCGAGCGCAGAAACCGCGACGCCGCGGGAGCTTGCCGCGCACATCCGCGCGACTTCCCAACCTGCCGCGTCGGCCTTGTTGTAGACGTCGATGCGGGGGATCTGCTCGAGGCCAAGTTCGACGATCAACGATTCGGTGGCGCGCTGGTGTTCATCGCGCGCGGGGTCCGAGGCATCGATGACCTGAACGAGCAAATCGGAATCCGCGGCTTCTTCAAACGTCGCGCGAAACGCGGCGAACAAATCTTTGGGCAACTCGCGAATGAACCCGACGGTATCGGAGATCACGATGTCTTCACCATTGGGCATATGCATGCGGCGCGATCGGGTATCGAGGGTAGCGAAGAGCTTGTCTTCCACGAGTACATCGCTTCCCGTCAGCGCGTTCATGAGCGTGCTCTTGCCAGCATTGGTGTACCCGACGAGCGAGACCACTCGAGCGCCGCGTCGCGTTCGATGGGAGCGCCGCTGCTTGCGCTGCTTCGACAACTTCTTGAGCTGTGTCTGCAGCCGCGTCACGCGATCGCGCGCGCGCCGTCGTCCGATTTCGAGTTTCGTTTCACCAGGGCCTCGCCCACCAATCCCGCCGCTGAGGCGCGACAGCGCGTCGTCTTTTTGGCCAAGCCGAGGCAGCAAATATTTCATTTGGGCGAGCTCCACCTGCAGCTTGCCGTCTCGCGTATGGGCGTGTTGCGCGAAGATATCCAAAATAAGCTGGGTGCGGTCGAGCACTTTGAGGTCGGTCAGGCTCGCGATGGCGGCTGCTTGGCCGGGACGGAGGTCGCGATCAAAAATCAGCACCTCCGCATCAAGCTGCATCGCGCGAATCACCACGTCTTCCAGTTTGCCTCGCCCGAGCACGTATTTCGGATCGACCCGATTGCGCATCTGCACAACCTCATCGGCGACTTCGACGCCCGCGGTTCGAGCGAGCTCGCGCAGCTCCCGCATGGACTCCTCAGCGACGCCGCCTGCGCTTTTCTCTCCTACATGGACCAACATCGCGCGACCGTCGGGCGCCGCAGCCGGCCGCGCTCGAGCTGCCCGCGCAAACTCCGCTTCCAGCGCAAGCACGAGCTCGGCCGGGTTAACGTCCAACCGAGAATAGGGAACCGGGCCCACGGTGTGGAACGGCGCTTCGTCAGCGCCGTCGCGTACCGGCACGTTGTGTCCGTAGTAGACCCACATCGGCCGGCCATCGGCGGGGTTTAGGCAAATCGCCGCCACCAAATCGAGCCGAAGCCGCGTGAGGTCGACAAGGTCATCGCGCGACAGCGGCTGGTTTGCGAGGTGGGTATGAATGAGCCGCAGACCCCGTAGCCGGCCCGCGGCAGCACGAAGGCGCCCTACGTCGGGCAAGAATAGCTTGTGCGCATCGCCGACGATGACGTGATCGACTTGTCCCGCGCGATCGACCAGTACGCCGACCTGCCGCCCTGTTGTATGGGATACGTCCGCGAGCGAACGGGTCAGCTCAGGCGTCGTCAAACCATCGAAAGGAACTCGCCGGCGGTAGAGCCGCTCTAGAGACTTGATGACCGAAGCACTCAGCCCGGTCGTATTTCCGTGGACGCGCAAGCTTTCGTTTGTTGTACGCCCAAGTCGAGGAAACGTCTAGGAGGCTGGTGTCAAACGCGGACCGAGGCTGGCGCAGCGCCGGTAGGCCAGTCGTTGCATCTGCGAACCGAGGAAATGCCGAAGCATTTTCGAGCGTGAGGGGATGGCGGCGAATGGCCTGCCGTCGCAAGCGAGCCGACGGGAGCGTTTGACACCAGCCTCCTAGTGCGGCGAAAAGTTCGTCACTCCTGGCCTGCACCGCTGTGGAGCTCAAAAAAGTTCTCGTCGTTTGGGCTGAAATAGGGCGCCGTAGCCGAGGTATCGTTTTCGTAGTCGATGCAGTGTCTCTGCCCATGCGCAGACGTCTTTCCTGCTTCCGCAAGATCTTCACGAACGCCTGCAAAAGCAACGGCGTCAAGTTCGCTGAACCCTTCGAGTCTTGTGTGGCAGCCTCGAATGGCATTCGACAGGCGCTTTTTGCGTTCTAGGGTCACGTGCGCGTAAGTTCCTTTGGCGCCATCCGTCGATGGGTACGCGTGCGCGGCGAAGAGCAGTGGGTAACGAGTTCGCAGCACGAGTTTCTGATCGGCCTCATTCTTTCCGAGGGCTTCGTACATGCAGATGAAACCGTCTGCGTTGTCAACCGAACCCTTGCCGGTGCACACCAAATGAGGCGAATCTCTGGGCCAGTCTTTGAGATAGAACTGTTTCTCCTCTGATGGCGCGCCCGGGTCATCGACTGCGTTGGCAGCGCAACCGCCCGCAGCCACACCCAACACGACGAAGGCGCAACGTACGGCGGTACGCGCGCGTGCGCTCAATTCGTTCACCTTCAACCCTCCGGCATATTGCGCTATGCGACGAGCTAACCTCATCGCTTCCACAGATAACCCGCCGCTTGGCAACCGACGTTCTTGATGCCCTGCGACGCAAGCCACGTTCCCATGTCCGGACTTACGGTTTTGGGGCTCAAAGTTCCGACATTGAACTTCCAATCGACTTTGTCGGAACCGTTTGTCGTGCGCGCCACGGACATGTTGTATTGTCCCGGCGTCGTGGTCGGAACGAACTGCAAGCCGACGAGAGCGCCCAGCGGTTTTTCGGGTTGGGTGGGGTCGACATAGGCGCCGTCGGTTCCCCAAAACACCGTGTCGTTCGTGCCGTTCGTGCCGTCCGGAACTGTGCAGAACCCTTTGCTGTAGAACTCCGCGTGGGTCACGTTGGGGCTCGCAAAAGATACAAAGTAGTGCCCGGCATCGGAATCTTTGGAGAAGAAGAGCACGGGACCAAATCCCAACCACGGCGACTGGGAAAGCGGCGGCCTCTTGAAGTCGAACTGCGTAGGAGACTTCTTTTGCTCCTCGCCGACTGACTCTTCACGAACGCCGGCGGTACACGCACCCGATGTGACTATGACGCTCAATGCGCAGACCGCTGCCAGACTTGATTTCTGTCTCACGCCGTACTCCTAAACTCTGTTCGACCCGACAACTCTGTTCGACTCTACCTTCTGTTCGACCCGACCCTGCTCGACTCAACACAGCTCAACCGGTCTTGACCGTGAAAACGATGGACGCGAAGAAAGCAAAGTCCGGGCCAAACCCGCCGCGTGTGCCTATCCACTCCCCTTTTCTGGGCTCTTTCGCCCAAAACCAACCCGAACGGAGGAGTTGCTGCAAGCGATCACGTTGAACCCGATGGGCGTTTTCGTTGGACGCGGGAGTCTTCTTCTTCCCTGCTCGGCGACTCATGTCCCCCAAAACAGCGCTTGCCAGCCGATCGTTCGATCGTACTCTTGCGACCAAGCGATCAGCGAATAGAGAGGCTTGTACGATGATGTCCAGCGTGAGTTCTTCCGCGGAAGCCCTACCCACCACTCCGCAGCCCACGACTCCACAGCCCGCCACCCCAGAGGCGCAGCGGTCCGCTTGGCGCGGCCTACGTGCCGTCGTGCAATTTGTGTTCACCATCCCACATGTTGTGGTGTTCGCAATCATGGGCGTGACGACGATGATTCCCTACGGAATCGAACGTGCCACTTTGCTTGTCCCCGGGATTCGGCAACTCGTCGGCTTGTGGAAGCGGAGAGTCTCCGGCTTCGCTCAATCCATCGGGAAACGCGTACTGGCCGACGAACGCGATTGGCCCATGTTGCCGACCCTGGCGGTCGTTACGCTGCTGGTGCCTATCTCGTATGGGCTGCAGTTCGTCGATCTTGGCGTTCATTGGGCGATCATGGGAACGCTTCACATCGCGATACTCCTCGGTCCCCGCGCCCGGCGATTCATCCACTATTTCAGCGTCAAACACAACGAAGCACACCGCCGGCGAGGCCTATTCCGAGCGCCTTATTCGCGACTCTTGGGTCGCTACGCGGAATGCTTTTTGGGCTTCTTCTACGGCACGATTCCCGGGTCAGACTACATCAATCACGCAAAGGTGCATCACGCTGAAGACGGCGGGCCGGACGACCACCAGACTACGCTCGGGTATGACCGCAGCAATACGTACCACTTTTTTCAGTACGTCGGGTTGCGCCATATCCACACGACCTCGGCCTGGCGCCCGCTTGTATACCTTTGGCGGCGGAACCGGATGAAAGACTTTCGCAGACTGCTGTTCGGGGTGGCGGTCTATTATCTATACGCTCTGGTCATCTTCGCGCTCGACTGGCGTGCAGGGTTGTTTTGCGTGGGTCTTCCTTTCTTGATCAACAATGCCTTCGGCGCGCTCGCAACTTGGCTGCAGCACGCGTTTCACGATCCGGAGCGAGCAGACCAACCGGTATTGAACACGATCACGCTTCATTTCGACGACGATTTCCTAAACGAGGGCTTCCATCTCGCGCATCACCATCGTGCGGCATGCCATTGGTCCGAACTCGAGGGATGTTTCGAGCGATTTCGACTCCGAAACCCCAATTTTGAGCCCATCGTGATTGCTGGAGTCGACTGGCTCGACCTCTGGCTTCTGCTCTATGTCCGGCGCAGGTTGGATCTAGTCGCAGAACGATGGCGACCAACGCTCGGCACACACCAGGAATGGAGTTTACCCGACAAGCAGAGCTATCTCCGCACCCGACTCGGCGCCCACTGACCCGAACGTCGTCGCTGTTCGCGTGGGGTCCTGCGCGGGGAGGCCTCCCCGTGCCGGTTTGAGCAACGTGCCTTGGTGAGCTATGGAATCGTTTTTGTAGAAGTGTCTTGGGAACGCGCGCGTTAAGAGCTCTCTATCGATTTCGCTGGTTTGTAGCGCTGATCATGCTCGGTTTGTCGGCCGTCGCCGCGGCGATGGGCGCTCGCCAAGTGAAGCGGTTTTCTGCTCAGGTTGATGCACTTCGGGGCGTTGCGACAAAAGACGCCGAGCCCAAGCTCATCGACGCGCGCACTGATATTTGGTTCGACCCCGAAGACGTTGGGCTACGGCGATTCAAAGACGTCGAGAAAGAGTTCATTCCGGAGGATATCGTTCTCATTGCGTTCGAGGAGCCCAATGCGAAGTGGGGCGTGTTCAGCCCCCGCGCGCTCGCTGCGATCGCAAAGCTCACGAAAAAGATTCAAGAGGTTCCCTACGTTCGCCACGTCCGCAGTTTGACGGCAAGCCCGTGGATTCGATGGGATGCTATCGGCGCCGACGACGAAGGACTCGTCGTGACGGATCTCTTCGAGCGCGCGCCGGCTCGTTATTCGAGCGACGAACGACTGAAACGAATGGTGGCTGTCCTGGGGGCGGAGCGTGCGTCTCGGGTCGCCGGCCGGGCCGCCGTGCGCCGGCTGCTCGGTAAGGACGCCCGCTTCGAAGACCACGTCGGAGAACCTCGGCTGGTTCATGGCGTGGTGAGCGAGCACGCGCGCATCGGCGCGATTCAAGTACAACTCCTTCGCCCACAGCTCGAAGACAAAAAGCTGAAAACAATCTTCGGGCACGATTCTGAATCGGCACGTATTGCCCCCGCGCTCGTCGCAAACGACGCCCAGTGGGGCGCACTCGACCAGATTCGAACGATTCTCGCGAATGATCGGAGCGGGTACCGATTTCATATGACGGGCATGCCGGTCTTTGAGCAGAACCAGCTCTACACTGGCCAAAAAGACATGATGTTCGTGGGCGCGATGCTCGCCGTCATCGCCCTTGCGCTGATGTGCATCTTCCGCCGGTTTTCCGGAGTAGCGATTCCGATGCTGATCGTGGGCACATCGATCGCGGGCATGCTGGGATCGATCTGGTGGTCCGGCGACCTGCTCAATAATCTCACCGCGATCGCGCCAGTGATTGTCACCGCGATCGGAGTCGCCGACTCGGTGCACTTGCTTGTGATGTATTTCGAGCTGCGTCCAAAGTACAGCGATCGTCAAACCCTGGTGACGGAGGTTGTTCGGCGAAACGCGCTCCCAGTATTCTTGACTTCGATCACTACCGCGGCGGGATTTTTTTCGTTGACCATCAGCGAAATTATTCCCCTGCAAATGCTCGGCTACACCGGCGGACTCGGCGCGATTCTCGCCTACTTGGTAACCATGGCGGTTATGCCAGCCGCGCTTTCGGCATTGCCTCTCTCGAAAAAATCTGCATCCAACACCGAAACGGAATCAGAAACGCGTGCGAGCGAGCGGCTCGTGCCATGGATTCTCAAGCATCGCGCCGCAATCGTTGGTTCCTCGTTGGTGGTGGTGGGGGTTTCTGCACTGGGCATGTCGCGCGTAGAAATCGACAGCAACTTTGTGAACTGGTTTCACCCCGACAATCCAGTGATCACCGACCTGAAGTGGATCGAGAAGCATCTCACGGGTTCGGCGGATTTAGAGATTGTGTTTTACGGGGCGAAATCGAACACCTCGGTCGACGCGGCGGAACGCCGGGCGCATCGGATTGAGCAGCTCGAGCTCAAGCAGCTGGGGCAGAAAACGCTAACCGCCCAAGAGCAACGAGAGTTCGCGAAGCTGCGACGGGACGAGCGCCGCGACGAGCGCGGTCGGATCGCGGTTTCGGAGCGATTTTTGGGCCAAGTCGCCCGCTTTGAACGGAGGATTATCGAAGAGGCGAAGGATCCGAACTCGCCCATATCGCTGGTCACCAAAATGGAAAGCGCGCTCGACGTCCTACGCAAGGTCCACTTCGTGCAGCATCAAAACCAAGCTCGTTACTTCACCTTGCCAACGAGCGCAGATGTGCCGAGGGAGGCGCGCCGCCCAAGCGTGATATTCGACGAAATGACCGAAGAGCCCATGGTCATTCCCGCGCAAAACGGCTCGTCGCTCGCGTCCCAGTACTACGTTCAGTACGAAAACGGAGCGAAACCTACGGAAAACCTCTCACGACTGATTACCGCCGACCGCCGCGGCTTTCGACTGAACGCGCGACTCAAGCAGGCGCCGTCGCTCGAATATCAGAAAGCGTTCAACCGCATACGAAAGATTGCCGAACAAGAGTTCCCCGACATCGCTGGAACCTCGGCGCAGGTTCGCGCAGGCCACGCCCTGTCGACGATGAGCCTGACCGGCAAGCAATATCTCTTTGCCAATATGATTCACCACTTTAGCCACTCGTTGGTGCTCAGCATGGCGATTGCCCTTTTGGCGATCACTTGCCTCATCATGCTGATCTATCGCTCGGTGTGGATTGGATTGCTCAGCCTGATTCCAAATGTGCTTCCGCTTACGATTCCTCTAGGATTGCTCGGGCTGGCGGGAATTCCCATCGATGGCCCCTCGATCATCGTTGTATCGGTCGCGCTTGGTGTGTGCGTCGACGACACGATTCACTTTCTGACTCGATTCTGGCTTGCGCGAACGCAAGGAGCGGACATACCTAAAGCCCTTCGTTTCACGTTTCGGAACGCTGGGGCACCGCTGACTTACACAACGCTTATTTTGGTGGCTGGGTTTGCGATCCTCACGCTGAGCGAGTTCCGGCCGAACAAGCTTATTGGGCAACTCGGAGTCATCATGATCGGACTTGCATGGATTGCAGATTTCGTGGTGACCCCCGCTGCCCTGAGTTTTTTGGAACGCCGCAACTCGCGGTCGTCCGAAGCTGTGGGAGAGATCTAATGTGGAAGATATGTAGTATTTTTGTTTTCTCATTCGCCATATTGCTTGGCGCAGCCGCCGGGGCGCGCGCGGAAAATACGTCCGGAGTTCCGATTCCGGACGTACCCAATTTTCCTCGGACGTCTCCCCGCGCCTATGGAACCGCGCTCGCCAAATATATGGACCGGTACGACACAGGCTGGAAAGACCACTACGCGAAGTCGAAAATGACCCTTTACGACGCACGAGGTGATTTCGTGCGTCGCGAGGTCATTCAGCTCGTGCGCGAAGGCGCGAAGGGCGACAAGTCCATTTTGCGGTTTCGCAGCCCCGCGGATATTCGCGGGGTTGCCGCCCTGACCCACGAGCATCCGAGGGCGACCGACGACAGCTGGCTCTACCTCCCCGCAAGCCGAAGAGTCCGACGCATTTCTGGCGCGAACCGATCAGCGAGTTTTCAGGGTACGGAGTTCACCTATGAGGACTTGTCGAGTCTCGTCGTGGAAAAATATGGCTGGCGGTATCTCGAAGAGAGCACCATCGCTGTGGATGGAAAGTCTACGCGAATTTCGAAGGTGGAGGCGAAGCCAAACTATCGAGATTCGGGCTACTCCAAACTCATCGTCTATTTGAACCAACGCCTGTGGCGGGTTGAGCGTGTCGACTACTTTGATCACGCTGGTAGGCCGCTGAAAGTGCTCACCAACTCAAAATGGCGAAAGCATCACGGTCGCTTTTGGCGGCCGATGCGCGTCGACATGCGCAACCTGCAAACGCAAAAGCGCACCGTACTCGATATCTCTTCGATGTTTTTGAATCTCGCGTTGCACCGCAAGAGGGACGGTAGCCGTCGTTCCAATTTGAAGGAAAGCCAATTCACGAGGGCCGCGCTCGCGACCCACTAATGCTCGGTGTCTCTCAGCAAGGTCTGCGAGCGAAGCGTCACTTGCACCAGTTCGCCGCGCATTCACGCCCTGTGCGCGGCGCTCTGGTTGTTCGGAGGCATCGCTGAGGTTCGCGCCCAGCCCGCAAACCACCCCGCCGCCGAAACGCCCAGCGCGGGGACGCCCAGCGCCGGAACGCCCTGGTGGAGCCAAACCGCCCAGCAAGAGGAATCCGCCGAAGAAGAGCCGACGGAGCACGAGCGCGTCGGCGGAAACGGGCCATCTGAATTACAGGACCTGGATGAGCTTGACGATACTGGCGAGCTCGATGAGCTCGACCTCGATGAGCTCGACAAGATTGACGACGGTGCCGAGCTTGATGAACTCGATGAGTTGGATGAACTCGATGAGCTCGACGAGTCCGACAAGTCGAACACATTCCACGTTCGCTCGTGGGGAGGGTTTGGCGGAATCGAGCTGCGCACATTTCCGATTCACCGCGAAGGCGTACTGAATAACGAGCAGCTGATTCTCGAAGCGCAGTTTGAAGCCGATGTTGTGCTGAAAGGCGGGTTCTCTTCGTATACCCAACTTCGGTTCTTGATTGATGGTTTCGACCGGGCGCTCCATCGATACGAGCCGCTGGAGGGCTATCTATTGTACCGAGCCGACCACTGGGACGTGCTTGGCGGGCAGTTTGTAGAAAACTGGGGCATCGCCGACGTGTTTAATCCGGTCGATGTGCTGAATCGAAGAGACTACGGCACCGAAACACTTGATCCAGTGCGCCTTGGTGAACTAGGCGTGCGGTTGCGCGCGCTACCCGATGGAGGCGCGGTCTTCGGCCAGCCAGTCATCAGCGCCTACGCCATTCCGCTGTTTCGTCGCACCCTATTCCCCGCCGAACGCAATCGATTTTCCTTTGCTCAGCCTCCGGCATTTCTGGATACGAGCCAGGGGATGGAGCCAGATTTCGTCAACGGAATGTTGTTCGCGGGCCGCATCGAACACACGCTTAACACGCGCGCACTGAACGCCGACCTTCAATACATCGTGGCGCGGGGCCCCGACCGTTTTCCGTTTCTCTCGTCGATGCCACTGGCCGATGACCAAATCATCGTGCGACCGGAATACTTTGGCAGCTGGGTCGCAGGGGGCGGTTTTCGCGCCGTTCCCAACGGCGTCGGTTGGTCCGAGTTCACGTTCAAAGCCGAAGTCGTATACAAGCGTCCCTATCGATTGGGAGACTTTCCTGCCGAGCTGCCCGACGACTACATACAGTACGCAGTGGGGTTTGATCGATCGTTCGGTGGTCTCTTCACCGAACGGGACAGATTCACGTGGACCATTGAATACGTCGCAGAATACGGAGCCGACGACCCGCTCAGCCAGTTTCGACCCTTCGACTCAGACATTGCGCTGCGGTTTTTTTGGGAAGCCCAAAATTTCTCCCGAGTTTCGCTCGAGTTTCGAATGTTGGTGGATGTTTCAACCAGTGAGTTGTTTCTCGAAGGCGCGTGCATCAGCCAGCTGCGGTTTCTTCATGAAAACCTGCAGCTTCGGGTGATGGCTCAATACTTCGTCCCTGACCCCGTCGGCGCAAGCTTTCTCGACTTCTTCCCGGACAACCGAAATTTCCGGGTGCGTTTGCAGTACGAGTTTTGACCGAACGCAGCGGATTGCGGGTCTGTCACGAAGGAGAATCCGTTGGCCCGTTCTCTGTTTCAATGTCACTTTTCGCAACGCCGGGGATGCGACGAAGTCATCCGCCCGGACGATCGTGGACGACGACGTGGAAGAAGACGACGTGGAAGAAGCAGTGGAGGAAGTAAATGATTGACAGGGAAGTAATTGACTACCTGAAGTCGGTAGTTTTGGAAGTAAATGATGACATTTCTCCCCAGGATATCCAGGAAGACCGCTCTCTGGTCGGCGACCTTGGGTTGGATTCGCTGCGGCTCGCTGAATTCGTTTCGCGAGTGAAAGGAAAATACGGTGACATTGATCTAACAGACTGGTTTGTCGCCGCCGCGCGCGAAGGCTCAGACACGATCAGAGATTTGGCACTGTTTCTGCAAAACGCTTCGGGCTCGAACCCATAGTTTTCACAACGAGGCGCCGAAGTATTGCCATGCACCGACCGACCATCACCAAGCTCAAGTCTTCGTTTCCAAAACATGTCCTGACCCAGGACGAGTTTTGCGACGCGTTTCATCACAAATGGTACTCGGACGTTCCCAACGTACGGGAACTGATGAAGCAGACACGAGTAGAGAAGCGTCACATGGCGTGGGACCCGCGCGAAGCGCTCGCGACAAGGTCTCCTGAGATTCAGGAGCGAATGGCGGTCTACAAAACTGCGGTGCTGGACATGGCCCGCCCGTCCATTGCCGGAGTGCTCGAGGGCGCGCCCGTGTCCGACGTGGGGAGCTTCGTGATGGCTAGCTGCACGGGCTACTTTGGGCCCACGCCAGATTTGATGATCGCTAAGGAGTTTCAGCTTCGCGCAGACTTGAGGCGCACCTTCATCGGCCACATGGGATGCTTTGCGGCGTTTAATGTTCTCAAGGTGGCTATGGACGCGCTCGCCGCGCGTCCTGGCGAACCCGTGCTCGCCAACTGCTCCGAAACCTGCTCGCTCCATTTTCGTCCCGAACGGACCCGCGAGCAGGCCATCATTCACGCCCTATTCGGCGACGCCAGCGTGTCGGCGCTGATTTCGAACGAAGAAAGCGGGGCCGGCGTTCAACTCATTCGCTCCCGCACCGAACAGCTCTACGACACCCACGACCTCATGACATGGGACATTCTGGCCGACGGGTTCTACATGACCCTCTCGCCGTTCGTTCCATTGATCATTGCAGAACAGATTCGTGGATTCATGGAGCGCCTGTTGGCGCCGGAAAAACTCGCGGTCTCGGATATCCGGCATTGGATTATTCACCCGGGAGGGCCCAAAATTGTTCGCTCGATCGCGACCCAGCTGCGCCTGACCGAAGACGATGTCGAACCAACGTTTCGAGTGCTCCGAGAGCGCGGGAATTGTTCTTCAGGAACGGTGTTGCTCGTTCTCGAAGACGTGCTCCAGAACCGAAAACCGGAACCCGGCGACTACGGCGTCATGATGGCCTTTGGCCCCGGGCTCACGATGGAAAGCATTTTGGTTCGCTTCTAACCGCCACGTTTCATCCATCTGCATCTGCATCTGCCCACTCTATGTCCCGCAAACGGAGCTCCCACATGAAAATTCGTAGTCTGAGTTTGAAACCCCCAGTCGAACGCTTTGCCCCTCGTTCATCGGAACTTCCCTTGGGAACTCGAGCTCGCATGCCCGACGGCGCAACCATCGTAGAGCTTCTTGAAGCCCAGGCGGCGCGAAACCCCGAACGAGCCGCGATCCATTTCCTTCATCGACCGGATGAAATGGTCAGCTTCACATGGGCCGATCTCATCAGCGACATAAGACGGGTCGCGGCGGGGCTTCAAACGCAAGGTGTTCGCACGGGCGACGCGGTCTTGCTCGCCTTAGAGACTTCTCCAGACCTCGTCTCCAGTTTTCTTGCAAGCCTTTATTTGGGCGCCGTCCCGTCCATCATGGATGTGCCTTTTTCCCGCAGCCGCGTCGCATCGTGGAAAGAAAAGCTACGCACCCGCGCCGCTGTTCTCGACGCCCGCATCGTCGTTGCCGAACGCAGCACCGTTGAGCTTCTCGAAGAGCTTCAGCATGAGCGCGTCGTCGATCGCGTCGTCGAAGCGACGGATCTTCGGGGAGCGGGCGAGGTTTCTGGCTCAGTGCCAAACCCGGAAGGCCTAGCGTTCTTCCAGTTCACTTCTGGGACCACTTCAGCTGGTCGAGCGGTCCGGCTCACCCACCGGGCCGTCATCGCCAACCTGCACGCGCTCAATGGGCATCTGATGTGGCGCGATTCTGACTGCGTCGTCAGCTGGCTACCTCTTCATCATGACCTCGGATTGATCGCAAACTTAATACTCCCGCTCACACTGGGCGTGCCGCTTGGCCTTATGACTCCGTTTCAGTTCTTGATGCGGCCAAGCCGGTGGTTGGCAGCGGTGCACTGTCTGCGAGGAACGCAGATCATGGCGCCGAACTTTGCGTACGAAATGTGTGTTTCTCGAGTTAAGGACCGCGAGATTGAAGGCATCGACTTAAGTTCTTTGCGCGGCGCCATGATTTGCGCGGAGTTCGTCCACAATACGACAATGCAGCGCTTCTCGGCCTGCTACGGCGAACACGGGTTTGACTCGGATGCTTGGATTCCCGGTTATGGCATGGCCGAAACGGTCTTGGGCGCGACATGCCGAAAAATCGATGAAACCGCGGTTCACGTGGACCGTATTTCCCGCACCCAGCTTACCATGAACAATCGCGCGGTCCCTGTCGCAGACGCGCACGGTCCTGATGTCATAGAAATCGTGAGCTGTGGAAGCGTCATGAAGGGCGGCCAACTTCGCGTCGTCGACGACCAAGGAAACGATGTACCGGAGCGGGTACAAGGAGAAATCATTCTCTCGGGTCCTTCAATATTCGACGGATATCATCGAGACGACCCGGCGACTCGCTCTACGCTCAAGAATGGCTGGCTCTTCACTGGCGACCTCGGCTACCGAATCGGCAACGAGCTCTACGTCTGCGGCCGACACAAAGATCTCATCATCAAAGGTGGCGAAAACTATCATCCGTACGTGTTTGAGCATGCTGTTTCGTCGCTGGAAGGGGTTCGCGCAGGAGGGGTCGCTGCGCTCGGCATCGCGAGCTCCACAAGCGGAACCGAAGACTTGGTGGTCGCGTTTGAAACCAAGATCTCGGAACCGACCCAGCTGGCGAAACTCTGCTCGGACGTGACCAATACCCTGCGAAATCAGTTCGGCGTTCAACCCGAACGCGTGGTTCCCGTGGCGCCCGGGGTGATACCCAAAACGACAAGTGGAAAGATTCGCCGCCGAGCGCTTATTGGTTCGCTTGACCAGCACGACAAGTGGCGGGCATCCGACAGAGAACCGCTCGTTGCGCGCGCCGGCTAACATGGACCGCGCTCATCGAATAGTTGGAAACCGGCAGTACGATGTTGTGATCGTGGGCGGAGGCCCGGTCGGCCTTGCGGCGGCGAATCTCCTCGGCGGCTACGGCGTGCGCACTCTTATACTCGAACGGTGCACACGCCCCATCGGGGAAACACGCGCCGTCGCGCTCGACGACGAAGCGCTGCGAATTCTCCAATCACTCGGCCTTCATCGAGAACTCGATCGAGACATTCTTAGCGAGAATGTCCGGGTGCGATACGTCAACAGGCGAGGACAGACGCTTTTCGAGGTCGAGAATCAGTTGCAGCCCTCCGGGCATATGATCGTGGGCCTCTTCATTCAACCCTTGTTTGAAGATGTGCTGCGAGACGGCCTCACTCGATATGCGCACGTTGACCTCGCGTTCGGCCACGACGCACAGACGCTTCGGCAGTCGGAGCACGGTGTTCAGATTGCGGGGAAGACCGCAGGCGGCGAGCGTTTTGAAGCAAACGCAAGCTACGTCATCGGATGCGATGGCGGCCGCAGTTTTGTCCGAGAATCTCTGGGCATTCCTCTCGATGGCTCGACTTTTCGAGAACGCTGGTTGGTCGTCGATGGTTTGATGGACGGGCCACAACCCGAAGAAGTTCGCTTTCATTGCAATATCGAGCGCCCTACGGTGTTTGTGCCGCGGCTTCACGGACACCGGCGCTGGGAATTCTTGCTTCGCGGGGATGAAAAAGACGAAGACATGTTGGCGCCGAGCCGGATTCAGCAGCTTCTCAAGAACTATGTCGACCCCAGTCAAGTCCGCGTACAGCGGTCGGTGGTCTATACGTTTCACGCACGAAACGCTCGCAGCTATCGACAAGGACGCGTTTTTCTTGCCGGAGATTCCGCACATATGATGCCGCCGTTCGCGGGGCAGGGAATATCCTCCGGGTTGCGCGATGTGAACAACCTTTGCTGGAAGTTGAACTCGGTGCTCTCAGGGACGTTGGCCGACCGTATCCTCGACAGCTACGACCAGGAGCGGCGTACCCATGTCCAAAGCGTGATTCGTACTTCTGCGATGCTCGGCGGAATCATCATGACCTCTCAGCCGTGGCTCGGCTGGGTGCGGGATCGCCTGCTACGCACGACCACCAGATTCAAGGCTGGCGACCGCTTTTTTCGAGAAGCACGATTCCGCCCGGAATGGCGATTGGCGCAAGGCGCTTATGCTTTCGATATGCGGCGAGACCGCCTGACCGGGCGGCTGCTGCCGCAACCACTGGTTCGAGACCACCAACAATCAATACGGATGGATGACGTTCTCGGAAACCGATTCGCGGTCATTGGAGTCGCTTGTGACCCCAAGAAAGAACTCTCGCCGAACCTACAAACCCAGCTCACCGAGCTCGATGCGGCGTTTTTCACCTACGTCCATGAGAATGAGCGTGTAAGCACCGAGAGCACATTGATTCGAGGAATCGATCGTCCGTTGTCCGTGGAACGAGGGCGTATCCTGCTTGTCCGGCCTGACCGTTTCGTTTTTGCAGACCTTCGCCCTTACGAATCGGACTCGGTCGCGTCAGAGCTTGCCCGAACCGCGAGCCGCCCGAAGCATCACCACAACCCTTCGAACGGCAACGGTGCCGCGTTCGAGCTTGATAGAGGCCATCCATCATGACGACTCAGCCCTCCACGAACTCTGCCCAACCAAGCATCAACAACGATGTGTACAACGAACTCGGTGATCGATGGTACGAAGCCGACGACGATCCGGTAGCCCTCTTGCGCGCCGAAGCGAGACATCGCACGCCTTGGGTCGTCGAACGGCTCGCGGCGCTCGGACCAGCCAAAGACTGTCGTGTTCTAGATATCGGATGCGGAGGCGGGTTTCTGTCAAACGCGCTCGCCGAGAGCTCTTTTCAAGTCACGGGAATCGATGTCTCGAAGAGCAGCTTGGATGTCGCGAAGCGCTTCGACACCACGCAAAGCGTTCGATACTTGGAAGGAGATGCGTACGAACTCCCATTCGCGGAGAACTCGTTTGACGCGGCGTGCGCGCTCGACTTTCTTGAACATGTGGACGACCCTGGGCGCGTGATCGCCGAGGCGGCTCGGGTTCTCCGGCCGGGCGGTTTGTTTTTCTTCTACACATTTAACCGCACCTTGTTGAGCCGCTTGTTGGTGATCGACTTTGTGGAACGCTTCGTCAAAAACGTCCCTCCCAATCTCCATCTGCATTCAATGTTCATCAAGCCCGACGAGATGCGGGGGATGTGCCGCGCAGCCGGGCTTTCCGTGGAGGAGTTGGTGGGAGTGCGCCCCGAAGTGTTTTCCACAGAGTTTTTGCATCTGCTCCGCAGCGGTCGCGTAAAACCATCGTTCCGATTTCAGTTCACGCGATCGACCGCAGTGGCATACCTAGGCTTCGGTAGACTCGGCTGAGTCTAGATTAGTACGCCCCGATCGAGGTCGACGCTGATCGGACAATGGTCAGACCCTTGAACCTTGGAGTGTATGCGAGCCGCGCGCACAAACGGCATGATGCCTGGCGATGCGAGTACGTAGTCGATACGCCATCCGATGTTCTTCGCGCGCACGCCGAAGCGCTGGCTCCACCATGTGTAGTGGCCGCCGCTCGGTTCGAAATGCCGAAAGGTATCGACCCATCCCTTTTTGAGCCATCGACTCATTTCCGCGCGCTCTTCGGGCAAGAAACCACTGGTGTCGGCGTTTTGTTTAGGGCGAGCCAGATCGATTTCTTGATGCGCGGTGTTGAAGTCGCCCATGACGAGAACTCGTTCGCCGGCTTGTTTGAGGTCTTCGAGGTGGCGAAAGAGGCGCCGCGAAAACTTGAGTTTGAACGGAACGCGGCTGTTGTCGCGGTGTTTTCCGCTGCCATTGGGCACGTAGGTGCTGATCAGCCATAGCCGGCCAAAACGCGCAAGCACGAAGCGCCCCTCCGCATCAATGGCTTTGTGTCCAAGGTCAGTGCGCAGCTCGTCGGGCTTTTGCCGGCTGTAGAACGCGACGCCGCTGTAGCCGAGACGCTCTGCACTGGAAAAATTCGCGTTCCAGCGGCCTGGCTTGTGTAGCTCAGGGGTTAGTTGCTCAACCTTTGCGCGGGTCTCTTGAAGCCCTACCGCAAAGGCACGTGATTTTTTGAGCCAGTCGACGAACCCCTTTTGCGCGCACGCGCGAAGGCCATTGACGTTCCAGGAGTAGATACGGATGGTGTCGCGCACTCAGTGCTCGTCCTTATACTCTCGTGCTCGATACTCTAGTGCTCGGAGTAGGTTCCGAACACGTGGTCCCACAGCGTGGAGGATACGCCGAACTTGCAGGCGCGCCCGCGGCGCGGCGAATGATGAATCAAATGATGTCGCCGAAGCGCTTTCATCCAGGGGCTTTTGAGGTTTCCGTGGTGAATCGCATAGTGCAGGAGGTCGTAGGCCATATATCCAGCCGTGAACCCGGCGTGGAACGCCCATACCCGCGACTTCCAAAGAATCGCAAACAACGAGAGAAACGCGAGATACACCGCGATGCTTGCGGCGGGAGGCATCACCAGGCGAAAGCGATCTCGAGGCCAGTCGTGATGCACGCCATGCACCAAAAAATGGAGCCGGTGTCCCCAGGACGCGTTGGGCTTCCAATGAAAGAACGTTCGATGCAGCCAGTACTCGGTAAGCGTCCAGGTGATCGCGCCAAGCACGAAAAGGCCCGCGGTAGACGATGGCGTCAGTCCAACGCTGCGCACCGAGTAGACCAACATAGCGGTGACCACGGGCACGTAGATGATCGGCACGATAGAAAAATGCGTCCGTGAGAACCGGTCGATCAGCCGGCTCTCGAACATGGGAGGCGACTCAGGCGAAGGCTTCGGAAACACCGCTGGGCGTTATACGCGATCTATTGGCCGCGCAACACTCGACGCAGCCCCATTTTGCCGCGATTTAGCAAATGCAGAATTCTTCATCATTGCGAGAGTTTCGCGTCGGTCAGAGTTTCGCGTCGGTCAGGGTTCCACGAGGCGGTCGAGCTCTGCCTGCAGCGCTCGCGTGGAAGGGCGATCCAGCAGCCGCGCAAGCTCTTCGGTCGATGCCATAGGACTCGGCGGAAACCGCCGGTAGAGCTCGGTCGCCCGACCCGACGCTTCGAGCAATCGCTGGGCAAACTGAGCATCTTGTTTCGCCCGAAGCGCGAGCGACTGCCGAATGGTCGCGCATTGCTCAAACTTCGAACACACCAGCAACACATCGCATCCCGCGGCAATGGCCATCTCCGCCGCTTGCTCGAGGGTCCGATGTTCGGCCACCGCATTCATCTCGAGGTCGTCACTGACGATCGCACCAAAAAACCCGAGCTCCTCCCGCAACACCCGGAGCGTAGTCGGAGAAAGAGTCGCCGGTTCTTTCTTGTCGAGCGCGGAGACCACCACATGAGCCGTCATCATCGCCGGGAGGACATGGGCCGCCGCGCGAAACGGTTCGAGTTCGACCGCCCAGATACGGTCGCGCGAATGGTGAAGCCTCGGTAGCGCGAGGTGGCTGTCGAGGTCGGTATCTCCGTGGCCGGGAAAGTGTTTGCCACACGCAGCCACGCCCGCGCGCTCCAAGCCTTTCGCAAACGCGAGACCATGGGTGATGACGGTCTCGGGATCGGGCCCGAACGCGCGGTCACCGATGACCGGGTTGTCCGGATTGGTGTCCACATCGAGCACGGGCGCGAAGTTCATGGTGAAGCCGAGGGCGCGCAGCTGCTCCCCGAGGGTGAACGCGACTTGCTCGGTCCACACCGGGCTCCCCCGCATCGCCAGCCGCCGCGCCGCGGGTACGCGAAGGACCGGGGCCGAAAGCCGCGCCACCCGGCCCCCTTCCTGATCGACCGACATCAGCAAAGGACAGGGGCCCTGACGCCCCTGCAGACTCCGCAACTCTGAAATCAACGAATAGCTGTGGGCGACCGATTCAATATTGCGTCGGAACAGAATTACGCCGCCGAGGAGGTGCGCTGCAATGTCCCGCGCAAGCGCTTCCGGCACGCTTGCCCCGGGAAATCCCGCCACCAGCACGCGACCGGCGGCGCGCACCAGCTGGTCATCCGCGAGCATACGGCCCGAATCTCGCCATCATTTCAGTCTAAATCAATACTTTTATAGTTTTGTTGCGTAAAACACAGTGCGTTGCTAAGGATAGTAGTAACGTAGTCGGCTGTTTTTGGGACTCGCAGCGAAGATTGTGGTCGATTCCCAGCCGAACGTTGGGCGCATGAAACGCATGACCCAGCTCAGTATCGCGGAAGCTTCAGCAGCCTCGGAGGACGACCGGTCGGACGCCTCTGAGACAGGCCGTGGCGGGCCTCGAACCCCAAGCGCGCCGCGAATCAACATCGACCGCATCGACGCCGACGCGGTCAAAGTGCTGCGCCGGCTTCACCGATACGGTCATCGTGCCTATCTGGTGGGCGGCGGCGTGCGCGACCTGCTGCTCAACCGCCAACCCAAAGATTTCGATATTGCCACCAGTGCCCGCCCACAGGAGCTGCGTCGACTCTTTCGCAACTGCCGAATCATTGGACGCCGATTTCGGCTCGCGCACATCCTGTTTGCTAGCGGCAAGATCATTGAAGTGGCGACCTTTCGCCGTGACCCGACGCAGACCAGCATGGCCGATGACGAACAAGATTCCGGCATGTGGGGCATTCACCGGGGCTCGCGGCGGGTTTCCGATTTGCGCATGGGCAACGCAGAAACCGATCTGCTGATTCGGAACGACAACGCGTTTGGAGAACCTCACGAAGACGCGATTCGGCGCGACTTCACCATCAACGGCCTGTTCTACGACATCGAACGAGGCGAGGTCATCGACTACGTAGGCGGTCTTCGTGATTTGATGAACCGCACGGTGCGCACGATAGGCGACCCGGACGTGCGCTTTCGTGAAGACCCCGTGCGCATCCTTCGCGCGATCAAGTTCAGCGCTCGCCTCGACCTTGGGATCGAACCCGAAGTCTATGACGCAATGGTCGACCAGCGCGCTGAGCTGGGTCGTGCAGCGCGGCCGCGATTGCTCGAGGAAATCTTGCGTCTGATGAGAGGCGGCGCCGCGCATCGTTCGATTTATCTTTGCTGGGATTTGGGCGTGCTGGCCGAACTTCTGCCCGAGGTCGCGAGCTTTCTGGACGATGCGGCGGACTCCGGTGCGCTGTGGAGACGACTCGCCGTGATTGACCGGTGGCAACAAGCCGGACGGTTGCCCGCCGACTCGGTGTTGCTCGCTGCGCTGCTTTACGGACCCATCCAAGAAGCGATGACCGGAAGCCGCAACCCTTCGCATGCGTTTGAAGACTTCATCGGCGAAGCCGCCATGCGACTGGCCATTCCGCGAAGAATCAAAGACCGCGTTCGCTTAATGATGCTCGCGCAAAAGCGGCTGCACGCAACAACCAGCGGCAAACGCGGCTCGGGAAAACTGGGCTCATTGCCGCGCCAAGAGTATTTCGAAGACGCGACCCTGCTCTACGCCCTCGACTGCGAAGCCTACGGCCGCACCGCTCCCGAATGGGCGTTGCCCCGCGGAGTGACCGGTAGCGAAACAGTTCGACGTCGACGACGACGGCGAAGACGAAGAGAACCTTAGCCGTCAATCCGATTCTAAGTCGACAATGAGTCGGGCCGCGCGGACATTCTCGTCGATCTCGTCGGCATCAGGGATTCGGCTGGACAGGTTGGTCGCGACAACAAGCACGAAGGAGGTGGGTTCGCTCAGCTCCACCGGCAAAAAGCTTCGAGGCACTCCTTTGCGAGGCGGCGCATCGAGCCGGCCCAGTTCGCGACCGTCCGAATCGAGCCGCACCGCCGACAGGCCCCATTCCACTCCATACTCTCCCCGAAGCCATATGCGCAATCGCCGTTCTTTGGCCGTCGGATCGGGTTCATCGACGTTCTTGCGCAGATCCACAACGACGTAGCTGCTTCCGTAGGGCTCAAGCGGCGGGTCGACAGGAGGCAAATGCACGGGGAGTGCTGAACGCGCAACAGTGACGAACGGAACATGCGCCGATTCTTTTCCGGCGAGCAGCGATGCTCGGCGAAGCGGAAAGCCATGGCTGCCCAAAAAGAAACGATCGACCGCGAAGTCCGCTACGACATCGGTCAAGCGCTGCTCCGACCACTCAAGCACGCGATGAAGCGCCATCCAGAGGTCGGGGGCTCCTCTCAAGCCGGAACCTTCCCATGTTCGCTGCCGAGCGAGCTGCCATAGTTCACGAAAAAAGATCCCGTGTTCATCACGGTATTGGGAAGACGCAAGGGCAAGCATCAGCGCGCCTCCTCCATGCCCCTCGTTTCCACTGTACCCTTGGTGCGAAGTCCACGCGCGCCACGGCTGTTGCTGTTGAACAGCCACGTCACTAGTGCATCCGAATTGTCCGGTGATGCGCCAAGCGAGCCAGGCCGCGGTCGCTCGGCGCCACGAAACGGCTTCGGCGGGGTCTTGTCCGAGCAGCATGGCCTGCGCATACGCATCGACGACGCAAGGCAGCAGACGCTCAGGGTCGAGGTCGGCTCGTATCACCGCGAACGCTGAGGTTTCGTCGAGAAACGAGTAGTGCGCCGCACGGTCCGCAAACACCGCCACGTCCTCGGACGCAGCGGCGCTTAGGTAGAGGTCAAAATCCGCGGCACCTCCCAGGGTGTCCCAAACGGGCGCAGACCATCCTTCTTTGGTCAGCAAGTCGTAGGCAGTTTCGAGCGCATGGAGCGCCGCAACGCTATCGCACTTCTCGCGCTCCTCTAGCGACGGCACAACATGCACGGCGAGCGGGCGCCAGAGGGACCGGCGCACCATCGCCGCACTCGGGCGTTCCGCGGCATCCGGCCACGACACCCGCTGCCCTTTCCATACCCGGGTCGTTAGCTGGACCAGCGCGCTCGCAAACTCGTCGACACCAGGCATGGTGCTTTGGGCATGGGCCGCGTTTCGCGCATACCCCGGCCAACTCAAACCGAGAGGCCACAGTATCAGAACGAGCGCAACGATCCTCCAGCGCCTCATCCGAACCAAACTTTCCTCAAGAATTCGCGTACGTGCCATGATTCTGTGCCCCGGCAAGAACCGCGGCTTGCTCCGCGCCAGAGGCTTAACATGCTCTGCCGCATGCGAATCGGCGACTTTTCTTCCGAACTCCGCGCGGATTTGACATGATTGGCCAGAACCTTCTACATCGAAGTTTGCGGCATTTAGCGCGGAAGTCGCCGAGGAGACGGAATTTATGGCTCAACCCACCTTCGACCCGACCGGATTCTACGAGTTCGACCTGCAGGGAGGGCATGTGCGAACCCGGGGAGGAGCTCGGGTGATGGTGCTTTCGGAGTCGGTGGTCGGGCCGTTGGTCGCGCTCGCGGCTCAAAACGAAGACTTGACGGCCATTCGCAAGCTGGGCCAGCTCATTGGCCAGCACGTGCTCGACGCATTTCCCCAAGGCGCAGGCCCGCAAGCCCCAGAGCCTATCGCAGCCCACGCGGCGGCCGCACTAGCTGTATTTGGATGGGGTCAGCTCACGCTATCGCGCTGGGGGGATGCGCTGGTCGCGCAGCTCGATGAACTCCCTACGCTCGACGACGAGCACTGGGCCGCGGCGGCCCTCCTCGGGGGTATGTTTTCGGTCATTGCCGACCGACCGGTGGCCTGCGTTCCGGCCGACGCCACGCACTTTGTCATGGTCGACCCAAGCATCGCCCAGGAAGTGTGGTCGTGGTCGCGCACCGGAGCCACCTTGGCTCATATCGTAGAACGACTTCAGAGAGGCGAATCATGAGCGCGGTGGAAAAACTGGAAGCATTGTTGGAACGGGTTCAGCGAAACCGCGCCGCGCCGCGCACTGCCGCGAAGGCAGCTCCTACAACCCCCAAACGAGCCCCTTCGCCACTCGAGCTCGCTGTAGAAAAAGAACTCTCGAGCCCTCCTGCCGCGGCGCCGAGCCCCCGCCGGAGTTCGCGACCGGCATCTCCTCCGAGGCAGACCCCGCAGCCCCGGGCGGCTCGACACGCGCCACTGAGCGAAGCCCCAAAGACCACACCGTCGATTCCGGTTTCGCTGGCAGAGCCGCCTGGACCGGTTCCGCTCGAAGTGCCCCCGCGCCAGTCTTCGGGCCGAAACGTCGCCCAAATCGTAACCCAGGCCGAACCTGCAGTGCCGCTGACGTTCGGAGCATTGATGGACCGCACCCTCGCCCTTCGACCGGCGCCGGGCGGCGACTGAACCACGACCTCTGCGATGCTACTCGCGGTTGACGTTGGAAACACCAATACCGTGCTCGGCGTCTACGACGGCGACACGCTCAAGCACGATTTTCGCATCGAAACGTCGCGCCGCCGCACCTCAGACGAACACCAGGTGTTGCTCGCGAGCCTACTCGAGCTTGCGCAGATCGAGCCACAGGACGTTACCGCGAGCATCCTATCTTCCGTGGTGCCTCCGCTGAACCAAGTATTGATCGACGCCATCGATCGCTGCTTCGATGTAGAAGCGTTGGTGGTAGGCCCAGGCGTGAAAACGGGCATGCCGATTCTCTACGAAAACCCCAGAGAAGTCGGAGCCGACCGAATTGTCAACGCAGTCGCCGCGTACGAACGATCGGGCCGCGCGACCATCGTTGTCGATTTTGGTACCGCGACAACATTCGATTGTATCTCAGAGCAGGGTGAATATTTGGGCGGAACGATCGCGCCCGGAATCGAGATCAGCGCACACGCGCTCTCGAGCAACGCGGCCAAACTCCCGCGTACAGAAATCGTGAAACCCGCACGCGCGCTAGGGCGCAATACTGTGGAATCGATGCAGGCCGGAGTCATGTTTGGCTATGTGGGGCTCGTGGATGGCCTTGTGCGACGACTGCAAGGAGAGATGGGCGGAAGCGGAAGCGTGATCGCCACGGGTGGCTACGCGCCACTCATCGCCCTTGAATCCGATACCATTGACGAAGTTGACGAGTTTCTCACACTCGAAGGGCTTCGTTTGCTCTACTCGCGCAACGTACGATGAAGCGCGCAATCAACGCGTTGCTAATTTGTTGGCTTATCGCGCCTGGGCAGAGCGCCGAAGCCAACCCGGCTCTCGGCCACCGTACCCAAAGAAATCGCTCATCGTGCACCGACCCGGCGCTTGTGCGCGCAGCGGCTGAGCTTGGAACCGACCGCGTACCAACCGGGCATGAGATTCGCGAAGCCACGGTTCGCGCGGGATCGGATGCGACGGCAGTACATGCGGTAATCGCGAATAGCGACCGCCTGAAGGAATCGTTTTTGCAGGACCTCAAGTGGCGCTCCGATGCACCGATCGTCTGCGGAGAAGCAACAAACGGAGGTAAACGCTTGGTGCTCGCCACGACGCGGGCAGGTAGCCTGTCCGAGCCGCCCGGCGATGCCCGACATCTCGTATTTACGGTGCGCGCGAAATTTCAAAACGCGTACGTCGCGTTCGTCGATGCGACGGGCGAATTGCATCGGTATACGATTGCGAACGAACAAAACCATGGCCGCATCACCATCCCGCCAGACTTCCAGCGACCCGGCGTGGCGCAGCTGGTCGCGACAGGTCCGTTTGGCCCGCGCCCAATCGCGCAACGTATTCTCGCTGCGAAGCCTACCAGCACCGCAAAGCCGGCGGTTGCGTATACCCACGAGCAACGGTTCGCCGACATTCGTACCGCCCCCGAACTCGTGCGCGCCCTCCGTCATGAACCTCGGCGCGCGCCTTTGCGCCTCAATCGATTGCTCTCTCGGGAAGCCCAGCGACATGCGCAACGAATCTGCGCAGAAGGACGCATCGTGCACACCCTCGGCGATGGAGACCCAGAGCAGCGCTTACGAACCCGGGGTCTCGTCGCTCGCGCGGTAGGCGAAGTCGTCGCCCGCGGAGACAGCTGGCGAGACGCGCTGCTCGCCCTTGCCGAGAGCCCCAGTCATCGTCTTGCGCTCACCAACCGGCAATTCACCGACGCAGGATTCGGCAGAGCACGGGTCGATCGGCACTACTGCGTGGTGATCATGCTTGCCGCGTGGCCTCGGACCACGCCGGTGTGGGCTCGTTCGACGCGCTGATCCAAGACAAGCGCGACCGGCAACGCTGCAATAATTTCGTGTTGGTGCATGCAACAGGTCTGCTTTCTCACGGTTCATTGATTCTTTTGCCGAGCGGGGTTGCGGCTCGTCGATGTGGCCAAACAATGAAAGGGCGGTTGAAGACCGAGTCGTCGCTCGAACGTTTCGCGGGCTGGCATTCGAACGACGAAGACCACGCGCACCTATGACCTCTTCACGAAGCACGATCTGCCCGGTCACAACGTTCTCGATCACAGTCCGTCCGGTCACAGTCCGCCCGGTCACAGTCCGCCCGGTCACCCTGGCCGCTGCGCTTCTGGCTTCTTCCCTGCTGGCGGCGTGTCATCATCTTCCTCAGAGCCCCATCCCGGTCTACGCGACCGCCGCCCACTCGGAAACGCTGAGCATGGGTTTCGACGACCTTCCGCCTCCTTCGCGAGCGCGCTCCTGCCTGCTGGTGATGCTACCGGGTATTGGCGATCGCGCGCCGGAGTTCGCGAAGCAAGGTTTTGTGGACCAGGTTCGTCGCCAGTCGACGGCATGCGACGTGGTGATGGTGGACGCGCATTTTACCTACTATCTCACGCAAAGCGTCGTGCCCCGGGTGACCCACGACGTTCTGCACGAAGCCCATCGCCGGGGCTATCGCTCGGTCTGGATGGTAGGAATTTCTCTCGGCGGCTACGGCGCCGTCCTGACTGCACGAGCCAATCCAGGCCTGGTCGATGGGGTTGTGCTGATCGCACCGATGCTGGGCGTCCCGCCCAAGGAAGAGCACGTCGCGGACGAAATCATTCAGGCCGGGGGGCTCAAGAAATGGTCTGGACTCGCAGACGATCACGACCCGCCGCCGCATCACTTTCGTGAACCTCGATTGGTCTGGGACTGGCTGCGGCAAGCTGCGATCCATAGTGACCGATTGGTTCTTGCATACGGAACGGAAGACAAGTTCTCCGCGCGCCACGCCCTGCTGGCCGAAGCACTTCCCGAAACCCACGTATTTCGCACCGCGGGATCGCACGACTGGGATACCTGGAAACGGCTGTGGACCCGCGTGGTGGCGGCGCAGCCATGGACCCTTTAGCGAGCGGAAAAGGCTCCCGCCGCCAATACCCGCTTGATCCAAAGCACCAACCCGAACGCCACCGCGCCGAGCCCCGCGACGAACCCCCACCATAGACCCGCAATGCCCCACCCGGCGGAAAACGTTAGCCACGCGCCGAGCGGCAACGCGAGCACCCAATGACCCAAAAACTGAGCCACGGCGGACGGTCGCGTATGCCCTAACCCCCGCAAGACGCCCGCGGCGACGACTTGCACGCCATCAAACAACTGAAACGCGCCAGCGATCGGAAGCAAGACACCACACAGGGTGACCACCACCGGGTCGTGGGTGTAGAGGCGAGCAAGCCACAGCGGCGCACCCAGAAAAAGCGCGGCCGAGACGCTCATCGCCGCCGCACCGAGAATCAACGACGTTCGCGTCGCGCGATGCACCCCGAGAACGTCTCGTGCCCCCACAAGATTGCCAACCCGCGTCGACGCTGCGATCGAAACCCCGAGGGGTACCATGAACGCCAGAGACGCAAGGTTGAGCGCCACCGTATTCGCAGCCAGCGAGCTCACCCCGAGATACCCGGCGAGCAGCGAAGACGCGACAAATGCAGCCGTCTCGAGCAACAGATGGACCCACACCGGAATCCCGAAACGAAGGATCTCACGAAGCCCGCGTGGATCGAGTGCCTGCCAACTCCAAGGCACCCACGCGTCTCGATGCAGCTTTCGCCACCATACCACCGCCACGAGCGAGAGCAGCGTGAACACGCGCACCACCGATGTCGCGATGCCGGCCCCCAAAAGACCGAGCGGCGGCGCACCGAGATGGCCGAAGATCAGCGCCCAGTTCGCAACCACGTTGAACCCGTTTGCGGCAAGCATCGCCCACATCGCAGGCCATACGAGGGTTCGCCCTTGAAGATATTGGCGCAGCGCAATGTACACCAGCACCGGCCCGATGCTCGGAATCTGCACGATGAGGTACTCGTGCGCGAGCTCCGCAAGCTCTGGTTCTTGCCCCGCCACCTTGAGGAGCGCGCCCCAGACACAGAACAACAGCCCGATAGGAATCGAAATCAGTACGGCAAGCACCACCCCGCGCTGCAAAGCAAGCGCCGCACGACGCCCATCGCCGGCGCCGTGGGCCTGGCTGACAATGGGGTCCATTCCGAAAATGAGCCCCATCGAACCCCAAAGAATGAGCGAAACCCACACATTGGCGATCGCTGCAGCCCCGAGCGCCTCGGTGCCGACGCGGGCCACCATGAGCGTATCGACGACGCCCATCAGCATGGTCCCAAGCTGGGTCAATATGGCCGGCGCGGCGAGACGCGCCAAAATCTTCAGTTCCTTTCGCATGTACTCCGCCAAACGATCTGATCCATTCACGAGCAAGCTTCCAGCACCCGATGCCGAACCCGATCCCGGCCGAACCTGACCCCGACGCCGAACCTGATGCCGATACCGACGCCGATACCGATTCCGACGCTGAACCCGATGCCGAACCTGACCCCAACGCCGAACCTGGTCCCGATCCCGACGCCGATACCGATCCGGATACCGATCCCGACGCTGAACCCGATGCCGAATCAGATATCTGCACTCGGCTCACCTGCTCACTGGCCATCTACTCACTGGCCAATCTGCTCACTGCTTTGTGAAGATCAAAGAGCAGCCGGTAGCGTAGAGCAGTGATGGCAAAGACCAGACCGGTCAACTGCAGCTCAAAGCGCATCCCATAGAGCAGTGGAATTTTGGCCTGAGCGCGAGCGACTAACTCCCTCGAAGGCAAACACAGATCAACTGGGTCAGTTGACGGTCAAGGCTTGTACTGGAGCATCTCGATGCGTTGGCGGCGATGACGTGGCGCCTCGCTGGCCGGTAGCGTCAAAAAACCTGCGGAAAAGGCTTCGAAGCGCCTTTCCGCAGGTTTTCCGGTTCTAGGATCGAGACGTGAGCCCCCAGCTCAGTTGGAGTACTCGGTCGACATGACCAAACGCCGGATGAAGCGCGCTATCGGGCAGATAGCCCCAAGCTTGTACGAGTCGCAGA
>JANQQS010000108.1 GCA_028284955.1 Myxococcota bacterium | reverse complement strand
GAGGGTCTGGCACCCAGACCCTCTCGTCGGGGTACGACCCCGCCGATTCACCCAAACTCCCCCGCCAGGAGGCACGTGACATGGTTGCCGGGGAGTTCGCGGAATATCTTCCTGCTGAGAGATTTCGATCAGCCATACTAGGCACTGCTCTAGTCTAAAGCAGTGAACAGATTGGTTGATTGCAGCGCAAGTCACATCCCATAGAGTGGCGGATTTTTGGCCTGAGCGCGAGCGCCCCCACAGCGAACGACTGAGGAAGGCTCCGAGCCTTTCGCAGGGAGAGAGCGAGGAGGTAAGCCGCGATCAGGCCAAAAGGCCGCCGCTCTAGCTAGGCGAGGCGGGGGCCCCAACAGTCTACATCCAACCTCACCGTCGCCTGGGCAACTTTGTCGGCCGCGTTCGGTGCCGCGCTCTCTTCTTGCGAAGTCCGCACGGCGTGCTGGGAACGGCTCCACGGCTCCGATACTTCGCGGGGGCTGCTCGCGAGCTCCTCGAGGCCGCAAAGGGAATGTTGGTCTGACGGATCAATGGCGAAGGTCATAACGCGCCAAGTATAGGCCGGAGGAATAGCCGGGCGAGGACTTTTTGCGCATTCGATGCGGTCAGCCCTTGTTGAGTGATCCCTTGTCGAGGGCATTGCGGTCGAGTTCTAGCGATTCCATCGACCGGAGTAGATCGTCGACGATATGCTCGCGAGGTCGTTTTACAGTCTTTATGCGGCTTATCCCGTCTATGTGCGCCCAAAGACCCTTTCGTATCCGTTCGGGCAGCACATTTTCGAGATATTCGAGCGCGGTTCCGCGCAGGTTTGGGTCGTCTCCGTTGAGCGCGGCGAAGGCTACGCGAATCGCTTCTTGGTCGTAGACCAGGCCGAGCAGGATGAACACGTGCTCGAGACTGCGGTCGACGCGCTTCTGAATCACCTGGTCGAGGAGCGTTGGTTCGTCTTCGGGAAGGTCGGAATTTGACTGACCGGCTGGCCGACTCGTTGACGCGTCTTCATGAAGCTGGCGGTTTTCCCACACGTTGCGTTCCACGAGGACTTCCCGATCGAGTGCAGCGACAATGGGCTGCACAGGCAAATTGGCATCCTCATGCTGAGCACGAAAACGGCTAAGCGCGCGTCCGGCTCGAAAACGGACTTCGAATCTTGAATCAGACAGAGCCTCGACCAGCGCTGGAATCGCTTCGGGGGCTCCCGAGTGTTCGAGAATCCTCGGCAACCGTCGTCGGCTTGAAGTAGAAATCGCGGGGTTGAGAAGGGCCTGCGCGAGTTGCACGGCGTAGGGATTTCCATGCGCGCGGAGAATGCGCGCGGCGAGTCGACAGTGCGTACGGTCCCCGAGCACCGTCACCAAATCGGCAACGCGGTCTTCGTTGAGGTGGACAGGCTCTTGTTCAATATCGAGGTTTCGAAGTGCGTCGATCCAGTGAGGCAATGCGCCTGCCTGCGCTTGTTCTCCGGACGCTGCGGTGGACGGAATCGACGAGTCGAGCGGTTTCGCGAGGGACGATTCGGCGGGTACGGGGTGTGTCGGTTGGCTGGTATCGTTGATTTCGGGTGGGAACTCGCTTTCGCCTTGCTTGGCGCGCCATTGGCGGATTTCGTCGAGCAAGCGGTCGCGGTCGAGGGCCATGGTGGTTTCCGCAAACGTACGGCGTGTGGTTGCGTCCATGATTTCGCGCTCGTCGAGAATGAGCGCTCCCGAGCGAAGGCTCGAAGCCAGTTGCGCGACATATCCGCGATGAAGATAGAGCACCACCCCGAGGGCGACGCTGGCGACCGCAACCGCAAGCATCAGCACTACGCGGACCGGCAGGGCGGGCAGCGCGGCCAACATGATCCAGATCAGCGCGCTCCCTAAACCGTCGCCGAGGCGCACAAACGCAACGTCGATCAGTGTTTTGGTGGCGCGTTTCTGATTTGCCGGTAGCGGCGTATAGAGCAGCTCATAGCCGGAGCGGAACAGCGAGTTCGACAGCACGTGTTCCACGCCGCGTACCAAGAGCACTGTCGCGAGCCGGGTAAATGACGAGGCGACGATTCCCGCTGCCACGACGAATCCTGGTAGCAGAGCAATGGTGCCGCCGAGACCTAGCCAGCGGAGCGCGCTGCGGCTGAGCGTCGTCTGCACGAGAAAACCGACAACCCCGCTTACCGTATAGAACAGCGCGAACACTGAAACGAGCTCTTCCGCAGTGTCGAGGTCGGCGTCGGCTTGCGCTTTGAGCGCGTAATCCAGCAGCGCCGCGGTGAGCGCGATGCATCCCGTGAGCAGCGAGATACGCTTCAGATAAGGGCTCGTGGAAAGGGCGACGAGGCTCGAGCGACGTGTTCGATCGAGCTCGGGGGCGAGCGGGCTAGGGCGCCCTAGCGACGGCAACACCGCCGCAGTACCCGACGCCCGGGACCAGAAACAACCAGCCGCCGCTACGCAATTCAGCAGCGCCAATACCCAGAGCATCGTCGGCACATCGAGAAGTTGGCCCACGCGCTCGGCGCATATCCCGCCCAGCACGCCACCGAACGCAGCCCCGGTGGCGATCCGGCCAATCTGGACCTTCGCAGCATGGGGGTCGAACTGCTCGTTCACCATCGACCAGAACCCGCTGATCAGAATCGACCCCAGCGCGCCGACGTGAAGGTAGAGCACCACTGAGATGATCTGCGGAGCCACCGACCAAAGCGCCCATTCACTAAAAAACAGAAACGCGTGCAGCACAAACCCGATCGGCACCACGCGGGCCGGTCCGTAGTGCGTGAGAAGCCTCGACGTGCCGAGCACCCCCGCAATGGAGAGCGCCGCAGAGACCAGCATCACTTTCGGCAGCGCGGTGGCGTCGTACTCGGACAAGAAGAGGGCGTCGCGGGTGGCTTTGCTGCCGACCTGCTGGGCGATGATGGTGGCGGCTGCGCCCATGCCGATTTTGGTGGTCCGGTCGATGTGAGAGGGGCGTTGCACAGGCGGGCGAGTCTACAGAAACACCCCGGACTTTCCAGATGTTGGCGTCGCAACCGGGTCCGCGACCTCGCCGGACCGGATGTTGCCGGGTTGCTCGCGAAAAGGCTGCATTCTACATCTTGGGGCCGTGGCGAACCGGGAACCCAGCAGTCTGACCGAAGACATCCCGCAAGTGCCCCTGCGAAGATCGCTGCCGCGATGCCGTGTCTCCTTGGCCGCGCGGCGCATTTTGGGTTCCGCGGCTTGCTTCGGCTTCTCGCTTGTTTTCGGGTTGGGGGTCCTTTCAGGCGAGGGAGCGTCCAAAGCCCATGCGCAGTCGTTTGTTTATGGGGAGGTGATGGTCGGCTACGAGCGCGTCACCAACGATTTGCATATGCTGCAGTTCATTAACGATTCGTTTATTCTGCATATGCGCTCGGTCAACACGCTGGATTACAACGGCAATGCAGCCAGCCGCGGTTTTTCCGAGATCGGGTATCTCGTGCTCGGTGATTCATTCGATGTTGGCGTGGTCGGCCTCATGGGATATCGAACAACCTCCCAGAGCGTTCGGCCGTTCGGCCGCGGCGGTCTCGCAGCGCGGTATCGCGGCACCGAACATCTCCTCGTGTGGTTCGAACCGACGGTGGGTAAGAACGACATCGAAGCGCTACTTGTCACCATCTATGCGCCGCCGATCACCGAGACGGTCAACTTCTTCGTGTTCTTTCAGAACATCGCGGGCCGATCGAGCATCGTGGACGGCGAAGATGGGTGGGTGCTCGTGCAGAATCTTCGCATGGGCCCGATGTTTCAGTGGCTCGATGTGGGATGGACGGTGGGCCTAGGGGTGGGCATGCGAGAGACCTATACGAGCTTTGACGCGGATGTAGGCGCGTTTATCCGCATCAGCGGGCGTTAGCGAGTTTGCGCGGCTAGCGCGGTCTTCGATTGACGAAACTCGGCGATCTTGTCGTACCCCACCATGACCCCGCGCGCGATTGCGCGGAGTAGCGAGATAGAAATATCGAAGTGGTCTTCCAGCAGGTCGAAGAGAATCTCGGTGTCGATGCGTAGCGCCACGGTAGGCTGCTTGGCGCGCGCCTCAAACCATCGCGGAAGGTTCGCGAGCGATTCGGGGCCTCCCACTGAATCCCCCGGTCCGAGCAAAAATCGCTGGCCTGTGTCGGGCACAGTGCCCTCGATCAATCCGTTCACCACAATAAGCGTATGACCCGATGGGTCGCCTTCTTGCCAAGCGAGCTCATCTTTGGCGATGCAAAGTTCTCGTGCGTCGCGGGCCAGCTCGGAGAGCGCTTCCATGCGACTCTGCGCAAAAGTCATGGATTGCCGAAGCACGCGCATACGCTCAACAAGATCGAGGTTGCGGGTTGGGCTGAGCAGCGGCTCGGCAATGTTCATGCTGAATCCGGCGTGGGGCCCGAGGTCGCGCCGCATATGAACAAGCTCGCCAGAAAGCCGTTGGATGACGGAACGAGTAACGCGAAAGTTGTCCTCGAAAATCTCCTCTGCGTCATCCGACGAGAGCTCGAGCGTTGTGGTGTCTTCGAGCGCAATGCAATCGTAGCCATCGGGTTCCCGCGCCAACGCGCCTACTCCGCCAACGACGGTTTGCGGACCGAATTCACGCACCACGCTTCCATGGCGCTTCGTCTGTACGAGCCCTCGGACGACGAAATGAATAGACGAGAAAGGCTGGCCTTCGCGATGGAGGTAGTCGCCAGCGGCAAAGAATCGCTCGACTGTGCGCTCGCTCACCACCACCACGTCTTCGGCCGGGAGCTCTTGGTAGGCAGGAAAGCTTCTCAGCACAATCAGGCGTTGAAAGCGGCTGACTCCAATTCCTGGAAACAAGGAGTTCATCGAGCCCATCGATGGCTTCCGGGGGCTGGTTCGGGTGCTTTGGTTGCCCGGTTGAGCGTTTCGATTGCGCGGTCGATAACCTCGTTGACCAAGCTCGAGACCTTGGGCTTGTTTCGTTCTAGATCATCGACGAGCGCGGGGATTCCAAGCTCTCCGATGTGGTGTGCCGCGATGCAGCGGACGGCCTCGCTTCGATCTTCGAGCATCGAGACCAGACGTGATTCGTAGTCTGGCCGGCTTGAGGAGTTGCGGAGTGCCGACGAGGCGCGAGACAGGCGCACGGCATCAGATTCGTTTCCCACGAGCGCGATCACCGCTTCGCGCACTGGGCTTTCTAGCGTATGTTCGAGTAGCTCGCGGCCAGCCGCGCGCGTTTTCCTATTTGAGCTTCGGACACCTTCCCAAAGTCGCTTAAAGTCTTCTTTCGGATAGAGCAGGCCGAGCAATCGAAAGAGCCGTTCGAGCGCGTTCATTTCCTTCTCTTTGAGGGTCGCGAGCAGAAGCTCCCCCCCTGGGGTGTTGGCTCGTCCCGACTGTTCTGTGGCGACGTGCCAATCCAGCATCCGGATCGTTCGCTCGAGCGTCTCGTGGAAGAAGCGAAATAGAACTTCGCGATCCAACTTTAACTCCGGGTGATCAGCCCGAATTCGTCCGAGGCCTCGCAGAATCTTAAATCGAACAGCGCCTTCGTGTGGCGCGACGAGATGTTTCATCAGAATAGGCACCGCCTGACGGGGTGCGAAGCGACTCAAGGTGCGCGGAATATGGCGGCGGACTTTCCGAGGCAGCGCGCTGTTGTCCAGCGCCTCGTCGAGAAACTCAACCGCTTGGCCACCGATCGCCAGCATGGCTCTGCGTACGGTGGGACGGACCATTCCGTTGCCCAGAAGCGGAAGCAGCGGCTGAAGAAAACGGGGGTCGGGGATCGCCGACATGGCTCGAATCACTTCGATTTGCGTCTCGACCTTTTTGCTTGCGGCAAGCAGCGTAAGGAGCGCAGGAACAAAACGTCGATGTCGATGCTGCGCAATCGCCCGTGCCAACTGTTCGCGCGTCGCGTCTGAACCGTGGGCGACCTCTTCGTTGAGCCGAGCTTCTAGTGTTTCTTGCGATTCCGTGGGGGTCGAGAGCAATCCCACCAGCGCGGTTGCGCGGACGATCGGAAACTCGTCGTCGAGATATTGCCGCAGCAGCTCCGGATCGGGGGCTACGGTGGTGAGCGCGCGCAAGGCTCCCGCACGAACTTCGCAATGGGGCGTTTTGAGGAGCCGTCGCGCAATGGGTATGAAGTTGGGATCCATCTGGCGTGCGAACGCATCAAGGGCGCGCAGGGTCACATCTTTGGATGGGTGGTAGAGGATGAGCGTGGGAACCAGATGTACTTTCCCGTGTTGCTCAAATAGATCGACCGCGGAAAGCACTTCGGCGTCTTGTTCGCTGTTGAGCGCGCGCATCAGCGCTTCGAGCGAATGAAGGTCGAGTTTTTCGAGCGAACCGGTTTTGGTGATGCCGCCTCCGCGTAAGCTCGCCCGAAACAAATCCAGATAAGGCTTTTTTAGCCCCACGAGGATGAACATCCAGCAGACCACGAGCCCGCTCACTGCGATGATCAGATGCGTGGTGGTGGCGCCAAGGGCCACGCTGCCAAGAATAAGCAACGAGGCAATGGCCTGGCCTCCTCGTTGACCAATGACATCGATCAGCGCCTTGAAGCGGTCGCGCAAATCGGTGGGAAGAGGCAGATAGAGGACCTCCGTGCCCGTCCGGTGCAGAGAATGGCGAAGGCTTCCGTCGGCGCCCTTGAGCAACATCAGCGTAAGTAGCGTGGGCACGAGCACAACCCCGACCAAGCCCGCTAGGAGCAACGCCGGCAGCATCATGAGGGTTGCATTGACGCCACAGACTCTGAGTAGCCAACTCGCGGCGAAGAGCTGCACGACCAGCGCAGCGAGGTTTAGCCCCACGTAGAATCGTGCGAAGAACAACGGCAGATCGTTCGGGGCGACCTGAGCTGCGACCTCGCTCTTGAAGACATAGTCGACGCCGGTGAACACCAACGTGCTGGCGAGTACAAGCCCGAGCAGCCGACGCAAATAGGGTTGCCGCAAGAGCGTAGGCCATCCTTGGGCGCTCGTTCGGAGCGCTGGTGGTGCGGGTTCTGGCTCGTGTTCCGGATGGGCTACGCAAAGCGGCACCATTGCTGCAACGAGCAACGTACCGGCGGCTCCCAATGCAAGATGACGCGGCTCGAAATAGAGCACAATCCGCTCAGAGATCATCGCGCCCACGCTCGCGCCGACGACCCCCCCCGCGGCGATGAGGCCGAAGAGGCGTTTGGCCTGAGTGACTGTCACCATCTCATCGAGCAGCAGCCAAAACTGCACCACCACCACCGTGGACACGAGGCCCGTCCATACGTAGAACACGAATCGGGCGGTGCCGTGATGGCCCCCGAGCCACCACCACAGACCCACGTCAATGGTCGCCGCCCCGATGAGCGATGCCGCGAGCACTTTTTGTCGATCTGCAAAGCGCGCGAGCAAACGCTGGTTGGCTCGTACCGTGAGGAGTGCCAGCGCAGCGATCGAAAGGTAGGCCCAAGGTAGCTGGGTTGCCGGAACGTGTGAGAGAAACAACACGTCACGCGCGGTTTCCATCATCGCGTGCGCCGACATCATGAGCAGCAACAGCCCAAACCCAATCAGGGCGGGTCGGCGGTCTTCGGCTGTGGGCAGGATCGTCACAGGGATTCGAAAATCATGGTGTGTTTTGCCACCCTGGCAACTGGCGCTAGCGGGACCTCTCGAATATGCGTGCTTATCTCATGATTCCGTCGGGTCTCATGGTTCCGATTCTGCGCGGCGCTTTTCGAGTTCTTCGAGGGTGCGCGGCCAGTCTCCCTTGAGCAACCGAGAAAGA
Organism: Myxococcota bacterium; assembly: GCA_028284955.1. Classification (GTDB taxonomy): domain Bacteria; phylum Myxococcota_A; class Polyangia; order Polyangiales; family Houyiibacteriaceae; genus JANQQS01. The sequence continues at coordinate 4,199 of JANQQS010000108.1, read as the reverse complement.
CTGCGGTCGGCGAGCAGTTTCCCTCCGGTTTGGCACGTGGCGCAATAGTTTGTTTCGTTGTCGGCGTAGGCGATGCGCTGAACGGGCGAGCCACAGGCAGGGCAAGGTTTTCCGTATTTTCCGTGGACCGCCATGTCAGGCCGAAACGCGGTGACTTTTTCGGGGAATTTGTCGCCGGTCTCTTCTCTGAGGCGCTCCAGCCATCGCCGAAGCGTTTCTTGAGTCGCTTGATACAACCGAGTGAGTTCCTCGTCGGTCAGTCGGGAAGTCCAGCGAACCGGGGAAAGCTTGGCGGCGTATAGAATTTCGTCGGAGTAGGCGTTTCCGATTCCGCTGAGGATGCGTGGGTCGGTAAGCGCACGTTTTAGGGTGTGATTTCGTTCGGTGATGGCTGCGGCGAAGGCATCGCGGGAGATTTCGAGCGGTTCTACGCCGCCTCGATGGTGCTCGGCGAGCGCGTCGCGTCCCTCGACGACATACAAGGACGCACGTTTCTTCTTGCTCGCTTCGGTGAGTATCAAGGAGCCGGGCGCGAAGTCGAGAGCGCCCGCTCCGAGCCGTTTGGGAATCGCTTGGCCGGAAGCTCCCCACCGCAGTCGCCCGGCGATCATGAGATGGAATACGAAAAAGAGTTGGTTGTCGAATGCGATGACAATCCTTTTTCCCAACCGCTCGACGCCGACCACTCGAGCTCCGATGGCGTCGTTTGGCGAAGGGGATACCGACCGGAGCAGGAACGGGCTGCTCAGACGAATCCCCAGCAGTGTTTCCCCAGAGCGCCCAGTCTCTACGCCCAGCGACTGTTTTAGAGCATGAACATAGAGCTCAATATCCGGCAGCTCGGGCATTCCTGTGCCCTATTGGGTTTGGCTTGCCGTAGCGCAAAAGCCGCGCTCTCGTCGTCCTGGGTCGAGGTCGATCACTCGGGCAATCGTGGTTTGCGTGTCCTCGCCGTCTGATGAGCCATTTTGGCTGCTTTGAGGCGGAGCGACCACATGGTTTCCGTCTCCGTCGGGCAACACACACGCGTATTCACTGCGACAGTCGCCATCTCCGCCACAGCTTTTCATGCACCAAGTGGCTGCGGTTCGCGTGGGTCGAAACCGCCATTCCACGCAGAGTGCGCCATCGGGGCAGGCGTCGGGATCGCATCCTTGAACGGTGCAGTAGCCTCCTGGCTGCGCGACGTCGCATACGCGTTCTCCAGTGACTGAGCAGTCCGAGGAGTTTTGACAACCGTCGCCAATATTGGGCGCGCAGCCGCCCGCGCCGGCCATCGCGACCGCCGACAGCGCAAGAGCATAGCGAAGATTCATGGGCGCGGAGCATAGGTCAGCGAGTTTGAGGGTGCCAGACCCTAAAACAAACTAGCTCGGACGGGGGGACTCCGCGTAGGCTCGGGCCAAACTGCCGCAGAGTGCTTCGCCTGTTTCCCGAGTTCCGAGCGTTCCGCCGACGTCGCGGGTGCAGGCTTTTTGTTCGATCGCTCGCTTGATGAGCGTGGTGAGCCGGGCTTCAGCTTCCGGCCATCCGAGGTCGGTCATCATCATCCCTACGGTCAGCACCATTGCAAACGGGTTTGCAGTGTCGGTTCCGGCGAGCGTGGGCGCGCTGCCGTGCACGGGCTCGAACATCGATAGCCTCCCTGGGTGGATGTTCGCGCTGGCGGCCATGCCCATGCCTCCCTGAAGCGCGGCGCCGAGGTCGGTGATGATGTCGCCGAAGAGATTGCAGGTGACGACGACATCAAAGCGGGCAGGGTTCTGAATCAGCTCTGCGCAAAACGCGTCGACGAAAAGATGCTCTGTGGTGATATCGGAAAACTCCTCCGCGACTTCGTGGAAGCAACGCCGCCAAAGATCGTGCGCGTGGTACATGGCGTTGTGCTTATCGACCATGTGCACGGTGGTGCGACCTTGTGTGCGCGCGTAGTCGAACGCCGCGCGAATGATGCGCTCGACGCCGCGACGGGTATTGATGTCCTCGTTGATGGCGATTTCGTCGGCTGTGCCGCGCTTGAACTGCCCGCCCACGCCTACGTAAATCCCCTCTGTGTTCTCACGAAACACCACGAAGTCGCAGTCGGCTGCGGAATGGTGGCGGAGCGGCATGAGTGAATCGCTGAGGCAGCTGATCGGCCGTACGTTGCAGTACAGATCAAAGCCGAACCGGATGCCGAAGAGAATCTCCCGCGCGTAGGAAAGGTCGGGAACTCGGGGATCGCCCAGCGCGCCCAGCAAGATGGCGTCAAACTCCTCCCGAATTTGAGCCGCGATCTCACCCGGAAAGGTCACTCCATCACGGAGGTAGCGCTCCGCACCAAGGTCGAACGGCGTCCATCGGATCGGGTAGCGACCATGTTCAGCGAGCGCCTCGAGCACCTGAACGCCGACCTGCATCACCTCGGGGCCCACGCCGTCTCCCGCGATAAGGGCGACGTTCTTCGTTTGGGCACGCAACGGCGGAGCCGGCACGGTAAGACGATCAGGAGCTCTTCCCATAGTCGCTTATATCAGTCTCGCGCGGAAATCTGCTATACTTCTCATCATGAAGCTAACGCACCGCGGCATCCTCTCAGCAGAGCGCCTGCGGCCTGCACACTTGACAGAAGGACGGATGCGGGCGACTTTTTGAGTCCGCACGCGTATTCGCCCACCCCTCATGAACTTCAACGCCGCAGGGTTATCCGACGTAGGGCTCCAGCGAGAGCACAACGAAGACAGCTACTGCATATTGCCGGAGCATCGACTGTTTGTCGTTGCCGATGGGATGGGCGGGCATCGCGCGGGGGATGTCGCGAGTAAAATGGCGACCCATACCATCGCTACATTTTTTAATGCGACGGCGAAGGAAGATGCTACCTGGCCTTTCAGCTTCGACCCTCATCTGTCTGCAGAAGAAAACCGGTTGCTGACCGGCATCAAGATCGCGAACAAAAAGATTTTCGAGGCCTCGGTTGCCCATCGCGAAGTCCATGGGATGGGCACCACGGTGGTGGGCGCGCTGCTCTCCAGAGAGCGCGGGAAAGTCTACATCGCGCACGTAGGTGACAGTCGCGCGTACCGTGTGCGCGGCGATGCGCTCGAGCAACTCACCCGAGACCACTCGTTGGTGAACGACTACCTCATGGTCATGCCTGATATGACGGAAGATCAAAAGGAAGAACTGCCGCGTAACGTGATCACTCGCGCGCTGGGCATGCAAGATTCGGTGGTGGTGGATTTGCTCCCCGACGAACCCAAACACGGGGACAAGTACATTTTGTGCTCCGACGGACTGAGCGGCATGCTCACCGACGACGAAATGATGGAACTCGTCGGCGAAGCTGGAGACGATCTAGAGCAAGCCGCAAAATCGCTCGTTGCTCGCGCGAACAAGAACGGCGGCGAAGACAACATCACGGTGGTCGTCCTGCAGGTGACCGAGTAGGGTCCTGCTAGTGGTAGAGCGGGCACGTCGCCGGCTTTGGCACAGGAAGTAAGGGCACATGACGATCAAGTTCACGGTGAAGCACACCATCAATACGAGCGCCTCGACGTTTTGGTCGGACATACACAACAACGAAGAGTTTCTGCGCGCGCTTTATGTAGACTGCTTGGGCTTTGGCTACGAAGCACTGGAGTTCGACGTGGAGCGCGGCACCAGGCGGCTTCGTGTCGAGCCGAAAATGGATGCTCCGAAACCCGTAGTCAAACTGCTCGGCGACGGCCTCACCGCGATGGAAATCGGGACCTTTCGCGACGATCCGCCGAGCTATGAGTTTCGCGTAGAGCCCGCCAAGATGGCGGACAAAATTCGAATGAACGGGCGCATGTGGGCCGAAGAGCTGGACGACGATCGATGCACGCGCTGCATCGAGTTCCAAGCCGAAGCAAAAATCCTCGGCGTCGGACGAATCTTCGAAGCGTTCCTCGAGAAATCAACCCGCGAGAGCTACGACCGCGGCGCCGCATTCACCAACGAATACCTAGCCCGGCGCTAGTTTGTTGAGGGTCTGGCACCCAGACCCTCTCGCCGGGATACGATCCCGTCGATTCACCCAAGCTCCCCCGCCAGGATGCACGTGTTCTGGTTGCGTGGGGGTGAGCTGCTGGGGTCCCGCCACCAAACGAACCCCCCGCCAGCAAGAGCAAGGGGGCGTAGGGGCCCCCGCGCAGCGCGAAGCGGCGTCGGGAGGGGGGCCCCGCGGAATCGTATTC
>JANQQS010000104.1 GCA_028284955.1 Myxococcota bacterium | reverse complement strand
CTCTCGTCGGGGTACGACCCCGCCGATTCACCCAAACTCCCCCGCCAGGAGGCACGTGACATGGTTGCCGGGGAGTTCGTCGGATGTCTTCCTGCTGAGAGATTTCGATCAACGCAAGCAGGAGCAGCGATCAGATGGGTTGATGGTTGGACCGAGAGTCAAAGCCGAGCCGGACCCGCTGAATCTGACGCGGACTCGGATACCGACACAGACGCCGATGCTGATTCAGAATCAGACGCCGAGGTAGATTCCGATTCCGATGCAGATGTGGACGCATCATCTGGTTCGGCAGCTGATTCTGAATCAGCGTCTGCACCCGTGTCGGTGTCAGATTCACCGGTCTTGGGTACCGCGTCGGCGTCCGTTTCCGGTTTACGCGGTCGTCGATTCGGTCGTCGATGGAGCTTGAGGCTTTGTGCGTGCGGAGGTGTCGCATACCCCGTTTTCGCATCGGCCGGTGAGGCGGAGGCGGTTGCGGGCGAAGATGTCGTAGCCTCGGTCGAGGGCCCAGCGGATGCCCGGCAATCGGGTGGCCTGCACGATCGGTCCGAGGCCGATGGCGGTGTAAAGGCGCCGAAAGACTTCTACGCCTTCGATCCATTCTCCGTTGCGCGTTCGTGCATGGATTCGCGCCATCAGTGTCTGATGATCGAAGCCGTAGCTTGCTGCATCGAAATCGGGGTCGGCGATGTCGGTAAAGCGAATGAGATTTCGTTTGTTTCGCCGTTTGAGCATGTCGATCTCGCCGGCGCACAGGCGGCATTCGCCATCGTAGAAGACTTCGACTTCCCAGGGGTCAGACGAAGAGCTCGAAACTGTAGACATGAACTTGCTCCTTGGCGCGACGAATGTGTGGCTGCCTTGCCCGGCGTCAAGTGGGCTTGGGGCGGTGTTTCGCGCCAATCTTTAATACGGATCTCAATCGAGTTTTTATTGTAACAAAACGCATGCTCGCGCGTTAAGTCTCTCCAGATAAGAAACACGGGAGAACCCATGACTTTGTCCTCGCCAAGGATTCCGATGCTTGCGCTGGCCGCGGTCGCCATCGCACACACTCCGGACCATGCCGCCGCTGAATACACGCCATTGTCGCACGTTCGCCTTGCGCCTGTTTCGGCAGCCTCGGCGCAGGAGGCGGACGGCAAACGTCTCGAAGCATGGCTCGAACATCTGGCGCGTCGAGGAAAAGGCAGCCGCAGGTTCTCTGGAATCTCCGGCCTGATCACAGGCCCAGCGCTTGTGGGTTTGGGCTTCTGGGTCGCACTTGATCAAGATAGGTTCGACGGCAGCTACCAAGCGCTCGGCGCGACGGCGCTTATTGGCATGGGAGCCACCAACATCGGTCGTTCGCTTTTTTCCCTCTCCCAGCTCGGCGAGGCGGAGCGTCGCTATGTTCGATTTCAGAGAGCGCGCGCGGGTGGACTGACGGCGCGCGAGCTTGGACGCTTCGAGGGCGAACTCAAAGGTCTCGCGGAACAAGCGAAAGCTGCGCGCTACGCATCGATCGTGAGTGGTTTCGCTGGCGCGCTGGGTGGCGGAGCGGTTCTTCTGGCGACCGGTCTCTCCGACATGCCGAGCGACCAAGAGCGCTTTGGATGGATCGCCGGAGGCATCATCACCGGGCTTGGTCTTTTGGGGGGCACGTTTTCGTGGATCTTTCGTTCGGGCCCAGAGCGAGTGTGGCAACGCTATCGGGACGGCCAAAGCCCGCGAGGCCATCGTGCCCACCAAGCCCGCAGCTTTCAGCTGACTCCGACCGTGCTTTCGGGGGCCGGCGCCGTAGCTGGCTCGGGGACGTCGATCGGCGGGGGTGGTTTGCGTATCGCTGGGACCTTCTAAGTGGGTTGCGCGACTACCAAGTCAGCATCGCTCCCGTAGCCGAAGCGCGTGTGTGAAGAGCGAGCTGTCGCTTCGCGGCGCGACGTCGACGTGCCCTCCGAATCAACCAAATAGTCGATGCCACGACGGCTCCGCTCATGAGCACGGTGGAAACTGCGTAGAACCGAAGTCGCCGAGTATCCGAGGAAGAGCGGCACGACGAGTCGCCCGGAGAAAAACAGAATGCATCCGACCATGCTTCGATCATCGTGGCCAGCCCAAATCCGACGGTCGCCGTCGCGCTGATCGACAGCGCTGCGATCGGGAGCCCGAGCCTGTTTTCTCGCGCGTTGAGGTCGAGGCTAGAACGCTCCTGGTTCGCATGGTCCGGCGACCATGCGACGCTCCCGACAGGGCGTTGGTCGGCACCGCCTGATTCCTGCGTATCCAGCGTCAGCGCAGCGCCTCCGAGAAGCGACAGCCCGACGTCGGGGTAGGCGAATACACCGTCTTGAGCCCCGGCACGTGGTGTGGCGGCCAAACCGCAAAGGGCTCCCAAAGAAATGAGCAAAATTCGTTTGTGCCAAAACATGACATTCTCCCTTCGCGGATATCGTCGGATACGTATCCGAGACACGAGCAAGGAGCATGCCGAGTTTTTCGGTGTGGATGTTTGTGTATTATAATCAGATGTTTACGTATTCGTTCCCAACATCCAGGAAACGGCCTCAGGTCTGGCACGAAGTGGCACAGTGTGCGTGCTTGGACCACCTTCAGGGAAGAAAGTTCTGCCTTACGTTCGGCGCATTCGTTCGAGCAGGAAGAAGTTTGAAAACAAACGGAACAACCCGAAATCCAAGTAGGCCTTGCCGAGAAACAGCCCGTCGTGTTCAGGAGAAACCTGAACGAGATAATCTCGGATCAGCCGCTCTGGATTGAGCACGTGGTTGCGGCCGATTCCGTAGTTCAACAACACCGCGTTCTGATAGTCCGAGTAGCGGCTGCGACCTTCGCGCTCGACGCGATAGAATCCATGACGTCCTTGGTACGGGCCGGACGCTTTGGGCTGCCAAGGAGCAGCTACGCCGCCCCGCGCGTCGCGGACGAAGAGATTGTAGCCGAAGAGATCGCCGGATTCGTCGATCCAAAAACCCTTCACGAATTTTTGAAACCCGAGCAACCACGAAACACGGAGAATATTGAATCCGCGAAACTCGCAACCCGCGAGCAGTTCGGGCACGGGTTTTATGCCCTGTTTCATGATCGATTCAAGCTCGCGCGAACGAAGCCGAACAATTTCTTCGAATTTTGTGGGCGGCTTCCCAAGCATTCTCGCAGAATACCATTCAGGGCCATGAGCGATCGAACGAAGAAACTTTGTTTCGCGATCATCATGTGGTGTTCTTGCGCCCTGAGCTCGGGATGCGATTGCGAAGCGGACGTACGTCGCGACGAAAACACGACGCGGCCTTCGTCTTCCCTAGAGACCGAGGGCGAACCGGAGCCAGTGGCCCACCCCTCCGATCAGAACGCACTCGACCCAGACGAAGAACCTGAGCCTGAGGGCGCATCGCTTGAGGCGGAGTGTTTCGCTGGCAGCCAGCGCGCCTGCGACCAGCTGGGTCATTAGGGCATGCGATTCCGATCGCCGTGCGATTCGCGTTTTTGAAGTATCTTCTCTCCCGTGAGGGTTTTGCGACGTCGCGTTTTGCGAGCTGCGTGGATCGTTGCGATATGGCTGCTTTGTTCGTGCGACGGCCGCGGTGTGGAAGTTGCTCCGGTGTCGTCGGCGGCGAAGCAGCGCGCGCGAGCCGCTGAGCTTTTTGAACCCTACCGCGGTCGTTTTCTCAAATTCGATCGCTGGGCGCGACGCACCGTCAGCGCTGAAGCAAGCATGCGTGGACGTTCGCTCGAAGCCACGCTCTTTGCTCCGCTGCGGTCAGCCTCCGGTGTTCTAAGTGCGGAGGTAACGCGCGTGGCGACGACTCCAGAGGTCTTCGGTCTGAATACAGAGAGGTTTCACCGTGCGCCCCCGCTCAATGGGTTCCGAGACTCTCACGTCGGTCCACTCGAACTCGGCGTCGGTTCGTGTGAAGGCCCTGGAGCGCCCCGCGAAGATTGCGTCGTGATTTCCCGAAGCGCGCCGCTCGACCACACCGAAGTACGTGTTCGAATGGCGTTTCGTCATCCATGAGCGCGGTTCGGGAAACGTAACCGTTCATCCACCCTTTTCTAACCTCACCAGGAACAGTCTTGTACAAGGCAGCGGCAGCCCGATCCGCCCGAGCGAAGCGATTCCTACGGTAGGGGTGAAGATTGGTGGACTGAGTTCACCAATCGAGGGGGTCTCGGAAGACACCCTGACAGTTACCGGGAAACCGCCGATCCGACAGCGATCTTGGCTACCAGGGAGCACGCAGAAACTGAAGAGCCTCTGCTTCGTTTACGGTGACGAGTTCGTGCCCGTCCGTCGGGGAATTGAGCGCATTCGTCGCGCGGGCGAACTCTCGTTCATGCAGGGTGGGCTGCTCGGCGAGCACGGCGCAGCCACGAAAGCCAGGTTGCATGGATGCACTGCGTCGCAGCTCGCGGACCAACCGACCACATTCGGGGTCCAGAGACAGCAAACCCCTAAGGTCTAGGAACAGCCGAAAGGGGGTTTCTCGAGTGGCGTCAAAAGCACGTTGCTGCGCGTCCGAAAGCTCTCTGAGTTCTTCCGAGGTCGTGCTTTCAGTCAGTCGGATCGAAAGAACGGCATCACCCGGGTCGAACTCGATTCGCCACATTTACGGCTCAAGATGGATAATCTTAAAGCCTTCGGGCACCGTACACGCAACGATCTTGGTTGAGTCGGCCGCGAATCGGAAACAATCGTTCGGGTCGAGCCCCAGCGCGGTGGCTCGTGAGTCTTCATCGGTGCCCGAGAGAGCTTCCGCAGTGGATTGCTCCGGGTCCGAAAAAGCCGACACTTTTTGCTCTGACAACTTGCAGATTTGAGGGCTTAGCGCATCGGCGACTTGAGGATGAAAGTAGCTCGCGGCGGCCGCGCCGCTGGGGTCGCTCGCGCAGCGATTCTGAATCATCGCGAGCGACATGCTCAGCGTCATGCGGGCGGGCGCCGCGGCGGCCGCTTCTTTGTATTCCTCTGCCTTGGATGCTGCGAGCGAGCACGCGATCCATATCCCGAGCGGACAGGCCACGAGGAGCAGCACGAGGCAGCCGACGCCGACCCAGATAAGTGTCTTTTTGTTTTTCCCGAGGCCGCCGGATCCGGGCGGGGTTTGAAAGCCTCCGCCCCCAGTTCCGCCCGCGCCGCTGCTGCCAAAAGCCGCTCCGCCTCCCGAAGAGGCGCTCGCCGAGCCGCCAGAGGGCGCCGAGCTGCTGGAGAACGTGCCCGCCGATGCGCTGGTGCTCGCATCGGAGGCGCCCCCGGAGCTTGCCGGACTCTCCGTGGCGCTGAACCCGCCCGGCGCGGTGGTTCCGCTCGAGCCTGTTGCGCCCGCGCCTGGCGGCGATCCAAACGCCGGCTCGGGCGTGCCGAGATCGCCGCCAGTCTGGGGGGCGCCGCCGCCAGCCGGGGGGCTGCTCCCTCCGGGGGGCACCATGGGGCCTAGCATGGTGGCTTGGAACGCGAGGTTTTTCTTGGATCCGCGGGACCCTGCTTGGACGGGACCGCTGCCTTGGGCGGGTGGAGGATTGTCTTTTGGCGCGCCTGCACCAGGTGATGCGGGGGACTGCGGTGATGCGGGGGATTGCGGGCTCGAAGCGCTTCCCGGCGGTGTGGGCGCGTTCAGGCTGCTCATCATCATGGTGCCTTTGAAGCGACCTCCAGCCGCCTTTTTGGGCTTCAGCTCGTGCCCACACGCCACGCATTTGGTGGCTTCGTCAGTATTGGGTTTGCCACAATTCGGACAATAAACAGTCACTAAGATCCCCCTGGCCTGCGATCGCCGCGCACGTTCTCTGTCGTTGTACGTCTGTCTTTACTGATGCGCGTTGTCGATGCGCGGCGTCCGTTTCCGTTCATTCTCAGCGTACGCGCACGCGCGGCTCCACCGGCAGCGCTACGCGTCCTTAAGCTATCCGGTACCGCTCACGGATGGAAGTATCTTTCTTGGCGCGCGCTCAGCCTGTCGCGACCCTTGGCCTTTCACCAGGAACCTGGCGCTTGCGACCCTTGACAGCGCCGCGCTCGAGGCCTAGCGTCCGACCGCCGAGACTCCGCTATGGCATTCGCCCTCACTCAAGAGCGAGAACAGCAGGTCCAAGAAATTCTCACGCGCTACCCTGATTCGAGGGCAGCGCTGTTGCCGGTTCTATGGCTCTGCCAGAAGCAGCACGGGTGGATCAGCCCTGAGGTGATCACCTTTGTGGCGGAACGCCTCAATCTATCCACCGCGACGATCAAAGGCGTGGTGACATTCTACACCATGTTCTTCGAAGAGCCGGTCGCGCCCAACGTAGTCTGGGTCTGCCGGACCTTGTCCTGCGATCTTCGAGGCGCGAAGTGTATTCAAGAACATCTGGAGCGTCGGTTCCGCTGCCGCCCCGGCGAGACGAGCGAAGACGGGAAGTTCACATTGCTCAAAGCTGAATGTCTCGCGGCCTGTGGGCAGGCTCCGATGGTGCAAATCAACGAGCGTTATTTCGAAAACCTGGACACTGCGACGCTCGACAAGATCATCGACGAGCACGCCAACAACACTCCGCGCTCCGCGCACGAAGGGTAGAGCCATGAGCGACAGCGAGCCTCCCAAGCCACCATCCGCCGTACCTCCGGCCGGCTCTATTTCGGGAAGCTCGAAACCGCCCGCTCGCCCTACGTCGACGCCTGGTGCTGGTTCGGTTCTCCCCCGCGGTACGGTTCCTCCCAGCGGCACGGTTCCTCCCAGCGGCACGGTTCCTCCCAGCGGCACGGTTCCTCCCAGCGGTACCATCCCGCCTCGAAATACGATTCCCCCGTCACCCGACGGAACCCTTCTCACGTCGCGATATCGGCTCGAGCAGAGCTGGACCCTTCCGGTCGCAGAACGCGCCGGCGCATATCGCGTGGCACGGCGAGCGCTCACCGTCGTCAAGCCTGAGAATATCAAGGAAGAAGTAAAGAAAGCCCAGATTCGTGGTCGTGGCGGCGCGGGTTTTCCGGCTGGCGTGAAATGGGGATTTCTAAACCCCCAAAAGGGCCAGCAAGTGTACCTCGTGGTGAACGCTGATGAGAGCGAGCCGGGGACCTTCAAAGACCGCACCATCATGGAGAGCGATCCGCATCGGCTTATCGAAGGCATATTGATTGCGTGTTACGCCATCGGGGCCCACGTGGCGTACATCTATGTGCGCGGCGAACTGGCCTTCTCCATCGATCGATTGGATGCGGCGCTCGCGGAAGCACGCGCCAAAGGCTACGTCGGCAAGCGCCCGTTCGGGACGCTCCATTCGATTGAGATCTACACCCACTCGGGCGCCGGCGCGTACATCTGCGGTGAAGAAACGGGGTTGCTTAACTCGCTTGAGGGTCGACGAGGCGAGCCACGGTTGAAGCCGCCGTTTCCCGCCATCAAAGGCGTGTTTGGAATGCCCACCATCGTCAACAATGTTGAGACGATCGCCGCGGTACCGGATATCGTCGCGATGGGAGGTGAGGCATGGGCTTCGCTGAGTCGCCTCGAAAAGGACGGCGGAGTTCGGCTCTACGGGATTAGCGGTCATGTGAAAAAGCCGGGCGTGTACGAAGCGCCGGTCGGCATCACCATGCGGGAGCTGATTGAGGATTTCGGGGGCGGCATGCTGCACGACGATCGGCCCCTTAAGGCGGTCGTTCCTGGCGGATCCTCAACGCCCGTGTTGCGCCCCGACTGGAAGGTTGATGCGCCGAACGCGGACCACCCGCTCCACGAATGGCACGGGAAAAGCGAAATCGACGTGCCTATGGGCGTCGACACCTATCGCGCGCTTGGCACGATGCTCGGGACCTGTTGCGCGACCGTGATGGATTCATCGGTCAATATGGTCGACGCGTGCCGCAACCTCATGCGTTTCTACAAGCATGAGTCCTGCGGGCAATGTACGCCGTGCCGGGAAGGAACGGGCTGGCTGGTGGATGTGCTCGAGAATATCTGCGCGGGTCGAGGACAGGAATCTGATGTGGATCTTCTGGTCGACATCGCGAACAACATGACCGGCAACACGATCTGCGCGTTTGCGGACGGAACAGCCATGCCTCTTCACGGCTTGGTGCGAAAGTTTCGCGACGAGTTCCTCGAAGCGGCTCGTACTGGACTACCGGATGAGCGCAGCCTCGATGACAGCACCCGTAAGCAGGTGGTGGCGGCGTGAGTACGTCCAACATGACGCTGTTTTGGGTCTGCGCCGCGTTCGCGGTGGCCGGCGCGATCGGCACGGTGACGGCGCGTCGTCCATTGCGCGCCGCGATGTCATTGCTTGTTCACATCATCGCGCTAGCCGGTCTGTACTTGGGCTTGCACGCGGAGTTGCTCGCGGCGCTTCAGCTGCTCGTCTACGCCGGAGCCATCGTCGTGCTGTTCGTATTTGTGATCATGCTTATCGGCCCGGCGACCTGGGTGCCGAGCAGCACGGGAGGCCTTTCGCTGCGCGCGATGAGCGTGGCAGTGATCGGCATGGTTGCGTCTACCATTGCGGTCGCGCTCGGTCGTTACGAAGCGTTTTTTGGAAAATCCCCAGCCCACTACGGGACCGTGGAAGGTTTGGGAGGGGCGCTTTACAGAGAGGCTTGGGTCCCCTTCGAACTCGTATCGATCACCCTGCTGGTGGCGATTGTCGGCGCGGTTGCCGTCGCGCGCGGACGAACCCCCGAAGAAGCCGCTCGGGCGCGTCAGCTTCGTCATGAGCGAGCGGCTGCGAACGCTGCCTTGGGGGACGCTGCAGGGTCCGGAGGAAACTCGTGAGCATCGGGGTGGGCGAGTACCTCGCGCTTGCGTCGGTGCTCTTTGGGACGGGTGCGGTCGGTTTTTTGGTGCGCCGCAATCTGCTCATCCAGCTGATGTCGATCGAGCTGATGCTCAACGCAGTCAACGTGGTGTGGGTCGCGTTCAACCGGTTCTACCCCGAACGACACGACGGTCAGATCATGGCGTTTTTTGTCGTTGCCATCGCGGCCGCAGAGGCGGCGGTGGGGCTGGCCATCGTGATCAGCTTGTATCGTCTGCGAAAAACCGTGGAGACCGACAAGGCAGACGCGCTTAGGCATTAGCGGGCGCTCAAAACGGCGGGAACAACTCTGTGTTGGAACAAATTTTCGATAACTTTGCCGTAGAGCGCATGCTCCTTTGGATCGTGCTTCTGCCGCTGGCGGGCGCCGTGGTGAACGGTTTGTTCGGCCGATTTGCGGATCGCCAAATGGTGGGCCTCGTTGGGGTGGGCACGATTGGTCTTTCGTTTTTTCTCGCGGTGGTCGCGTTCCTCCGATTGCTGGACATGCAGCCGGAGGGCGACGCCGAGTTTGTCCCGCTCCAGTACAGCTTCTACGAATGGTTTTCCATTCATCTGCGGGGCCGCGCCGTTCCCATCGATATCGCGTTTGTGTTCGATGCGCTGAGCGGGGTGATGACGCTGGTGGTGACCGGCATCGGCCTGCTCATTCACATCTACAGCCTCGGCTACATGAGCCACGACCGAAGTTTCGCGAGATTCTTCGCGTACCTGAACCTCTTTAGCGCATCGATGTTGGTGCTCGTGCTCGCCGGCAATCTCCCGGTGATGTTCATCGGTTGGGAGGGCGTGGGCCTCTGCTCCTATCTGCTCATCGGCTTCTGGTACGAGACGCCGGCCTACGCAGCGGCTGGTCGCAAAGCGTTCGTCGTGAACCGCATTGGCGATTTTGGCGTGCTGATTGGCATGTTCATTTTGGTCGCGGTGGCCGGCTCGTTCGACTTTGCTTCAATCAACCATAGTTCCTATAGCGGCGCGTTCACTCTGGCCGGATGGGAAGCCGGCACGCTTGCTACCGTCGCGTGTCTGTTCATTTTTCTCGGATGTACCGGCAAGAGCGCGCAGATCCCTCTGTACGTGTGGCTGCCGGATGCAATGGCCGGCCCGACGCCGGTATCGGCGCTCATTCACGCGGCCACCATGGTCACCGCGGGGGTGTATCTCTGTTGTAGGCTATCCCCGGTATTCGTGCAGTCACCGGTCGCGATGAGCGTCGTGGCGGTGGTCGGAACGCTTACTGCGTTGGTCGCGGCGACCATCGCGGTTGCGCAGCGGGAAATGAAGAAGATTCTCGCGTACTCCACGGTGAGCCAGCTCGGATTCATGTTTGCCGCGGTCGGCGTCGGCGCGTTCGCCGCTGGGTTCTTTCACGTATTCACCCATGCGTTTTTCAAAGCCTGCCTCTTTCTCGGAGCGGGCTCGGTCATGCACGCGGTCGGAGCACATGGCGACGCCGACATATTTAAGCTTGGTGGCCTACGTTCGATCCTTCCGCGCACGCATATCACCTTCCTCCTCAGCTGCTGCGCGATTGCCGGCGTGCCGATGTTCAGCGGGTTCTTTTCGAAAGACGAAATATTACTCGGCGCAGCGCAGCTTGGCGTCGCTTCGGACGCTGCGTTCCTCTCCCCTTCGATCGGTTGGTTTGTCTTTGGTGGCCTCGCGATCGCCGCGACGCTCACCGCGTTTTATATGTTCCGCCTCTACTTTCTGACGTTCACCGGAGAGTACCGAAGTGCTGGAGCGAGCGACGGCCATGGAAGTGAGGCGCATGGAAGCGGCGAACATGGTTACGACGCTTCACCCCACGAATCTCCCGCCAGCATGACTGGTCCGCTGGTTGTGCTGGGGGTCGGCGCTGTATGCGTGGGATGGCTTGGGTTGCCCCACTTGCTGCCCTTTACTGGAGCGCATCTTCCTCATGTATGGGGCGAGTGGCTCAAGCCTGCGTTGGCCCACGTCGAGTTCACTCCAGCCGGCGGCGACCCGCTGACGGCGGTGAACATCGCGTTCATTGCGGGGGTCTCCGCGATGGCGGTGGGCATTGGCCTCGCCTACTCGATGTACGCGAACAAATCGTCTGACCCGATCGCATCGGGAGCGCCCGCATCTCTGTATTCGTTCCTTCAGGACAAGTGGCGGGTGGATGAGCTTTACGCCGCGGTGGTGCTTCGTCCGGTCAAAGGGCTCGCGCGGATCTGCGCCTGGATCGACCAAACCTTCGTCGATGTGTTGTTGACCAAAGTCACAAGCGGCCTGGTGACGCTGTCATCGTTCATCCTGACTCGGGCTCAGACCGGTGTGATGCATGCCTACGGGTTTGTCATGGCGCTCGGGGTGGCGGGGCTGATGCTCTGGTTTTGGAGCCCTCATCCGGACGTGATGCCGGTTGTGAAGGGACAAAACGTGGAGTTCACGGCGGGTCGCGGTCTCGGTTATGAATACCGCTGGGATTTGAACGCCGACGGTACGTTCGAGGTTCCATCAGGAGAGCACGCGAGCTCCACGTTCGGATCGAAGACGTTCGGATCGGAGACCTCTGCGTCTCACCGCTACACGCCGGATGACTTCCGTGGTTTCATCCTGGTGGCGGCTGCGATTCTCGGAGAGGACATCGAAATCCCGCTCTCAGAGCACGCGGTGGTTCTCGACCCCGAGGTGCTGGGTCCGGATTGGCAGGTTTCCGGCGACGCAGCGCTCCCTCCCGCGGTACGCGTGGAGGGCAACGAGGTGGTCATCCGGCCAAATAGCGCCGCGGTGTACGCGAGGGGAAAATTAGTGAGCGAGAAGGAAGTTCGTCTTCCTGCGGGAAGCCGGTTGCGTATCGGTCAAGTTCCGATGCGTATCGCCCCGGTGGTTCAGGCGACGCTCGAGGTGCGCAATGCATTTGGCAACGTGGCCCGTGAAACTGTGGACGTGACCATCGACGTGGCGGCTCCCGCAGGCGCGCGCGCGGAGGTCGTTCGATGACAGATTCCCTTTTTCATCAGCCCGCATTGGCCGAAGTGCTGCTCACCGTGTTGCTGGGCGTACCGCTCGTCACGGCGTTCGCGGTGCTCTTCATGCCGCGTCAATGGCCTGCCGCGATTCGTCGTCTCTCGGTGAGCGCGCTGGTGATCAACTTTGTCCTCAGCCTGTGGTTGCTGGGTGGCGACTACACCGGCGCCGAGTTTCAGTTTCTCGAGAAAGTCTCGTGGATCGAAAGTCTGGGCATATCGTACAAGGTGGGCGTAGACGGCATCAGCTTGTGGTTGGTGCTTCTCACCACGTTGCTGACTCCGATCGCGCTTTACGCGTCGTGGACCAGCATTCAGACGAAGGTGAAAGAGTATGCGCTCGCCTTTCTTCTTCTCGAAGTGGGGATGATCGGCGCGTTTGTGTCTCTCGACCTGTTCCTCTTCTACATCTTCTGGGAACTCATGCTCGTGCCGATGTACCTCATCATCGGCGTGTGGGGTGGCAAAGACCGCGTCTACGCGGCGGTGAAGTTCTTCATCTACACCATGGCGGGCAGCCTGTTGATGCTGGTCGCGATTCTCTATGTCGCGACAACGTACAAGACGCTGGCCGGCCAATACAGTTTCGACCTCGAGCAGCTGCACCGGGTCGTGCTTCCATTTGAAGTTCAGCTGTGGCTCTTTGCCGCGTTCGCGCTCGCGTTCGCCATCAAAGTGCCGATGTTTCCGTTTCATACTTGGCTTCCCGATGCGCACGTTCAGGCCCCCACCGGCGGGTCGGTGATTCTTGCCGCGGTGCTGCTGAAACTGGGCATTTACGGATTTATTCGCTTCGCCATTCCGCTCTTTCCGCTCGCAACCCAGTACGTGGGCCCAAGCGTCGCCGCGCTGGGGGTCATCGGAATCATCTATGGCGCGTACTGCGCGTGGGTGCAGAAAGACGTGAAGAAGCTCGTCGCGTACAGCTCCGTGAGCCACATGGGGTTCGTGGTGCTGGGTCTATTCGCGATGAACACCCACGGGGTGTCCGGGTCGGTGCTGCAAATGATCAATCACGGCGTGTCCACGGGGGCGCTGTTTATTCTCGTCGGCGTCATTTACGAGCGGCTGCACACGCGCCAGCTGGATTCGTTTGGCGGCTTGGCCAAGTCGATGCCCTGGTACACGACCGTATTTGTGATCGTTACCATGAGTTCCGTTGGGCTCCCCGGCACGAATGGTTTCGTTGGTGAGTTCATGATCATGAGCGGCGCGTTTCTATCGGAGAGCTTTATCGGATTTGGCCGATGGGGACGTCTGCTCACGCTCTTCGCCGCGACTGGCGTCATTCTCGCGGCGATCTACATGCTGCATGTCGTGCTCCGAATGTTCTGGGGCCCTCTATCGAAACCTGAGCATGAGCGGCTGCCTGACTTGACGGCCCGCGAGCATCTGGTGCTGGCACCTCTGTTGGTGCTCGTGTTCTGGATCGGCCTTTACCCGAACACATTTCTCAAACGAACCGAACCGGCGGTGCAGACGTTTCTGAGCGACTTCAACACCAAGTGGCTGGCCTGCCGGCAGAACGACGCAGAACGCTTGCTTCGACCGGACCCCGCCGTTCCCGCAGGCGGTCCAGCGCAGCCTAAACAGGGTTCGCCCAGTAAACAGGGTTCGCCCAGTCAACAAGGTTCGCCAAGTAAGCAGGGTTCGGGCACGGCAAAACCAAGTAGCGCCCCTTCGCGCCCGGTCGCGCAAGCTGGTGTTCCGGGGCCAGCCGCGGATACAAAAGGAGACCCGCGATGACAGCTGAGTACTTGACCGCACCGCTGGTGTTGGTGGTGTTCGGTGGGCTCGCGATCATGCTCGCGGACGTGCTCTCGAAGAAGGCTGAGCTCGCCTTTCTCACTGCGGTCACCCTAGCGACCGCAGGCGCATTGGCGGCAGCCTGCATCGTATTCGACGTATCGCCTCGCGGTTTGCCCGAAACGCTTACACGCTACCTGGCATTCGATCGCATGGCGCTCTTCTTCGACGCCGTGATCTGCGTTGGAGGCGCGTTTTCCGCGCTGCTCGCCGGGGGCTATTTGCAGGAGCACCAGCTCGAGCGCGGCGAGTTCTACGTACTCTTGTTGTTCAGTGCGTTTGGCGGAATGGTGCTCGCGCATAGCGCAGACTTGTTGACCCTGTTCATCGGTCTAGAAACCATGTCCCTCGGCGCGTACGCGATGGTTGCGTTTCGTCGCACCAGCGCCCGCGCGGCTGAAGGAGCCGCAAAGTACTTTTTGCTCGGCGGATTCGCCGCGGCCGTGCTGCTTTTCGGGAGCGCCTTGCTCTACGGAGCGACCGGGCACACGGATTTCGCCGGCATCGCCGAATCGGTTTCGGGTGGCCAATCTGACGTGCCGCTTACCATCGTGGCGATGTTGCTGCTTATCGTGGGTCTGACGTTCAAAGTAAGCGCGGCGCCGTTTCATATGTGGACCCCAGATGCGTATGAAGGCGCGGTGACTCCCGCGACCACCTTCATGTCGGTGACCGTCAAATCGGCCGCCTTCGCGGTGCTCGCTCGAGTGCTCGTGGGTCTCTTCGGCGACGAGCTGAGCGCGAGCGGAAGCACCGGTTGGCCTCCCGTGATCGCCGGGCTTGCCGCGCTGACCATGGTCATCGGCAATGTAGCCGCGGTGTCTCAGTCGAGCGTCAAGCGAATGCTGGCGTATTCTTCCATCGCCCACGCGGGCTACGCGCTGGTTGCGCTCTGTGCGTCGTTTCGGGTTGGTGAAGCGGGCGTCAGCGCGCTGCTGTTCTATCTGGCGGCCTACACAGTGTCCAACGTTCTCGCGTTCGGCTCGCTTATCCTCATGGGAAGCTACGGCAAGGAAGTCGTGAGCTACGACGACCTCGCAGGGGTGGGTCGCCGCCATCCCCTGGCCGCGCTGCCCTTTGTCGTTGGCGTGCTGAGCCTCATGGGGATGCCCCCGACCGCCGGGTTTTTCGCGAAATACTATGCCTTTCAGAGCGCAGTGCTCGCGGGAGATGGCATGGTTTGGCTCGCCGTTCTCGGGGTCATCACCAGCGCGGTGAGCGCATTTTACTATCTCAAGGTGATCGTCTTCATGTTTATGAAAGAGCCGCACGAAGGCGCGCCGGTCGCGGTTCCGATGCGCTCTGGCTACGTGAGCACAGCGCTCACCGTCAGCGGCATTGCGGTGATGGCGCTCGGTCTCGCTCCAGGGGTTTGGGTCGAAGCCGCACTCGAGGCTGCGCGGGCATTTGTTTCCTAGCGCCAGCTGAGCGACTAGCGGCGCCGCCAAAGCAAAAGCAAGCCGCCCAAGAGGGAGACCAGCGAGGCTCCCGCGAGCACGGCCGGGAAGCCAAACGCTTCGCCGACTTCGCCCCACGCGAGACCTCCCGCGGCCGCGCCCACATAGAACGCTCCGTTGTACAGCGTGATGGCTCGCCCGCGGGCAAAAGGCGGAACTCGTTCGACCACCAGGGCATTGAGCGTGGGGTAGAGGATTCCGTGCGCGAGCCCAAATAGCGCGCCGTATCCGAGCAGCCATTCGATTCGCATGAATGACATGAGTGCTGCAGAAACAGCATAAATGGCGATAAAAAAGCATGAAACAGCATGTCGACCCAGGCGGTCACCTATGTTGCCAAAAGCGATTCGCGCGATCAGCGCGCTCACGGCGAAACCAGTGAAGAAGGGACGAACATGGGTTGCCCCGAGCTCGATCGCGAACGGCTGATGAAACGAAAACACCGCGACGAACGCCGCGCCCACCGCGGTGGTGCTGACAAGAGGGATCGTGATTCGGCGCCAGAGCAACGCGTTCGGGTGGGCCAAGCGCGGTCGGTGGCTTGCGCCTTGAACCAACGCGTTCTGGACCATCGAGTCGGGCGTAGTGACAGCCTGGGCGAGCCCGATAGACCCCGCGATGGCCCCGAGTACGAACACGCTCGTCCAGCCTCCCGCGTCGGCAAGATGTTCAGCGAGCCATGAGGCGACTGCATTCATCGCCATGTTCGCGGCTCCCAATACGCCAAACGCGTGTGCCAACCGCCGCGGCGGGCAGACGTCAGTGACCAAGCTTGTCGTTGCGTTGGACGTAAGAATGAACGCCGCCCCGGTGCCTGCGTGCACCAAGAAGACCAGCGGTCCGACATCGTCCACCGCGACGTAGCCTAGGGAAGAAAGCCCCAAAAGCACCATACCAGCGACGAGAAATGGCTTACGGCCCACGGAGTCGATGCCGCGCGCGACTACTGGGATCATGACGACAGCTCCGAAACCGCCCGCCGCGCTGATGAGCCCGAGCGTGTGCGCGGTCGCATTCAGCTCAACGGAGTAGAACTTTGGCGCGACCAAGTAGAGGGACCAACCAAAGCTAAACGTTGCCTGGACGGAGAGCAGCCGCAGAAATCGGGGCGAATAGAACGAGAAGCGTCGGACCGCAACACACTCAGGCGAGGAACTGTGAAGGTTCGCGGCTGGAGTGTTGGGCAGTGAGTCGGACGAAGCACGAGCGGGCGGGGGCATGAGTTGGCCGTTCTGGCCTGCCCGCGATCGTGAGAGCTTTGTTTGGCGCGCTCCCTCCGCGGACTAGGCCGTGGAGGGGAGCAAAATCGGTCTACAAGGGTGCGCTCGCCTCCGTCAGCCTACGCATGACGCGTAGGACCCAGCGAAACTGTGTCGTACGAAACAGTGGCGTATGAAGCTGCGGCATACGAAGCTGCGGCGTATGAAGCTGTGGCATAGACACGGGGAACTGGACCGTGTCGATGACGCGCATCAAAGCATGCTGTTGTCGCTGGTGAGGAAACCGCACCCAATTCAAGTACAGCGATGCTGCGGTGTCGTCAAGCATCGGCGAATGTCTCGTGTCCTCGGGAGCATTCGGGATGGTGGCTCGTTTGCGGAATCGTGGTGTTCTGCGTTAGGTTGCCACCCAACCGACCCAACCTTCCTGTGGAGAACGACGTACCCATGGAGAACGGTGTCGAAGGAGAAACTATGCCGAAGCGTTCCATTCGATTCGTAAGTCCGCTATTCGCTTGTCTGATCGCGCTTGCCACAGGCTGCGGCGATGATGACACCGGCGGCGGAACCACCGTGGACTCAGGGACCACCGCGACCGGAGGAGATTCAGGGTCAGGAGGCGGCACGGGCGACGAAACCTTGAGCATCAGCCGCGTGGCCTGGGATTCGGGCTCCGGATGCTCGAACGGGACCTCCAGCGACGTGACCATCACTGTGACGCTCGCGGGAGGCGGTACGACCTCGCCCACGGTGTCGGGAACCGTGACCGGCTGTACGGGATCGCTCAACGCGCTCGAAACCACCGTCAACTGTCCCCACGTCGCGACCTACAACGGCACCGTGACCGTGACCGCTGGCGCAGCGACCGACACGGCTCAGTTTAGTTTTGGGCCGTGTGAGTCCGACAGCCTCTCATTCTAGTAGAGCAGCGGCCTTTTGCCCTGATCTTGGCTTACCTCCCCTGCTCGCCCGAACGAAGCACTAGCGTGCGTCATCCGGGCTGCGCTGCCGGGGCGCTCAAGCTCAGACCAAAATTCCGCTGCCCTATGGGATGCGACTTGAGTCGCAGCGAACCAATTGAGTCAGTGCTTTAGAGCAGCGGTAGCAGTGTTCCGATCGGTTCGTGGCTTACCCAGCGCCGATGCTGAGTCGGACGGCGACGCTGAATCTGATTCGGATGCCGAACCGGAATCCGGCTTAGATGCAGACTCTGATTCGCTGATCTGATTGGGCGCCTGATTCTGAATCAGCGTCGGTATCTGATTTGGCATCAGCATCGGCATCGGGTTCGGTGTCGGCATCTGAATCAGTGTCGGGTTCTGGTTCGGAATCCGCGTCTGATTCGGCGTCGGTGTCAGCGTCTGCGCCGGGGGGCAGGGTATCTGATTCGGCGGCAGCGCTCGGTGCGCCGTCGGCGACATGAATCTGTTTGCTCGATGATCGCGTGCGGTCCCACTTGTTTGGGCGGGCGGCACGCGCACTCGGGGCGGTTGAGGTCAGAAAAGCCCGCTATTGAAGGTCGTTTCTCGTGGCATGCGCCATGCACAAAGGCGGATGCAGGAGGAACGATATGCGCAACTTATTTGCGAGTGTATGTTTGGTCGGGCTTGGGCTGAGTTTGATTCCTAACGCGGTTCGCGCCGACGCGTGTACGCCGGAGCAGCGGGACGAGATCATTGCGTCGCTTCGCGAGACGGCAGAATCTGGAAACTCGGAGCTCGCGCTCACGTGTGGCCTTACGCTGCCGGCGGGCATGACGATCACCAAGAAAATTGTCATCCAAGGCGCCGAGGCGTCGAACTTCACCCTCGATTGCAACTCGGCCACGCTCAACGGCGGACCGAATACGCGTCACCACAACAAGGACATGATCGAAGTTCGGTCGCGCAAGAGCGGATCAGGCAGCAGTGCTACGTGGTCGGCGCCGCACGACGTGACGATTCGGCGATGCGATGTGCTTGGATCGATTCGCATTTGGGGAATGGGGCGAAACGGAGAGGCGCCCGACGTGCGAGAATCATCGCGACGCGACAGCGGTCATGTTTCGCGTTTGCGGCGAAACGCACCACGAAGAATCACCCTCGATCGAATGAAGCTCACTGGGCAGGGTGTGCGTACGCCGCTCTATATATCGCCCGGAGTGACCTACACGACAGTGACCAATAGCGAGGTGACGGGGCGCGCGGAGAGCGTTGGCGTGTACCTGGATACTGGGTCCTACGGAAACGTGCTGCGCAACAACACTCTGCACGTGACGAGCCGCAAAGAATACGCGTGGGGGCTTCATACGCGAAAACGCGAAGAGATGGCGATCGACAACTCGAGCGGCAACACCATCGTCAACAACTATTTTTCTACGCTGGAGGGGGGCGGCATCTACATTTACCGCAACTGCGGCGAAGGAGGCACCGTTCGGCACAGCACGCCAAGCTACAACAAAATCATCAACAACGTCTTCTACTACAGGAACTACAAAGCACTCAATCCTGCCATCTATCTCGGTTCGCGAACCGATTCGTGGTGGCGAGTGTACTGTGACGACGACGAAGGGTTTCCTTGGGGGAGCAGCGTCAGTGACCGTAGCTTCGCGAGATACAACGTGGTCATGCAAAACCAGTTTTACCCTCGGCGCATCTATCAAGGCGCGACGCTGCGCCAAGCCACGTTGAACGACATGATTCGATGGGGCGATTCGTCGAACCGCCCGAACTATGTCGACCACAATGAAATCGTTTCAGGAAGCACGCATATCCGGAGGGCAGCAGGGTGCTACGTGTCGAGCGGCTACCATTCGAACTTCATTCAGCACGGGCAGTCGGTTGATCTCTACAAGAACGGCCGCGGCGGGCCGGCCTGTGGGTACCGGTTGACCTGCAACGACGGCACCATTTCCTATGGCTCTCCGCCCGTGTCGAGCTGCAGCCTGCGAGATGTACCGTTCTCCTGTCAGGTCACGGGGAACAACAACGGTTGCCAGCGGTGGGTGGCCTGTCCCTACGGGATGACCGCGGTTTCCGCGGTGGCAGCATGCAATTTGGAGTACGGCACCGTATCTTCGGGCACGCTGCAATCAGTCGCGCCCAACACCATCAAAGTGGTTCGCAAGTCGGACGACACATCGGATGGGCGCTGCAACGTGGGACGCACCGAGCTTCGCAGCGGAGAGAGAACCATCGAAGGTCTCGGCGGGCGTTGGGTGTCGGTGGGCTGCCGGGAGCACGATAAGAACGGCGGGGATTGTCATATTCGTGGGACGCTTACGTGTTACGCGTCGGATCCGAATGGGCGCTAGGTTGATTTGGAGGTACGGAACCTCGTGCGCAGTTCTTTCGGAATCATTGGGCACACGTCGGCAGGCTTAGAGAATAGCCGGTGGCGAATGGTCGCGATTCCATCGTAGGCGAGATCACGAAGGGCTCGGGGGACGACGGCGGCGAGCAACGCAAGCGCCCGCCAAAGTCCTCCGAGCCGTCGCATGATATGAAGTACCGCCTCAGACCGAACGAGCACGCGGCCGTCCGCGCGAACCACCACGATGCTGTCCGGCAGCGCGTTCGCTTCGGTCGTGGGTAGCGTTTCGTTGAACGCTTCACCCCCGAGCGGAGCAAACCGAAACGTATCTCCTCGTTGGTCTTCCGCGAGCACGAAACGTACCGCGCGGTGGCAAAGACCGCATTGACCGTCGTAGAAAATGGTTTCGGTGTGCATGGCGTCGGCTCGAGCGATCCACTTTGGATTCAAGGTGAACAGATGCAGCATCACCATGCCGAGGCTCAGGTCTGCAAAATCGATCAGCGTGATGAGCCCGAGATGCATCAGCAGCATGATGAGCCAAAGCCACTTGCGAATCTGTCGAACGAGCGAGAGTGGGGCAAAGAGTAGCTCTGCTCCGAGGGCGCCCCAGGTCGCGAGGCGGAGCAGTTCGCTTGGCAGGCTGCTCAGCAAGTCGCGGATTGCGGTGGGTCTCGCGAGCGGGTTTTCGAGCACACGCTGAAGCGCGCTGCCGTCGATCCAGGAAGGGCTCACGAGCTTCGTAACCCCGCTGTAGGTGTATCCGAGCGCCATCAGCGCCCACACTACGACATAGATGTCGCCGCGCATGCGCCATGTTCCGCGCGGGTCGGGGCGTCCGCGGCCGGCAAAAGAACCATAGGGCGCGGAGGGCAGCAATGCGTGGGCGAGAAGCAAGACGCCGACATAGGGGAGGCTCGGGTTTGCAATCAGTGGATTGCGGCCGAAGAGGCAGGCCCACATGTACCAGAGGAGGACTGCGCACAACCGATCTCGGTAGCCGATCGCAAACGGGATCGACAACGCGGCCGCGAGCGTGATGAGTACGTTCACGGCGACGGGGCTGTCGGCTACGGCCAGCACGTTGGGAAAAAGGTAGAGTAGGGGGCTAAGCGAACCGTCGGGGAGCATTCCCTGGCTTGAAAACAGCTCGCCGCCCCACGGCAATAGCTGCGCGAAGTGCACGAACAAATACGCACCGAAGAGAACGCGGAAGACGCTGTATTGGCCCCCGGTCCAGCTTGCTTCGGTAGGCGACGCGGAGGCTAGGGGCACGACACATCCAGGCGAAGTGGAAGCCCGCGAATGACGACGCCTTCCCGGGGCACATAGCGAAGCGTGAGTTGACGGCGCGATGCCATGTCGCGTGCGATGTTTCCGAGCAAACCCATTTCTCGCAGCAAGGGGGCCTCGCCGCAGATGCCGTGTCGCGCGACCGATTCAAACAGAGGACGCGAGTGTTTGCCTTGGTAGAGCACGGGGCCGTACGCGACGATCGCTCCGTAGGCGTTGCGGCGGTTGTAGGGGCCTTCGATCTTGGCATAGCGTTCGCGCGTGATCGGTTCGCGCTGTGCGCCACCCGATCCATCCCGCCAATCGAGCGAAAAGGCGGTGGAATAGGTTTCGTAGCCGCGCACCGCGGAGAAGACCTTCGGCGCAGGCGACGCTGCGGTGGCTGCGGCGATGGCTTTGAGGGGCGCGAGGCCGGCGAGATCGCCCACCATCTGCAGTACACCCAACGTGAGCAGCAGCGCAGCGTCGACACGAAATCGAGTCCCGCGAACCCGCCGAGGAATAGGCTGCGGCGAAGTGGGCTCGGAAGAGGCGGGCGAATCAGGCGTCGTCACGAGGGCGCTCCGCTGTGTCCGTTCCCAAGGCGGTGATGTCCGTTCCCAAGAGCATGGCGCCAAGTCGGAGTTCGCGCTGATTGCCAAAGCCGCAGGCGGCATTCCACGTTTTTGGGTTGTGAAATGTGCCAAACAGCATGTCCCAGAGCGGCAGATCGGCGAAGTTGTAGTTGTGGAGCCCTTCTTGGTGGTGCACGCAGTGGCTCTCCGGGCGCTGGATGAGATAGCCGAGCCAGTGGGGCGTGCGCACGTTCCAGTGATAGACGAGTTCCGCCAAACCTGTGAGCAGTGTCGCGAGCGCGGCCGCGCTTGGTCCGAGCCCCACAACCAGATAGACGACCGCGCTCGAGAGCACTCCGTTGGCGAGAATCTCGAGGGGGTGTTTGTAGAAGCTGGTGATGATCTCGATGCGAGCCGGGCTGTGGTGAACCTGATGAAAGATGCGCCAAAGCCACGTCACCTCATGACGCCACCGATGCCACCAGTAGTAGACGAAGGTCAGCACGAAGTATCCCGCGAATGCGCCGCCGACGGTTCCTAGGCGATCGGCTGACCACGGCCGATGTTCAAGAAGCCAGCCGTCCCAGGCAACGCCAGCGAGGAAGACTGCGCCTACTTGCACGGCGTTGAGCATTCCTGCGCGAATCCACCACGACGGCACCTTTGGCCAGCGGCGACCGGGCTTGAAAGATTCGACGCCGATCATTCCTATGGCGACGACGAGCACAGCCATGATGATTTCGAAGCTCATGGTTCGATCACTCCCTCGCCGGGACCGTTGGGAGCGAGCGAACGCCAAGACGTTTGGAAGGCGAAGAATCCGCGCGTAGCTGCAGCGCTCGGCGATCGATGCGGTTTCCGGGGCGAACCAGCGCGCGCCGGGGTCGGTCGCTCGGCATGCGGTCGAAGGCACGCTTCCAATCGCGAAAGGCGCCTCCAGACTGCACCGCCTCGAGCACGGCGCGACCCTCCGCCATTCCGCCTTGGGCGAGCACGTATTCTACCCATGCCCATCGCGCGCTCGTCGCGCGCAGGTCGACCTTGCCTTGCAGGCCGCGTCGTAGCCGGCTGAGCCGATGTTCGACGGTTTCGATCCCTGCGAACGGGGCGCCATCGAGTGGGGTGTTGCGCTTGGCGCAGAACGGAGCGATGCCCAGCGCGAGCGGCACGATTCGAGAGAGCTCTCGCGCGAACGTGATGAGCTCGTCGATATCTTCGTCGCGCTCGTCCGGGAGACCGACCATCATATAGAGCTTGAGGCGCTTCATGCCATGCGCCCGCGCGAGTTGTGCCGCGTTCAGCAATACGTCTTCTCGGGCCCGCCGCTGAATCGCGTTGCGGAGGCGCTGGCTTGCTCCATCGCTTGCTGTCGTGAGCGTTCGATGGCCAGCTTTTTTCAGCGCGCTGACCAGTCGATCGGTCAGTCGATCGGCGCGGAGCGATGAAATGCCGACTTCGCGCCCCTGGTCGACGATACTTTCGACCAAGTCTTCGATCTCTGGATGGTCCGTCACCGCCGCTCCGACCAGGCCCACTCGCGTGGCGTGCTCGGGAATGAGCGACCGTACTCGATCCGCGCTGACCACCCGCATGCCGCCATTGGTCGAGCGCCGCATCACGCAATAGGTGCAGCCACGATGGCATCCGCGCTCGGGTTCGACGAGAAACATGTCGCGGAGTTCGGTATGCGGCGTGATGATTTGAGAATACGCGGGAAGGCCTTCGTCTTCGGCTCGCGCGATGGGCGGCATCACGTTTCCGTGAATGGACGGGACGAATGCGCTCGGAATTTCCCGTGCGAGCTGGTTTGCGGCGTCTTGGCGGTTCGACGACGAAAATATCATGCGCAACGCGTCGTGAACCGTTTCATCGGCTTCGCCCATCAGGATCGCGTCTGCGAAGGGAGCGAGAGGCAGTGGGTTCGAAAAGGTGAGCGGGCCTCCGGCCAAGACAAATGGGGCGCGGGCGTCGCGGTCCTCGGCGAGAATCGGGATGCCGGCGAGGCGAAGGCAGTGAACGACGCCCGCGAGCTCTAGTTCGTAGGCGACCGAAAATGCCACGACCGGATAGTCGCCTACCGGGCGGCCCAGCTCATAAGTGCTGAGCGCGGGGTTTCGCGTCTCGTCCCAACGAGGCGTCTGGTCGGGGAGAAACGCGCGATGGGCCGCCCGATGGGTATGCGCGTTGATGGTGCGGTAGAGCGTTTGATAGCCGAGCGACGACATCCCTACGGCGTACGGGCTCGGATAGACCCAGGCGACTTGCTCCGGAACATCCTTTTTGATTGCGCCGCGCTCCGAGGCTAGCCGGTTGCGTTTCGCCTGCTCTGCTGATTGCGGCATTCTGCGAACCAAAGTTTGAGGCTCGAGGTTCCCCCTGTCCAGCCCCCCCGACTAAGACAGCCCAGCCCCCCGAGTAAGACAGCCCAGCTCCACGTGTAAGACAGCCCAGCCATCGTGGGTAGGCAGCCCAATCCTTGCGAGCTAGCGAACACTCATGCCGAAGCGACCCCACCGCGACCTCGACCACCACTGAAACCATTCGCCGGCCTCTAGCGATAGGTAGACGAAGAGCGCTTTGCCCTTGATCCGCGACACTGGAACGGCTGCGATGAGGTGATTGCGGCTATCGTTCGAGCGGTCCCGGTGGTCTCCGAGCACGTAGACGTGGCCGGCGGGGATTTCGATGGGCGGGCGCGACGATTGGGGTTCGTGCCGAGATCGGCTGATGCGATACGCGCGGCCGTCGATTCGTTCCTCGTAGGTCGAGCACGTAGAGTCGTAGTTTTTCTGGTTTCCTTCAGGGCAATCGCCGATTTCTTCCACGGGCACGGGTGCGCCGTTTCGATGGACGACGCCATCGCGGATTTCGATCGTGTCCCCCCCCACGCCGATCACGCGTTTGACGATGTCGACGTTGTCGGCAGGGCTCTTGACGATGACCACGTCGCCTACGTCGGGCGCGCCCCAGGTCGTTACGGCTTCGTCCATTTGAGGCAGGAAGAGCCCATACATGAACTTCGCGACCACGACGCGGTCGCCGTGGAGCAAGGTGGGCTCCATCGATGGGCCATCGATTTCAAACGCTTCGAACAGCACGATGCGAATGAAAATGGCGAGCAGAACCGCGCCGCCGATGGTGGTGGCGTTGGATGCGAAACGTTGCCACCCAGATTCTCCGGCGTTCGTGATTGCGTTCAGCTCCGTCTGAGGTTTCGCGGTCTGGGGTTTTGAGTTGGCCTCGGCCGTCATCCATGCACCGTGGGCCCCAGAGGTAGCGAGGCCGCGACGTCCGCTTCGTATTGTGCCAGAAGTGTGAGCCGGGCGCGTGCTTTTGCGGCGCCAAAATGTGATTCGGCGAGGCGGCAGAAGAGCCGAAAATGCCGTGCCTCGCTTTCCATCAGATCTCGATAGAACGGTCCCAGTTCGTTCTCGGCCAGTCTTTTTGACAGCAACTGGAAACGTTCACACGAGCGGGCTTCGATAAGCGCGGAGACCAGCAGCCGGTCGAGCAGGATCGGCGCTTGCTGGTCTCTCCGCGCGAGACGCATGAGGGCTCGCACGTAGTCGTCGGCGGCAGGCGGGTCGATTCGAATGCCGCGGCGGTCGGCGTGGCCGTGCACCTGCCGAAAATGTTCGATTTCTTCCGTCGCCAGTTCGGTCAGTGGACCCACGATTTCTGGTGCCTCGGCCCCGTGCCGGCTGGCGAGGCTGAGCGCGCTTTGGGCTGCTTTCATCTCGCAGTGGGCATGGTCGGCGAGCAGCCGATCGAGCTGGTTCACCGCGGCGGATACCCATTGGCCGCTGGTCGGTTGCAAGAGCTGGAGCATGAGCGCATCGTTTCCGCTTCGGACAAACCGCGCGGATTATCTACAACCCTTCGAAATTACTAACTGCGCAACGATTACCAACTGCTCCACAGCGACCAAGTGCGTACGGGCCGAATGGCGTCCCAGGGGAAGTAGCTCCGCCCGGCCGGCAACGCTAGCGTTGGGGCCCGTTTCGGTCAAGGATTGGGGCGGTCCAGGATGGTGAGATGAGAACTCTGGCCTTCGACACGTCGTCTAACTACTGCGCGGTAGCGGTGCTCGAACGCGATTCCATTTGCGGGGAGGTATGCGTAGACGTGCGGGGGCAGCATGCGGAGACTCTGTTGCCGAACGTGCAGCAGATGCTCGATTCGACCGCGACGACGCTTGAGCACGTTGAATTGATTGCCGTGGGGCTCGGCCCAGGGTCGTTCACGGGACTTCGGGTGGGGCTCGCTACGGCCCACGGAATTTCTTTGCCGCGAGAGATTCCTATCGTCGGCGTGAGCAGTTTGTCGGTCGTCGCAGCGCAGGTTTTGGACACGCTGGCTCCGGACCATCGTCTTCAAGATCGGCGTCTTCAAGATCGGCGTCCTCAAGATCGGCGCCCTCAAGATTGGCGACCCGCCGTGGTCTCGGTGACTAAAGCCTACCGCGGCGAAGTGTATGCGGCGGCGTATGCCGTTTCGACGAAATCGGGAGAGCCCGAGCGAGAACGAGTCGGGGATGTCGTCGCGGGACCCTGGCATGGGAAGCCAAGTGATTTTGGCGCTTGGCTAGTGGGGACTGGGCCGTTTGGGACTGGGCCGTTCGGGACTGGGCCGTTTGGGACTGGGCCGGGCGCACCGAATGAGCCTGTGTTCATCGGTGGAGACGGCGCCGAATTATATCGTGAGGAAATCACCTGCGGGCTGGGCGACCATGCAACCTCGTTTCTTTGGGCCTCCCCGATCGAAGCTCCGAGCGCAGGTGAACTCGGTCGCCAAGGGCGCGCGCGTTGGGCGAACGGAGCGAGCGGAGCCGACGTAGCAAGCGACAACGCGAACTTGGAGCCACACTACGTGCGACCGAGCGATGCGCGGCGGCCGGCATAGAATGAAACCGACTGGGGTCGACCCAGCCGAACTACCGCAGCGGGGACGATTCAGCGGATCGAAAGGGTTGAATCAGAGGGCTCGTCATTCTACGCGTCTCAAGCGCGCGCTGGCTCATCGATCGCCGCGCGAAGAGCGGGCTCGAGTGCGGGGTGCTGCCATTGAAACCCGCCTTCTTCAAAGCGCTTCGGAATGACCCGCGCCCCGCCGAGCAAGAGCGCGTTCGCCATTTCGCGGCCGAGCATCAAACGAGCCGCGAAAGCCGGGAGCGGAACGACGGCGGGACGATTGAGCACCGTGCCTAGCGTTCGCGTAAACGATTCATTGGTGACCGGTTCGGGAGCCACCGCGTTGTAGATACCTTCAACGCCGGGTTGGTCGATCGCGAAGCGAATCATGCGAACCACATCGGCCAGGCTCACCCAGCTCATATATTGTTCCCCGCTGCCTACGCGGCCGCCTGCGCCCATCGAGAACGGCGTGATCATTTTGGCGAGGGCTCCCCCGTCTTTTGCGAGCACGATGCCGATGCGCAAGACGACGAGCCGAACACCCGCCCGCGCGATCGGCTCCATCTCCGATTCCCACGCTCGGCACACATCGGCCAAAAAGCCCGACCCGGGAGCCGACTCTTCGGTGACCGGTTCGGCGCCGCGATCGCCGTAGATTCCGATCGCTGAAGCGGCGACGAACACCGAGGGAGGCTGTTCGAGCTGAGCGATCGTTCCCGCGAGCAATCGGGTGCCGAGAACTCGGCTGTCTCGAATTTCGGCTTTGCGCTCGTCGGTCCACCGCCCTGCGGCGACGTTGGCGCCTGCCAGATGGATGACCGCGCTGACTCCGTTGAGGCCTTCGGGGTCGATTTCTTGGCGAACTGGGTTCCAATATACCGCGCCGCTTACCTCGGAGCGGGGGCGTTCGCGAACCATCGGGCGAACGACCCAGGAGTCTTCGGTGAGCGCTGAAGTGAGCGATTTTCCGAGCAAACCCGACGACCCGGAGATGGCGACGATATTCTGACTCATTTCGGGGCAGCCTACGCGGGAAGCGCGGGTTTGTCGCATTCGTTGTCACCCTCGCGGGTCTGCCCCTGCCGCGGTAGCCCTCGCCGGGCTGCGGCGGTATGGTGCGCGCGATGAATGTCCTCTTTATCACGCCGGAAATGGCGCCCCACAGTGGCAATTCAAGTAGTCGGGGCAGCTCGGATGGTCGGGGTGGCTCGGATGGCGGAACGACTGGCGGAGCCGCGGAAGGCGGGGTCTCCGAGATCGCCGAAGTCAGTAGCGCGTTGCCCAAAGCGCTGCGCGGGCTTGACCATCGCGTCACCGTGCTGTCGCCGCTCTATCGGCAGATCGATCCCGCGGCGCTCTCGCTTGCGCGACGGCTCACCACGCTGAACGTGGAGGTGGCCGATCGTGAGTTTCGATGTGAGCTCTATGCGGGCCGTACCTCCGCGGGGGTCCATCTCATGTTCATCGGCAACGACGAGCTATTCCTTCCTGTCGCGTCGCTATGCGATGGTGAACCGAGCGGTTCATCGCAATCGCTTGGCCGGCAGGTATTTGCGCATGCCGTGGCACAGCTTCTGGGTTCTCCGGAAGCAGATTTTGATGCCGTGCATGCGTTTGGCTACGAAGGAGTCGCCTGCTTCGGCGCGGCTGCTCTGCCAGGCAACGTTACGCTGGTGGGTACGTTGTTCGACGTTCCGGGTGCGGCGAGCACGGACGCGGAAACACACCGATTGTTCCAGGCAGGCCTGGCTCGCGCGCATCATCGAACCGCGGCGACGCGCGGGCTTGCGAGCTCCATCAACCACAGCGTCGAGCCGACGTCGAACGTTGAGGTTGTTCCGTCAGGAGTCGATGGATCGATCTGGAACCCGATGACCGACGCATGCCTCGCCGCGCGTTTCGACCCGGTAGACCAGCAGGGCAAGGCGCATTGCAAAGCTGCGCTGCAGCGTGAAGTGGGGCTGCCGGTACGGTCCGAGGTGCCTTTGCTGGGGGCCATCGCTTCTGGTGGACGAAGCCAGTCTCGCGAGAACGGCGCGGCAGCGCACGATCGCCTAGCGAATCTCGCTCCGCAAATCTTACGCAACGACATGCAATGGGTCGTGTTGCAAGAGCATGCCGCGGGAGCGTCGGCCTGGAGGGATCTCGCCGAGCGATGGCCGGACCGTATTCAAGTACGATCTGGAACGGACGCGTCGTTCTACCATCGGTTGCTCGGCGGCGCGGATTTGATGCTGTGCGTTCCGCTTGGCGCAACCCCCGCTCCCGCTTCGAGCGCATTTCGCCAGCGGGCCGAGCGTTATGGCTGCGTACCGATCGTACCTCGCGGCGGCGGAGTTGGCGAAGGGGTCGTCGATTGCGACGCGCAGCTCGAATCGGGAACCGGTTTCGTTGCGCATACGGTCGATGACGATGGAGAAGAATTGCTCGCGGTCGTGCGCCGTGCGCTCGGTAGCTTCGCGATGCCCGAAGCCTTTGCCCAGCTACGCGCGCGCGCGATGAACATCGACAACTCGTGGGAGCGCAGCGCGCGTCTCTACGATCGTCTATACCGCGGAGCGGCTCCCACCGTCGACGAACAAATCAGGGAGCAATCACCGAGCGCGGCCGCTCCCTCATGACCCTCGTCGTCTACCACTACCCGAAGTGTGGAACCTGCAAGAAAGCGATTCGCTGGCTCAACGACCAGGGCATTGGCTACTCGCTGGTCGACATCGTGGAGAACCCTCCATCGAAAAACCAGCTGAAGAAACTGTGGAAACGAAGCGGCCTGCCCATCCAGAAGCTGTTCAACACCTCCGGAAAGCTCTACCGCGAAGGTGGCTACCGCGATCGCATCAAAACCATGAGCGAAGACGAAGCGCTCGCGGAACTCGCGGCCCACGGAAAACTCATCAAACGACCACTGGTCGCTGGAACGCGAGCCGGCGACGAGGTCGCGCTGGTGGGATTTCGAGAAGCCGCCTACGCCGAAGCATTTGCGCCCCTCAAGACTTGACAGCCGCGGGCGACCACGCAAAAGTGCCCGTCCATTTCCAGGATAGCTCAGTTGGTAGAGCGGGCGGCTGTTAACCGCTTGGTCGCAGGTTCGAGTCCTGCTCCTGGAGCTATGCGTCCGGCTTTGCCGTACGCCAAAACGCATAACTCGGCGCCTCCGTGGAATCGGTCACCTTCGCGGACTAGCGTCCGCTCCGGCTCGAACGATTCCAGAAGTCGGGGCGAGTCCTGCTCCTGGAGCCCCTGTCTTCGAAAAGCAGACCATCCATGGTCGCCGGACTCGGCTCGGCCGGCAATCTTCGAGCTCCGTGGACTGGCGTCCACTCCGCAATCGAAGATTGCATGACCTCGAGCGAGTCCTGCTCCTGGAGCAAATGGACGGAAACTGGACACGTCCACTTCAAGAGCCCAGCCTTGAAGTGAGGGTCGGGCTTGCGCGCTTCTGGCGCACGTTCGCGAGGCTACCGATGACGACGAGGGGGGACCGACGGGCCGGGGACGATGGACGCGATCACCATCGCGTCGGCGTGGTCCGAACCGCGCTCTCTGTCTCCGGTTTTTGGGGCGAAGAGACGTGGGAAGCATCTAGCAGCGAGCGTTTCTCTCGTCGACGGGTGGAGCAAGTTGAACCGTGAAACTGCTCCAGAGTATCGAGATCTCCCGTTTCCGTTCCATTCAACACGTCGAGCTGAAGGACTTGGGCGATTTTACTGCGCTTGCGGGACTGAACAATTCGGGAAAGTCGAATGTACTTCGAGCACTTCATGCGTTCTTCACCAACGAAGTAGAACCGGGCACCCCGATCGATGTGGACCGGGATTTTTATCGGCCCGAGCTTAAGCAGAAGAAGAAGAAGCGCATCCGCGTGCGCGTTTCGTTCTCCTTGCCGAAAAACTTCAAATTTCGCAAGGGACTCGGCCCGGTGGAGAAACTCGTCGGCCGCGAGTTCTCGCTTGCCAAGGAGTGGGATCGGAACCACTCCCAAGATCCCGCATACTTCCTCAACGATAGCGACACGGCGCTCGACCTGGAGAAAGCGCGAATCGCCAGCCAGTTCATGGCCATGATCTCGTTTCGATACATTCCCAACCGTGTCCTTCCTACGGACGTGATTCGTCAGGAGAGTGTTGCCCTTCGTGACGCGCTGGTTCGACGTCTTGGTCAGCGAAACGCTGAACAGACAAAAGTGTTCGAAGAGTTGCGGCGGACTTCGTCGAAGCTGATCAAGGGTATCGCAAAGCACTTCCAATCACTCGTCCCCGAAGTCGACGCCGTCCGCTTGAAGACACCGGACACATGGGCGGAGATCCTCTTCGCGCTCGGCTACGAGCTCGTTACCGACGACGTGGAAATCGATGATCTGCTTCAAGGGTCGGGCGTGCAAAGTCTGTTGATGTTCGAAACTCTTTCTCTCATCGACCGTGATTACTTCCAGAACTTCGGGTGGCGGCAGGCTGCAATCTGGGCCGTCGAGGAACCTGAATCATCACTTCACGCCTCGCTAGAAGCTCAGCTCGCGGCCTATCTCCGCCAGATCGCGTCTGAAGCTAGTGGTCGCCTGCAGGTTGTCTCGACAACTCACTCCGACTTGATGCTGCAGTACGCCGATTG
This sequence comes from Myxococcota bacterium, assembly GCA_028284955.1. Classification (GTDB taxonomy): domain Bacteria; phylum Myxococcota_A; class Polyangia; order Polyangiales; family Houyiibacteriaceae; genus JANQQS01. Next base: position 49,035 of record JANQQS010000104.1, on the reverse strand, counting down.
CGTGGGATTTCTTGAGCGTGACAGAGGAAAGAGCCAACTTCAGCCATTGGGAGACCCCCGCGACGCCTTGGTGCGATCAGCGAATGCTGGTGTTTCGCGGTGGGTGCACCCGCTGCTGTACTATCCGCTGGACGCCCTTGTTTTTGCTGAGGGTCGCTTTGACGTGGACTTCTTGGAAACAGTATTTCGACTGATCCGTCCGACGCGGAAGATCAACGTTGTGTGCATCGAATCTCTCAATGGCAAAATGGGTGGCGGTGGTACTGATCAAATGAAGAAGTACCTCCGACAACATCGAGACGCGGTAGCCACGCGTTCGAATCGTGCGCCCCTGATTGTGATCCTCGATTGGGATGCGGCCAACAAGGCCGATGGCTTCCGGAAGCTATTCAAAAAGGGAGATCCCGTTCATGTCTTCGCCTGGCCTGAGAGCGCGCTGAATCCGGATCTGGGAAAGTCGTTTCGTGGAATCGAGCGTGCCTTCTCCAACAGGATTGTCGAGGCAGCCGAGAAGACCAAGGCTGGCATTGCAAAAAAGCAGAACGGCGAACGCATCGTGCAATCAGAAGACTGGAGCGCGGTGAAGAAAGAGCTCAATAAGGTTGTGCGCCAAGGAATCGACACGCCTGATTTGACGCACTGCCGTAAATTTCTCGAGCAAGTCGTGACCACGATCGACAGCGCTACGTAGATGTCGTTGTGTCCCACTCCCAGGTGGGCACCGACGCCCGGCGTCAGTCCCCGACCTGACCGCCACCAGGGTCCACCTGCTGGCCACTGCCATGACAACGAGCGACCGACGATGAGATCGTTCACCGCGGCGCGTAGTTCGAATTGGAAAACGCCAGTCTATTTGCTGCCGTGCGGGGATGGTGCCCGGGTGCCACCAGCGCTTCATTTCAAAGCTGCTATGCTTGACCTATGGAGCGCTGGTTTGGACGCGTGGTAAATGGGCAAATCGTCCTCGACGACGAAGCCGATCTCGAAGAGGGATCCCACGTCACCGTGTGGGTCGGGAACGCGTCGGAACCGATACGAGTGTCAGACGAGGAGTTGAGACTCATCCGCCGAGGGCAAACAGAAACCGAAGTCGGCAAGCTCGTCGATGCCCGGGCGTTCCTTCGCGCTCTCCGCGAAGCGGGGTGAGCTATCGCCACGGTCGAGCTCACCGCGCTCGCGGCGGAACAAATCCTCGAAGCGCGCGTGTGGTGGCTGGAAAACCGGGACAAAGCCCCCAGCGCTTTCGACGCCGATCTCGATTCGCTCGTGCTTCAGCTCGAAGACCGCCCGGAACTCGTTGGCCGTCCGGTCGAGCAAGACCCACGTCTCCGCCGCGTCTACCTTCGCCGGATCCGCTATTTCGTACCGGTCCGTCGGTGACACGCGCCATACTACCAAGTGCTTGAAATTACTGGGCGCTCCAGAAAAACGCAAAAGTTGGCCAAATGCCTAGAGAAACATGTCGTGCAACTGACTTGAACCCAACTGACTTGAACCGCCGCCCAAAATCAAACTTCTGCACTTTTCTGAGCAATCCAGCGATTTCAAGAGCCTGGACTCGCGGTGCGTGTCACCGATACTGGTTCGAGTCCTGCTCCTGGAGCCCCTGTCTTCGAAAGAAGACCATCCATGGTCGCCGGACCCGGCTCGGCCGGCAATCTTCGAGCTCCGCGGGCTGGCGTCCACTCCGCGATCGAAGATTGCATGACCTCGAGCGAGTCCTGCTCCTGGAGCTATGATGTCGCCATTCGAACCAGGCGACCCGACGTTTAGCAGAGGCCTGATCGTCACCACGCGATCGGGGCTTCTCTCTTCCGGCGTCATCTCGCACGGTTGCGTGACCATGCATCTCGGCGACGCTCTCCGCGTAGTCGACTCGGAGAGTCGCGAACTGCGGAAGCGACGATGGAAGGATTCCGGCGGACATCCGTGCAAAGGAACTCGTGCAACCCGGCTGCTCGACGGACGAACACTGTCCCGGCGGGAGGTGCATTGCCGGAATTAGGGACGGGCTGCGCACCGCGAACTGCAGCGTTCAAGTGGATTGCCCGGAGGGGACAATCTGAATCGACACGGAAGCCGGAACGGACGCCGCGGAGGGTGTTTGCCTGCTGTCATGCACCGCCGGGAGCGAATGCACGGAGTACCTCGGTCCTGAAATACAACTGCGACGAGGAATCCAACCTCGCGACAGGCGAGGGCGAGCGCGTCTGCATCGACAGTAGGTAGTTATCTCAGCGTCTGGCCGTCAACGTCTCGCGTGGCCTGCCGGAACGCGCGGCGGTTTGTGCCGCCCTCTCGGCTTCGGGCGGAGACACGCGCCCCGTGCCCGCTGCGCGTCCTTGAAGGGACACGAGTGTAACAAGTGAGGTGGTCGAGTATCGGAAGCAGATCGACAACGCGCGCCCCGGTCGGCTCGATGAAGTTATCCGAGGCGATGGTGTCGAGGGTGAAGCCTCGCTCAGCCGGCAGCCAGCTCTCGGATCTCGGCGCGCAACTGATCGGCGAGGGGCTCGTTCCAGCCGCTCTTCGCGTCGGCGATGACCTCCTGCTCCAGCTCGGTCAACCCGCGCAGGATGTCGAAGCTGCCCTCGACGGTCTGAATGATCTCGGTGGGCTCGATGCGTTCGGAGGACCGGACCAGCCGCTGGATGTCCACCCAGTCGTAGTCGCCGCCGCGGATCTTCTCGAACAACGCCTCGGGGTCGAATGGATCGCGATCCTGCCAGAGCTTCAGCACGGCGAGCCGTCGCAGGAGCTCGCCGTTGAAGGGAGTCGTCGCGAAGCGGTGCAGATCATAGAGGTCCCGGACTTTGACCCGCTGGAACGCGGCGCGGACCTTCTCGGCGATCATCTCGACGGCCTCGAGCGAGCGCACGTCGAAAAGCTCGAACTCGATGTGGCTGAAGTACGCCTGCGGTTTCATGGCGCCCGCCACTACCGGCAGCGTCGGGCGCTCGCGCAGGCTCACCTGCAGCCGGAAGTGGCCGGCTTCGTTCCAGGCATGCTTGTAGTAGACGTCGCCGCCGAAGGAGGTGTCGTCGTCGGTCTTGTAGTACTCGTCGAACGTGAAGCTGACGCCGTGGTACTCGGTGTTGAAGACCTCGACCAGGTCGGTGAGCACGTCGTCGTCGGGGCGGTCGCTGTCGAGCGTGAAGTCGAGGTCCTCGGAGAACCGGCCGGCGGAGCCGAAGATCAGCTTGCGCAGACAGGTGCCGCCCTTGAACGCGAGGTGGTCCATCACGCCGGCGTCGAGCAGCGCGCGCAAGGCGTAGGTCAGGACGACATCCCGCTCGGCGACGAGCTTGTCGCGCAGGCCGCTGTTGCGCGCGTAGAGGTCGACGAACTTGTCCTCGATCACTTGCTCTGTTCCTTCTTGGCGAAAACCACCCTGCGGCGCGGCTTCTCTTCCTTCGAGAGGAGCACGTCGCGGGGGACGTTCTCCACCACGTTCCACGGTCGCGCGAGCTTGCCGCTCGTGCCCCAGTTGCGGCGCGAGCCGAGCTGGATCTTGCTCTGAGGACGGACGAGCTCGAGGAGGGCAGCGCGCACGTCGTCGGGTACGTCGACCTGGTGGAGCTCCATGAAGTAGCCCAGCCGCTGCACCAGCGCCGACGAGCCCCACTTGCGCGCGAGCTCGATGAGCGGCTCCCACGACACCTTGCGGGCGGCCCGGGCGGCAATCCGAGAGACCTCTCCGATCCCACCAGCGTATCGGGGCCGGTCGATCGCGTCGAGCAACGCCCTCTCGGTCGTCGCCATCTGAACCGCGTGTCCGAGGACGGTGAGCTCCTCGAAGCCGAAGAAGCGCTGTTCGCGGATCTGAACGAAGACGTACCGCTTGCCGCGGATGGTTTCGGGCCGGCGGTCCTCCTGGCAGGCGAGGTACACCTCGGAGAAGACCTGCTCGGTCAGCCCGTGGTGAGTGCAGGTGGTGCCGAAGGAGTAGAAGTATGGCGAGACCAGCACAGCGCCGGCGGCGAGCGGGTTCGTGTCGGCGATCCCCTCGCGGCCGCGATCAGCGGGGACGAGTTGGAACAGGCCCGGGCGCAGACGCTCGAGCCAGCCCTTCTTCACCAGCCGGTGGGCGAGCTTGCGGGCGTAGCCCTCCGAAGCACCGAGCGCTTCGCGCAACTCGGCCAGGGTGACGGTCTTCTGGTTCCGCCACTCGAGGTCGAGGACCACCTTGGCCTCGTTTTGGGAGAGGGTTCGTTCCATGGATGCCTCGGTTGCAGGTTCCGCTGTTCGTTCCTCTTTCGGTAACGTATAGCAGATTTCTGCAACCAAGCTCCAGATCCTGAAAATGTTACCAAAACGGTAACGAATATTTGATTCTGCAACCTACACTACGGAGAGACATTGTCCTCGTCCGCCACGACGAAGTGCGCGAGGTTCGCCCCGGATGCGTACCGACGTGCAGCACGTCCTGACCATCCTGGCCGTGGAGGATCTCAGTGGCGCCGTGACGTTCTACCGCTTCGACGATATCGCCCCCACGGTTCGGCGCGAGCACATAGTCCATCATCTGCTGAAAGACCGGACGATTATCGTCCGTGCCCGAAGCGCCCTCCTTACGGTAGAAGCGCGACACGTTTTAGCCGCGCTGGGAAGCCCAGCGACCGAATCCCGCTGCGCATCGAGTGACACGCCTAGCTCGGTTTGGCCTGGCGTACTCACGCGAACGTACCCGATGATCGAGAGCGGCTCGGATAGTGGCCGAAGATGGTTCTTGCGCTTGCTCATTCCTGGCCCGCCCCCAAGGCGCCCACCACGCGGCAGCTCGCGTGTAACCTTGGAGTCACGTAAACCTGAGCCCAACCATGACGGTATCCGTACTTGCGGTCGCGACAGAATGGCGCCCATCCAAGGGTGGAGTTTCCTCTTTCAACACCGAGTTGTGCCTTGCACTCAGCAGGACCGGCCACCAGGCCTTCTGCGTCGTCCCCGATGCGACGGATGGCGAGATCGCGGAAGCGGCGGCCCATAAAATCACCCTTCTTAGCGAGGCGGCGCATGGGGTCATGGACGGTTCTCCCTTCGACATCGGCTTCAGCCCACAGCTCATCGTTGGCCATGACAGATGGTCTGGCCCAAAGGCAGCCCGCTGGGGGGAGCGATTTCCTAAGGCGAAGCTCGCTCTCCTGCTGCACGTTCACCCCGGACAGATCGACGGTCTGAAGTCTGAGGAGTCGATTGCCGCACGTGACGAGCGCATCACCGAATCGTGTCACCGAATCGCACACGCAGACGCCACGTTTGCCGTCGGCCAACAGCTTCGCGCGTGGTGGCAATCCGAGCATCCGCGCTTTCGTGTTCACGCTTTCGTGCCAGGACTGCCGACCACTCTGCCTCCCACGCCTCGCGTCGATCCGCCCCATTTGCGCGTCCTGTTTCTTGGAAGGGCGGAGGATGCCGAGCTGAAAGGGGTCCAATTGACAACCCGGGCGATGCGCGAGGTCGTGGACGCGGGTTTTCGTAATGCAGAACTTGTAGTTCGCGGAGTTACGCCGGGTACGGAGGTTGAGTTCGAGAACTATGTCCGACGGCACTACCCAAAGCCGAGGCGATTCGTCTCTCGACTCTTCGATCCAAGTCGGCAAGCGATAGCTGACGACCTGGCAACATCCAATCTCGTGCTGCAGCCGTCCCTTGAGGAGGGATTTGGTCTCGTGACCCTGGAAGCAATTCAGATGGAAACACCAGTTCTGGTGAGCGACCGATCTGGTGTCGCGCGACTCATCGAAGAAGTCGAGGCCGACAATGCGAAGTGCTTCGTTGTGGCGTCCGACGACGAAGTCGCATGGGAGGAAGCCATCGCCCGGGTCTTGTCGGACACCTCTCAGGCTATGGCGGATGTTCGGCGCCTGAAGTTGGCGATTGCGGCCGCGCATACCTGGGACTCAGCAGCGAAGGAGCTGGTTGCCACTACAGTCGGAGCCCCGCGACCACTTGTTCAACCCGCTGACATCTCTGACTTTGACAAAGTCAAGACGGCATCGGCTTCGCTTGTACACTACCCACGGAGAACACGCGGGACGTGGATTGAGCGAACTGAGGAGGAAGCCGTCAGCAAGTGGCTCTCAAGCCCTCTTCCCGACCATGAAAACGGCGTCCTCTTGGTTGTTGGCTCTCCCGGAACAGGGAAGAGTGCTCTCCTTTCCCACCTCGCGCACCATGCTCAGGGAAAGAACCTTCCCATGGTCGGCATCAAGGCAGACCTGTTGCCTCCCGACATCGGAAGCCTAGAGGCGCTCCGCTCTCACTTGGGATTCGACAAGCCGATCTTGGAGATCTTGAAAGAGCTTGCAGCGGTCTTCGGGACCGCTGTTCTGGTCGTCGATCAACTCGACGCACTTTGTGAAGTGGTCGACTTCCGGACCAGCCGACTCGAAGTACTCATCCAGCTCATGCGGGGAGCAGCCTCCATCGAGGATGTGCGCACCATAGCCTCGATTCGGCCGTTCGAGCTGCAACACGAAGCTCGCCTCCGGGCCATGCACTCATCGGCCCATGAAGTCCGGTTGGGCGGGCTCAACGTGGAAGCTCTACGCAGCGTGCTGAAAGGTGTGGTTGTTCCGAACGAGGTAGATCCCGAACTGCTCACTCCGCACGCGCTTGACCTCATGGCGCAGCTCTCCAAAGGTCATGCCGCTCTGTTCGAGTTCCCGTCGTCTCTCGGACAGCTTCGTGAACGATACTGGCGAGCCGCAACCTCTGATCATGCACAGTACGAGGCCACCGCCCTCGCTGTTGCTGATGCCATGGGAGATGCTGGATCACTCTGGGTTCGGGAGCCTGGTTCAGTCGATTCGAATACCGTGGCCGAACTCGTATCGTCGGGAATGCTCCGCAAGTCACCTGATGGCAACTTGATCGGATTCAGGCACCAATCGATCTTTGATTTCGCCCGTGCGCGAAGCCTCATCAACGACGGTCGTTTGGAGTCGTTCATTACTGCGCATCAGCGTTCGCTCGAGATTCGGCCTCTAGTGCGGAGCGCGCTTCTTCACCTACGAACGGCAGATCCAAAGGCATACCAAGATCTCGCGGAGGCACTCTTTGCCGGCGACTCCCTACACGTGCGGCTACTCGTCATCGACACGGTCTTGGAGGCCGACACCCCAAGCCCGTCGGAGCGAAGGCTGATTTTCAAGGCGGTGGATGACGACCTCACCCGTCGTCGGGCCCTCAACGGGGTTGCACTTCGAGACGGATGGTTGGCGTCGCTCTCCGGCTCGATCAGCGGATGGATGGCCGACTACCCCGAGCACTCGGCACTCTTGGCTTCGGGCTTCCTACGCGTCGAGCCCGTGGCCGCGCTGAGTGCGTTGGAGCAGAACTGGCTCGGTACCGACGAAGGTCGCTCACGCATTGTTGGCGTGCTCTCTTGGGCGGCACAACTTGGCCCCGAAGCAGACCCGCTGATTGAGAGGCTCGTGCCTCACCTCGTCCGTTCTTCCCACTTTGAGTTCGGCCCGATCGCTCAAGCAGTCGCACAGGTTGACCCACATCGTGCCGTAAGCCTGTGTGTGGAGTGCATTCGCGAAGCAGGACGCGCTGCATATGCAGCCGAACCCATCTCTAGGGACGTGCGCGCCTTCGACGAATTATTGGAACTGAAAGCTGCCCCAGACTTTTCACTACAGCACCTCGAACCAATTGCAACTGAACTCCTCTCGCGGGACTACACACCCTCAGCCCACGACTTTCGCGAACAGCTTTCGCAAGCTCATGAGCAGCTCTTGCAGCGATTTGCGAAGGAACAGCCGGATACCGTGATCGAACTGGCCTCCCATGTCGAGGGCGATTCACCGCTCCTGCCGGCGTATCTCCGCGTGCTCGCACATTTGGAGGGTCAGTTGGACCAACGGGTGTCATGGCTGGCATCTGATCCCTCGCGGCTGTCGGTCGATCCAGAATCCATCTACTTCCTCGAGGCGGTGCGCGAGCAGCTTCGCGCCGAGCATGTGACCGCCCTTGACGCTGCCATCGACCTTGCCGTTCGCTATCCCGGACGCGGATCCAGCGAATCCGCGGAGCGGCGACGAGACCGAGAGAGAACCAATCGCCGCTATCGCCTGTGCCTCCGCGACCGCCTTCCCCAGTCGTCGCGTGGCCCGTCTCGCATCGCCTTCGACGAAGCAGAACGCCATCAGTTGCCGGGGCCGCCCTTCGAGCCGAGTCGGGGACCCAGAGTTGAGTTCGTCGTCAGTCCTCTCTCGCAAGGCCAACTTTCGCGGGCCAACGATGCCGCGGTGCTGAAGGCTCTGGACAAGGAGCGCCCATCGTTCTTTTCCTTTGACGAGGCCGACCGCCCGATAGGTGGACGCGATCAGATTCTCTCTGAGCTACGTAAACTCGCCGAACAAGACCCGGAGCGAGTTGCAACGCTCGTTCAACAGCTCCGAGACAACGGTGAGATCGACCGAGGACGGCGCCTGATCACTTCTGTTGCAGAGCATCATCCGGACCCAGCCTTTATAGAACAGCTCGCGCTCTCTCTGAGAGCGCGTGGGAACGTTGCGCTGGAAGTAGACGACGAGTGCGCATGGGCGCTAGGTATCATCTCGTCACGCAAGGCACTCGCGGAGAGTTCGGTCACCGCAATCCTCCAAAGGCTGGAGCGCGCCGCACCAGAGGAGCAGTCGACGGGACACGACCCCCACGGGAACGAGGAAGATCCGTCTGACGAAGGACCAAACCGACAGCGACTCGCGTTGTTCGGCCAGAGGGGCGGAGGCACCGTGCCGTCGGGCGCGTATCGGTGGCTCCGCGCCCTGGTCCTCCACTTCTCCCGGCGGAAGGCTGCCGAGCCGGAAATTTGGTCACAGGCTGTTCATGCGGCGCTGCGAGCAGCGCCTGATCCAAGAATCTGGGCCTTCGCACTCTCCGATTGGGAACGGTATTGGGAGTGGCTGGGCGGCCAACGTGCTTTCGCCCTACTGGACCTGGTAGCCGACATGGCGTTCTCGCCGGCCAGTGCTCGCGCCATCACTCGTATCTACGCTTGTCATCGCGCCTCTGTGGGCTCGAGCGCTTTGAAGAAATGGATCGAGCGTCTCGTCACGCAGCAGCTCTGGGTCCCCGCCGCTGAACTCGCGGTGCTTATCGCAACCGACCCACGTGGCGAGACCTGGGCTGAACACTTGCTTGATGGCTGGTGTGAGTCTCCGGTTGCTGCCGACATCTCCACGGGAGTGATCGCAGCAACCGGCTCATTGCTCGGTGAATCGGATCGGCGCATGAAGTCCAGCCAAATTGCGGCCAAGTGGATTCCATCGATGCGCATGAAGGACCTAGACCTTCTGATGACTCGAACGTTCGAGCCAGAGGTATGGAAATCGGACGCGGCTTGCGAACAGGTTCTGCAATGCGTCCTTCCCCGGGTCGGCGAGATGGACGCCGAAGCACTACGGCAGGTTGTCGTTCTGCTGGAGAGATTCGTCGATAGATATCCGAAACTCGTCCTAGAACTCACCGAGCAGATTCTCGCTCGAGCGCTAGCATTGGAGACGCAATCCACCTACGTGGTGATCTCGGAATGCCTCGCGCTGAGCACCGCCCTCAGATTGGCGCTACCGGGGCACTTGGACCGGACTCACGACCTGTTCGAAGCAGCTCTGGCGGCCGACGCACCGGCAGCGACCGACGCCCTAGATGTAATCGACGGCCGCGCAACTGGCCACCGCAACCGACCGCGCCGCCGGAGAGCGCGCTCTCGCGTTCGTGGGAGAAATCGGAGTCGGCGCCGCCCGTTTTTTTGATCTAAGTGATCACGAAGCCGCGGAAAAAGGGTTTTGCGATTGACTGCGCTCGGGCACAGCGACCAGGACGCAGCGAAGCCCGAGAGAAGCCGTGGAGACGAGCAAGCTCCGCCCGATTGTTAACTACCCTGCGTTCGAGCGCGTCCCGGACGGACTCGGCGAGGTCGAGCATCTCGATCGCTGCAGGGACCCTTCGGGTGTCGCAAGCTCTCGGGACGCAAACGCTTTCGTGCTGCTTCGAGGTCGATGACGAAGCAGGTCTCGAAGTTCTTGTTTGAGCCCCGCTTGGGGAGCTATGCGTCCGGCTTTGCCGTCCTGTGAGGGGGCGGCTAAAGTGATCGGGTTCGGGGCGACCAAAGTGACCGCACCGAAGGCGCCCGAGATGGGCTCGATGCCTGCACATCGGTTTTCGGTGGACGACCACAAGTTTTTCGGGAACATACCGGGGGTTGCTCCTGTGAATTTGTTTTGCAACAGCGATGGCCTCGTCCGCGGTCAATGCTCCCACGTCCACCGCCTGCCCCATCATCTCCAGCCCTCAAGTCATCGCGACGCCCTCGTCAGAGCATGCTCTCCTCAGAGCAGCATCGTTCGTCATGCAAACCCATCCCCGTCGCTTTGCAAGCAAGAGGCATATTTCGCCACCTCATTCCAACCAAGAGTTTGCGAGTTGTCGCATCTCCACCGTCGAGAGTCCCAAAACCTCGGCGGCGCGGCTCAACGAAATCAGATCTTGATCGACCGCTTGGCGTACAAGACGGCTGAGCCGATCCTCTTGAAATACACTGGCGCCGAGATGCTCTGGCTCCTCGGCGATTCGAAGCGCGGGCGATGGCGACTGAAAATCGCCTGGGATCAATCCATTCGGCTCCTCCGCAGCCTTCAGCGACTTTCCATAACGCCGCTTGTACCCGCTGTAGAACTGAGCCCATACCCTTCTTGGATCGTCCCGCTCACTTGCTAAGCGGTACACCACCGTCTTCCAGCTCACCCGAAAGATGCTCTTCAACTTGAAGACCGCATCGATTGAGGCGAGGCCCTTGGCTTCGTTCCATTCTTTTTGGAACACTTCATCGGGCATGAGAAAGTGGCTCGCAAATTGATCCGCTTCACGCTCCTCCGCTTCACTCTCCTCCGTTCGTTGAACATCGTAGGCATCCTGATGAAGCAGTAGATGTCCCAGCTCATGCGCCGCGGTGAAGATCCAACGTTCGACGGTGATCCGCTCCCAGGTATTGACCACGATCGCGGGCCCACCATCTTGAGACGCCACCGACAAACCGAAGAACTGATCGCTGGCAATCTGCGGCGTAAAGACCTTGATTCCGTTGTCTTCGAGCAAGCCGGAGATGTCGCGAATGGTCTCTTGCTGATTCAATATCGCATCACGAGCCAAACGAGCCGCGCGCGCCGGTAGATCATCGCTGCGGCGATACCGCCGAAGCTTCTTTGCAACGTCCTCAAACTTAAATGGCGCCGCGTCCCTACACAGCTCCTCGATGAAGACATAGTCGTCGATCCACTTGCCGACATCCGCAAGTAGCGCTTCACGACTAGCCAACTTCTTCCGAGCGCGAAAGCGCACAGAGGACAACCGACGAACAGGACGCACCAAGTCGTCCAGACCCACGCCAAGCGCAGACGCCAGTCGCGCAAAAGTATCGGCTTTGGGTATGGCCCGACCCGTCTCGATGTTGCGATAGCCAACGCGGCTCAGACCCGCCTGCTCCGCAAGCGCAGCCTGGCTGAGGTTCCTCGCTTGCCTCAGCCGCCGGAGGTTCTCCGCGAGAACTACAAATTCCTGCTTCTCAGAATCCACTGCTTATCACTTTATGAAAGTACGATGCTTTGACAAGTAAAGATATCTAATCCACTGATCTATGTAGACAAGACCGATTTCTGGCTCTCGACATAAAGGTCGCGTTATTCGGCGCTAACATATTGAAAAGGTGTCATAAAATGGCGAACCGACCTTGTGGAAATCCAAAGCGGCCCGGTCCGAAGACCGTAGAGATCGTCGAGGTCGAGCAGCGCGGTCAGGCTCGAGCGGGGTATGGCGACGAGCTCGTGCGCGCCCTGGCTCGCCGGCTCAGCGACCAGTTTGGCCGCGGCTTCAGCTACCCGTCAGTGAAAGCGGATGAAGCAGTTTTATCTAACGTTTTCGAGCGGTTCGGCCTTGGCAGCCCCAACGGACGAGAAAGGCTCAACACCGTTGATCCTTTTCGCGCCGGTCCAAAAAGGCTCGACACCGCTGAGCCTTTCTGGCCCCGACAGCCCTGCGCCCTTTCCCCCGGCCTTGAGCTGGAGTCACTACCTCACGCTCATTCGCGTCCGGGACGATCGTGCCCGCGCATTCTACGAGATCGAGGCCGCGAAGGAGAGCTGGTCGGTCCGCGAGCTGGAGCGTCAGATCGCCTCCCTCCTTTTCGAGCGACTGGCGAAGAGCCGCAACAAGGACGAAGTTCTGGCGCTCGCCCGACAGGGGCAGACCATCACCACCCCGGAAGACGTGGTGAAGGATCCATTCGTTCTCGAGTTCCTCGACCTGCAGGAACGGTCCGCGTGGCTCGAACGCGACCTCGAGCAAGCGATCATCGATCGCCTCGAGTCGTTCCTGCTCGAGCTGGGCAAGGGCTTCTGCTTCGTCGCACGACAAAGACGGCTCACCCTCGAAGGCGATCACTTCTACGTCGATCTGGTCTTCTACAACCGGCTGCTGCGCTGCTTCGTCCTCATCGACCTCAAGCTCGGCAAGCTCACCCACCAGGACCTGGGTCAGATGCAGATGTACGTGAATTACTTCGACCGGCACCAGCGCGAAGAACACGAAGCGCCCACGGTCGGCATCGTGCTCTGTTCCGACAAGAACGACGCCATGGTGAAGATCACGCTGCCCGAGGACAACCACCAGGTCCACGCGAGCCGCTACCAGCTCTACCTCCCGACAGAGGACGAGCTGCGGGAAGAGCTCGAGCGCGAGCGCGAGGAGGCCGAGCGCACGCTGCGGCTGTCCGCTTCGGAGCAGGGCGACGGCGGAGCCTAGCCTGCGATGCGACCACGGTCGACTGCGGCGGCGTCACTGAGCTGTGCATGCGTTCGAAGCAGTCATGGGGCTACGACCAAGCCTTCATGAACCGGAGCCGTGCGGCCCTCACGCTCACGCCGGAGCGCGTGGAAGATTAGATTGGACCGTGCGGTTGGCCGAGGGCCCCGGCTGCGGCTCGACTTCGTTCGCGCCAGCTCCCCCAGGGAACGGTAGTCCGATGCTAGGGATTGTCGTTCTTCTTGGTGCTCATCAGGAGTGCCTGTTGAAGAACTCCGCCACAGCATCCGCAGATGCTTTTACCGCTTCCGGTTTGTAGTAGAAATCGACGTGACTGAACTCGTCAAACGCCAGCTCCTCATGCGCATTCGTTAGCTTCTCGACAAACTGAGTCGAGCAGATCGCCGTGAAGGCCGATTTGCTGTAGATGGTCAGGGAGGGTTGCACAATCTTGTCCGCGTAGGCTTCGCCAATTGAGATGAGCGACTGCATGCCCTGATCGCCGATGTGCATGTTGGTGAAGTTCGGCACTGCGACTGGCCCTTTGACCCCATCGCGACCGTAGTAGTCATAGGTTTCGCCCACCATCGGATTGCCGCCGACATCGATAAACTCCTGTCGGGACATTTCGTCGTTCAGGCCGAAGGGGGCGACATAGTCAGGTTTCCCCGTTTCATACATTTTCTGCATCGAAGCGTTCGCAGCCGCGATTTGCTGATTGGTCATGTCGCGGTCGGCCCACTGGAAATCATCCGCAGCCATCATGCCCGAAACCATGGCGATCTTTTTTATTCGATGGTCGGTCACGGCCGCCGATGCGATGATCGAACCACCTTGGCACACGCCTAGGCCGTAGATCTCTTCGACGAATGGCGGCGTTCCCAGGTAGGAGACTGCATCCCAGGTGTTCTCGATCAGCCGGAACATGTAGCGGGATTGTTTGAACTCGCCCGGCAGTGCGGGGGACTCCCCCATGCCCAGGTAGTCAAAGCCCAGATAGATGAAACCTCGTGCAGCCATTTCCGAGCCGTAGGTCGCCGGAATCTGATCTTTGACCTGAGGGAAGGGACTCGCGCCGACGATAGCTTTGTATTTTTGGCTCTCGTCGAAGCCTTCTGGAAGGTACAAGTCCCCGACTAGATCTACGCCAAACGATTTGAAGGTGATTCGCTTTTTCGTCATCCCTGTGCTCCTTGGAAGTGGTTGCATCGACGTCGAGCTACGATGGTCGCCGATTCACGAACACCGTAGGCCTCTCAACGCCTGAAACTAGGCTTCATAGCCTCGAATACTTGCCCAATTCCCTCGCATTGGTGCGATTCGGTGATTTTGCGGTAAGCTCCGGAAGTGGGAGCCGCGATGGGAAGCCATGAGATGGAGCAAGAGGCAATCGTCGCGAGCGTTGGCCGCCACACGCCGACCCCGGGAACCTTCACGACACCCTTCGATGGGGTCGAGCTGTTTCGGGTCGTTGAACCGATCAAGCGGATTCCAGGCGTCTACTCGCCATGCTTGTGTGTGATCGTTGCCGGCGAAAAGCGAGCGCATGTGAACGGCAGATCGTTCGCCTACAATGAGGAGCACTACTTGTGTGCGACGATGCCCACTTCGGTACTCGCGGAAGTTCCGCGAGCAAGCGCTGAGTCGCCGCTACTTGGCTTGCTCATGCGGCTTGATACGCGCGAAATGTCGCGGCTTGTCCTGGACGTGCAGGCATCTCAGGGGAAAGCACCCAAGCGTCAGGGCAAGCCATCCGAGGGGTTTGGCGTCGTTCTGCGTGACGAGGGGTTTGACGCCGCTCTCGCACGACTGCTGGCGCTGCTTGACGATCCCACGGCAGCACAGGTCCTGGGTCCCGGACGTCTCCGAGAGCTCCTCTTCGCAATGCTCCGCGGGGAGGCTGGTGATCGACTGTCGCGAGACTTCGGCGGGGCGCCGGCACTGGCCGCCACGCTCAACTACGTCCACACACACCTGGGCGAAGAGTTCTCTATCGATGCGCTCGCCCAGAGGGCGGGGATGAGCCGTGCGGTCTTCGACCGGCAATTCAAAACGGCGACGTCGCTGTCGCCGCTTCAGTACATCAAGACACTCCGGCTGAGTGAGGCCTCCATGAGGATCGCTCGCGGAGAGAGTGTTGGCGACGCAGCGCGGGACGTGGGCTACCATAGTTCATCGCAGTTCAGCAGGGAGTTTCGACGGCAGTTTGGCGCATCTCCGCGGGAGTGGGCTCAGTCGATTCAGGTGTAGCCGAAGGCTCCGCTCGGAGATGAAGTTGCCCCAGCTCGCTCGGGTATGCTTGCGGACGACCGACCGGATATCCGTCTTTACCAGCTTCGTCGTTGGTCAAGGATTCGTTCCTAACCATGAACCTGTTGCTCATTGCCACCAACATCCGCGTGGAGGTTCGCTTCGGCGGCGAGACAGCCGGGCCACGCGCGGCGGGTGTTGCGTATGTTTCGCTGTCGGACACATCGAGGCAGAGCAGCCTGTTCACTTCAGTCGTCTGCTGTAGAACAGTTCTGGGTCACCCGGGTCGAGATCCTCGACCGTGCCGCTGTGCCGGTACCCGCAGGTTCGATTGGTTGGTCGACGTGAAGATTCTCTCCGACTCGCAGAGACGCTCCACATGGCGAACCAGTGCCGCTCCTACTCCGCGGCGACGGCGCGCTGGCCCAACCATCAGCATGGACCTGAATGGCTTCGTCAAATGACGAAACCGGATCCCCCAAAGGACCCCAGAACTCTGCAACGTGCATTGCCGGTCTAAGACCGAGCCGATACTTCCATTCGCACTCACTCGGCCAGTGTCTCGTTCAGCTGTTTCCTGAGGGTCTTTTCTGTCGAATTGAGCTGCTCCAGGTACTCCCTCGTGTCCGCAGCACTGCTGCCGCGCGTGCCAGCAAGCTTCAACGGCAACTGTTGCAGGAGTTCCTTCGCCTCCATTGAAATTTGGGTTTGCTCCGTTTGGGCTTGCGCTGCTTCCGGGCCAGTTTTCGCTGTAGTAGCTACGATCTGCACGAGCGATGCGAGATTGTCCGCGTGTTCTACGATCTCTGCGCGGTCTTCGTTTGCATGCGCGGGGCTAGTAGAGTTCGTGACGCGTGCGATGGCTCTGTTGATGCGCACGTTGCATCGCTCGCAGCCCTGGCTTAGCCACGCGGCCGCCTTTAGGCGAGCTTCCCGACGTTCACCGCTGGCCGCCGCCTCCAGGTTCTCCGCATCTTTGGCCGCACTCGGGTACAAGGCATCCTCCGCTATCGCTCGCGCACTCAATAGCTCCCGGAAGAGTTTGCCATGTGTCGACGGGTAGAACCAGAGAGGTGCGTTGATGTGACTAAGCATTTCAAAGATATCGTCGCGATGCTCGGTGGGCAGAGGCGCGGACAACGAGGTAGACGATACCAAATTTACTAATTTTTTTCGCGCGTCGAGTGCGTGTGCGAAGAGCTTGCGCACCAACTGATGTTCCGGACTCTTCCCGTCCAGAGCCCGCTTGAAACACACGTGAAGCGCATTCCAACTGTTCGCATAGTACCGTCCCCAAATTTCTTTTTTTTGGGTCGGCTCGTGGATGACGACCCACCGCTGTATCAGGTTCGCAACTTGGTTCCGATAAGCCGAGTCGGCTCCAATGTCTCCGTCAGGCAGCTCGTGAGCCATCGCTACGACTTTGGCGCGATCGATGAGGCCACGCTCCATCTCATCCTGTCGGGATGTCAAAGTAAGCTGTGCGTATCGTTCAACGAGCTTGTCAATGTTCGCCGTGCCCTGCCTAGCGTGTTCGCACCACGAGGACTTCCGACCGATCAGGTCTCGGGTTGGACGATATTCTGTTATCGCGGCACGAATGATCAGATAGGGAAGCTCTTTGTAAGGGCGGCTGGGGCTTTTCGCCCTCACGCAGAGCGCATCGCGCCCACTGCAAAGAGTAAATTTTTTCAGGTCGTGGGGCGCGGAGGGGCCTTCGCCATCGGTACGAACGAGGAATACGACGAACGGTTGCCCATCGGTGTAGTTCGTTGTTTGTGCGAAACCCTGGGGTGTGGTGAGCCCGAGCTCCACGTCTTGCTGAGAGTTCTCGTCGCCTGCTGCGGCCCTCTCACCGAACCTTTTGAAGAGTTGACCGGCCATGACTGCGTAGGGTTTTGCAGCGAGTGCATCTCTGACCAGAGGCGCGCTTTTCATTACTTCTGACACCGAATTAAATACGTCTCTGTAGGCGGCGGCGAGGGTGCGAGGAATGGCTCGTACTTGCAGCTTTAGAGTGGCTTGGGTGGCACTGTTCACATTGACGTAGTTCGCGTTGCCAACGGCCAGCTGGGAGATTTCCCGCCGTCGCTTCGACGACAGGTCGTACAGGAGTAGCGGCACCTCCGTAGCATTCGACGATGTCCCTGTGTTTAGGACTGCATTGACAGCCAAGAACTTGTACCCCTTTGCGATGTTGGCGAAGTCGTTCCCGTTTAGCGCATCGAGATTCGATGTGACGATCAAACGCAGGTAACCAGAGTTCAAGATCGCCCTTCCTTCGGTATCGTCCGTGCCTGAAGTCGACGCGGCAAGTCTTCTGGACTTGGGTGCGATAAAGGTCGGCGGCGTGCACGCCGCCGACATGAAAGCAATGAGTGCAATCGGCACAGCGAACCACGAGATTTGTGATGACATTATTATCGTCCCCTCCTTCTTACTTTGGACTGTCCCCCTAGGACCGCAGTCAACGTATCGTGACACGAGGCGTTTTGTCTGCCACAAACGGCGCGGCACGCGGCGGGAGAACTTGTCTAGTCTATCCGCGAGCCTGATTCGGGAGGACAAGGTCTATGAGGGCATACGCGTGAAGTCCTTAGGAGAGCTTCACAGAGCAAAGATCCCGTTTTAAGTGGACGTCGGTTTCGGCGACGCCATCACGCCACTTCCGAAGCCAGTAGTCTTCCCAGGCTTACTGGACCTTCCACAGCCTCATATTCGCGCATACCTCCGCGAGACCGTTGTCGCAGAGAAGTTGGAGACGATGGTATCGCTGGATATGGCCAATAGCCGCATGAAGGACTTCTACGACTTGTGGATTCTGTTGGACGCGTTTGACTTCGAAGGAAAGACGCTTGCCGAGGCAATCCACAACACATTCGAGAGGCGGAAACAACGACGGCATCTTTCGCCACTACCCCGAGCTCGATGGGGAGTAGTCCGTGAAGCACTAGGCCACATTCTCGCCGCATCGGATTGAAATCGGCGGCAATCGAAAAGCCGCGCCCGCGAACACGCCGGCGCGGCTTTTCGGGAGTGGGCTAGTGAACGTGTCGCACGTCGACGCGCGCCATCGGCTCGCGGACAGGCCAACCGTGGTCGGTGATCGTCAAGTCGCTGGTGTCGAGCGAGCCATGGATCCCTGGATGCAGTCGGACGACGCCGTTCTCGGCAAGGTCCGAGTCGCTCATACCCGTCCCGGCGTCTTCAGAAGTCACGCCGATGAGGTCCTGGCAGGGGGGCACGATATCGGCGAAGTCTTCAGTGTTGCGCTCACTGCCCGCGCCATAGCCGACCCCGAAGGTGCGTCGGATGCGGCCGACACGGCGCGGAAGGCGAAGCGACGCGCTCACGGTGACCGGTTCTGCGACCTCGAAAATTCGAGCGTGCATTCAAGCTGGACGGTCATCTGGTGCGTCCTGGTCCTCCGTTTGGTCGACTTGCTCACGTTGGAGTTTATGCGACAGGTCGATCGAATTTCCGCAGCCACTCGGCACTGTGGGCTCACCATGACGATAGGCATCGAAGATTGCATGGCCTCGCCGGGAGCCAGTTTCGAAACGGGTCGAACTTCCGACCAAACAGTAGACAGGCCCCGTGTCGAGATGCTCGTCGCGGGGGTTTTCGTTCAAACAATCACGCGTAGCGGTCAGCCAGGGTTTCTCTGCGACTAGGCTTGTATCGCCAAGTAGCGCTCGAGCTCAAGAGGAGCATCCCGGTCGTCAAGATGGACTTCCGCACGGATCGCAAACTCGCCCCAAGCTGAAGTCTGTAGTGCAAAATTTGTTGCCGGGTTCGTCACAACCCGAATAGGGTTCTTGAAGGTTGGGTGTAGTTTGTAGACGACGCGGTTGACGTTCGAAGGCGCGCTGCCTCAGGCGCTTGCCGAAACAGCCCTCCCTCGTATCCAAGGTCACCCGACCGCATCGCGCGCACTCGACACGAAGATCGAGTGCGTCGTCTTCGACATTGCGAAGTTCGTGAAACTCTGCGCTGCCGCGAATCCCAATGCGCTGGAGATCCTCTTTGCTGACGAACTGCACTCGCTGTGCACGACCTGTCTGATGTGCTGTCCGCGCAGGTTCACCTCACGCTCCCCGAGGCTTGGCGCAAGCGCCGGCTGCACATACCCGATGGGGTGGTCCTCCATTACGGCGACGTCACCAAGAATGAGCGGCGCTGGTTTGGGCCGGTACCGGCTACCGCTCCGCGGCGCACCCTCGAGGACTGTGCTGCCGAGCACCTCCCTCCCGATCTGCTGCGGGGTGCGGCCCTCGACGCGCTCCACCGTGGGCTCGTTGCCCGTGACGAGCTCACGTCCGTCGAGACCGCGCTGGAGCCCTTCGGAGGACTGGAACCATGACCCGCGAGTACCGCACCGCCGCTGCGTTTAAGCAAGCGCTGGAGCAGCGACTCCGCACCACCTCGAACTCTGGCATCGACTTCGCCCGTCGGCGTCAGCTCGTGGTGTTCGACCGCTTCCTCGCACGCATCTCCCTCGAACTCGGCGACGCCGTAACGCTCAAAGGCGGATTGGCTGTCGAGCTACGCATCGGGCGGGCACGCACCACCAAGGACGTCGACCTCCGCGTGCTGGGTCCGCCCGACAACATCCTCGACCGGCTTCGCGCCGCCGCGAAGCGCGACGGCGGCGACTTCATGGTGTTCACGATCCGTCCCGACGACCGTCACCCGGACATCCAGAACGATGGGATGCAGTACGACGGCATGCGTTTCCGAGCCGAGTGCAGCTTCGCGGGCAAAGTCTACGGTCGCCCCTTCGGCATCGATGTGGCGTTCGGTGACCCCATGCTTGGCGAGCCCGAGGTCATCGTCGCCGAGGGCATGCTGTCGTTCGCTGGTATCGCACCCCCCACTGTGCGCGTGTACCCAGTCGAGACCCATGTTGCCGAAAAGCTTCACGCCTATACGATGCCGCGCACTCGCCCGAACTCACGGGTGAAGGATCTACCCGACCTTGCGCTGATCGCAACGGCGGGATCCGTCGAAGCTGTTCGGCTCCGCGCCGCGATCGACCAGACCTTCGACTTCCGTGGCACGCACGATGTACCTCTCCACCTTCCGGCGCCGCCCGATACGTGGAAGGTCCCCTACGCGACCATCGCGAAGGAGGATCAGCTGCAATGGCCCACCGTCAATGAGGCGTTCGAAGCCGCCCGCGCGTTCCTCGATCCCGTGCTTGCCGGCCTCTTCGGCAGACGATGGGATCCTAAGGACTGGGTGTGGAGCGAACGCGGCGAATGACGTCGACTACTCTTGCGGCCGAGAAGCCTAGTCACCTCAACTGCCTACTGTAGAACAGTTCCGGATCACCCGGATCGAGATCATCGACCGTGCCGCTGTGCCGGTACCCGAGCTTTGTCAGCAACGACTGCATCGGCAGGTTCGATCGGTTGGTTGAGGTGAAGATTCTCTTCGACTTGCAGAGACACTCTACATGGCGAACCAGCGCCGCCCCCACTCCGCGGCGACGGTACGCTGACCCAACCATCAGCATGGTGATGAAACCCCGTTCGAAGAACGTGTGCTCGAGGACCGCGTAACCCACCACCCCGCCATCGAGGACCGCAACGTGGGCAGTACCCTCATGCACAGACTTGCGGATGAACCCTCCCCGTTCCTCCAGGTTGCCTGCGTGGTCGACAGCACACATCGCTCCTAGGTCATCGTTCCGGGCCTGACGGATCTCCATGCCGTATCTTAGCTTCAAGGCGCGGCGCAGCCCTGGATGGCGGCGCTCGTCGCAGACGGTCTAGTCAGCATTCGCGACGGATGCCGAACGCTCAATTTCTTTGAAGTCCTCGAGCTCGATAGGGAGAACTCGATATTCGTGGTGGATTTTGCGATTGCTTTGCGACGCGCGCTTCAAAAAAAGGGGGGAAGTTCATCGGGATCATCGGAAACCACGACTACGGCTTTCTTACGATTCCGACCATGAAGCCCTATTCCGATCTCCGATACCACGCCAAGCGACGCAAGGAGAATTCCTGCGTCACTTTGTTTCCCGCCACCACGCGCTTCGGAGGATTTTTGCGAACGATGGTGACCACCACGATCAGACCGGCTCCCCCGCAGACGGAAGTCTTTTCTGCGAAGAGCGGATCGTGCCCCGTCACACCGATTTGAACTGCGAGTACGACGTAGCGTCGGCTCTCGCCAGTCGATCGCGCCACTGCAGCAAATCCTCAAACTCGGCCCCGAGCGTTGGGTCATTCCAGCAACTCTTCGTGGCCGGCCCGAGCGAGGGCTCTGTGTGGGCAATCGGCGCTACAATCTCTAATACCACCGCCATAGCGATGTCGGCATAGCTGAAACGCCCGAGTACATAGTCGCTACCTGTTTCCGCCAACACCTCACGAGTTCGCATGAGTGCGGCGCGCATCGCTCCCGGCTCCTCTAGGTGGGCATACTTGCGGTCTAACCGCGTCACGGCATCACGAGCCAAAAAACGCATCGGTCGGCGCATTCTAGCGGGCACGAACGCGGGAAGTGACTCTTCCAGCGCCCTCTCATTGTTGGCGATGCAGCGAACAACGCGAGCGCGGCCCTCAGCGAGGGCTGCTTCACTTAGGTCGTTCCAATATGCGATTTCTTCGAAATCACCCAGTCGCCCATCCGTCGATTCGTTTGCGTAGCGCGCGATCTCCCACGAGTTCCGAAATGTCTCGCAGCCGACAAAGAACACCGGCACAGTTACGGAACCAGTCCATTGACGCAAACGCCAACGCAAGCCCAGTTCGCTGAGGGTCGGCGTGTACTCCTGGTAGTCATACACAATCTCGCACTGCTCAAGCGCCCAGCGTGCTTTCTTTGTCCAAGGAGAAAACGACTCGCCGATCAGGAGTGACTGTCCTCGTGATTTCATCGGTGTTGAGGTTCGGTCAGACTTCGTTTCTTGTCACTTAATAAGCGCGGCATCGCACCTTGAGTCCAAACGGTGGAAGGCATCGTGCTGAATCTACCGCTTTCGGAAGGACCATCGTTCCACGAAGGGTTCAAAAAAACCGCGCCCGCAAACGTGCCGGCGCGGTTTTCTCGAGAGTGGGCTAGCGGACGCGTCGCACGTCGATACGCACCGTCGGTTCGCGGACAGGCCAACCGTGGTCGGCGATCGTCAGGTCGCTGGTGTCGAGCGAGCCATCGATCCCTGGATGAAGTCGAACGACGCCGTTTTCGGCAAGGTCCGGATTGCTCATACCCGTCCCGGCGTCTTCAGAAGTCACGCCGATGAGGTCCTGGCAGGGGGGCACGATATCGGCGAAATCTTCGGTGTTGCGCTCACTGCCCGCGTCATAGCCGACCCCGAAGGCGCTTCGGGTACGGCCGATACGGCGCGGAAGGCGAAGCGACGCACTGGTAAAGCCGTCGTTGGTGCAGATCAGCATGGACGCAGTAGAGAGTTGAGCGCCACGCAAGTCGGAGCGAATGGTGGCGGTGACGCTGGCACCGGGTAGCACTGGTGGTGGATCGCCGAGGGCAACGACTACGTCGGAAACTGCATCGCTAGAGTTCAACGCTTCAACAAGAGGGTCGTTGTTGCCGTTCTCCGCGATTTCCCGGATACCTTCCGGAACTGTTTCGCCGCGCGTGAAGAACGAGATTTCCGGTTTATGGGTCGCAATCACCGGCGGCGTGAGGGGCTGCCCGTTCGTGAGGTTCTTGATGGTGACCTCGTATTCAGCGATGCGGGTGATCGTGACGCGCGCGACCGGCTGAGAGAAACCGTGAACGTCGACAGTGAGGTCGCTTGTAGGCAGCGATCCGTCGATGCCCGGGTGCACGCGTACCACGCCACGTTCAGCCAGAGAGGGGTTGCTCTCGCCGGTGCCGGCGTCGTCCGAGCTTAGGCCGCGCAAGGCCTGGCAGGGGGGCACGATATCTGCGAAGTCTTCGGTATTGCGCTCGCTGCCGGCATCGTAACCTTTGACGAGATATTCGCGCGTGCGGCCAATGGCGCGCGGGAGACGCACGGAGTCGATGCCGGTGAATCCGTCGTTGCTGCAGATCAACATCGAAGCGATGGAGAGGCGATCCCGTGGATTGCCGTCAACTTCGACGGTGACGCTCGCGCCAGGCATGAGAGGCGGCGGGTCGCCAGCGACGCCAACCGCGAAGTCAGTGACCAGAGGACTCAACTTGCGAACTCGTTCGAGTGCATCCACTAGAGGTGTGTTGTTGCCGTTTTCAGCGATCTCGCGAACTCCGCGCGGCGCAGGAACACCGGAGCGAAAAAACGCAACGCGACGCGAATGCGTAGCGACCACTGGTGGCGTAAAAGGTTGAGTCTCGGTGAGGTTTGTGAGGGTGACCCGATATAGGCCTCGTGCGGAGCTCGAAACGAGAGCGGAAGACGACGACGACACCGACTCGTCATCCGTTTCATTGAGCTCGGCGTCGACAAAAAGGACACCGCTCGGTTCTGCGTCGTCCGCTGCGCACGATATCGCGAAGGCCGAACAGACGAGCCCCATCGTGACTCGGTTCTTACGTTCAAAAATGTGCACGAGATTCTCCTTTGGCCATTCAATGGCCCGTTCTGCGCCCTCGAAAAATCGGGCGTGTATTCAGGCTGAACGGTCATCTCGTACGTCCCGGTCCTCCAGTTGGTCACCTCGATCACATTGGAATTTATGCAACAGGTCGCTCGAATTTCCGCAGCCATTCGGAACTGCGGACCCAACCATGACGACGCTCATGAAAACGATGGCGCAGATTGCTGCCGGCGACGGTGAGCGTCTTAAGGCCCTGATCAAAGACCCCACGAGCCACCAGCGACGGTCACTTGGGCTAGGCTGCCGACGACGACAACCTTAGATGTCTTGAATGAAGCCCGGAGCGCAGCGTGCCCGAAGCAGAGCTCGCCGAAGATATCGAGGTGTACCTCGAGCGGGACTTCACGCAGTGTGGATTGGATACGAAAACGGGGTTTCCGTTTTCTCTCCGCACATGGGGCAGGTGCTCATGTAATCCGCGCGCCAATGACCGCACGATGTGCACTGCACGAACTCGTAGTTGCCTCGAGTTCGCCTTGTCTTGCCTGGTGTTCGATTCAAACGGTCGTCGTAGTTCGAAAAGTAGCGGCCCCACGGCGCCGTCGTCAGATTGGGCAGAAGATGCTGTTGGACCAGTGCTTGCCCTGCATTCCGAATCGAACTTCGAATCTGTTCGTCGACGGCTGGCAACTTCCCGTCCGGGAACGTGTCATCCAGCAGATCCAACGTTTGGTTTACGTAGGCGCAGAACTTCTCGTCGAATGCTCCCCAAACCCACGCCAGATCGTCCCACATCATCCCCGCGCGAAAATTTAGAAACTCGTTTCCAGTGATGAACGCCATCTTGGTACCGAGCATCGACTCGAATAAGTCTCGATGGCGAAAGCAGTTGTACCAAAATCGGACGTCTTTCCCGAGAAAATCTAGCGTTTTCTCATGCCAGTCTCGATAGATTTCGATCAGATTGTTTTCGGATAAATCGCCATGGAAGAAAGACTTCGCCGTTACCTCCGAAGCTTTGAATGACTGCAATACTCCGACATTCATTCCCGGCGAGTAGATCGGATTGGTGAACCCAGACGCATTGCCGATCGCGAGCCAGCCGCGACCGGTAACCTGAGGCACGCGGTAGGCCAATCGCTTTCTGACGAAGAATGTACGACCGGCGTACTCTTCCAAATCGAAATGAGACATCGTTTCATTAAGAATGCGGTATTTTGTCCGCCAATAGTTGAACCGAGCCTCTGCATCTCGTTCCACAACGTCGCGGCCGATCGCTTCGTCAGCGTCGGTACGAACCGTGATTCCGATGCTCATGACGACTTTGTAAGCGCAACCGAAACGCTCTGCGAGCTGGGTTACGCAGGGTAACTTGTCTTCTGGGACTCCGGCTTCGTGTTGATCGAGAAGATAGTCAATCATCCGCGTGAGATTCTCAATCGAGGTGCCCTCCCAGGACAACAAGCGGATAAACCAGACCCACCCTTCGGGAAAACACAGATGGCGAGTCGCTACTCGATTCCAATGAGGAAGCTTGATGTCTGTATTTGCGGAGCTCTTCTGACGAAAGTATCCCCAGTACGCATTGGTGTTCCAGGCTGTTTGATCACGCACCGGTTTTTGAAACTTCGATGCAAAAACGCTCGCTTCACCCGTGGCGTCACAAACGAACTTGGGTTTGAGATCGAATCGTTCGCGACTTAGCGCGACCGGCACGTGCTTCGACGCGGTGTTGATCGTCGACTCTTCCGCGTTGATCTTGCAGTCAAAAAGAACTTGGATGCCCTTGCGTTGTGCAACTCGGCAAAGGAGCAGTTCGAGTACATCGCGTTCGACTTGGTAAGAAACATCCAAGCCTCCGATATCGACATGAGCCGCGTCTGAGAATGTTTGCTCTGGGTGATCGACACCATAGAATTGCAACCCATCTTTAACTGCGAACAAACGCAGCATGAACTCGGGTGGCAGCACATGGTCATTGCAAAACTTCGTGAAATTAGAAAGGGTGCTTTCCCCAATCTTGTAGGTGGGTCGCTGATGTTTATCGACAACGAGGATTTTCGCCTTTGGAAGAATTTTTTGTAGATGAAGCGCGTAGAACAGCCCCATAACTCCCGCTCCCGCGACCAATACATCAGGATGTTCCTCAACCTCCGTCCTTATATTTAGACTGTTAAGAAAAACAGATGAACTTCTTTTGTTTGAATCCATATTGCGCTCCAAACAGCAAGAGCGCTCTATGCATTCCTCAAAAATCGTGGTGTATCAGACATGAGGTTTAGAAAGCTCATCGCCTGCAGGCTGGTTCGGTTCTTCGGGGAACGACGAGTCTTTCGTACTCGAAGCGCTCAATCACTACACGCGACTCGATGGTGAAAGGGGCACCCTACGCGCGGTCGCGTTCACAGAACGCAACCAGGGCGACCGAGAAGGCCGTCTAGACAAACGGGTTGTATTCGTCGCGCTGCTCGTTGGCGTAGTCGTCGATGTCCCAGTTCCAGTCCTCGGCGTCGCCGACGGCGGGTGGGTCTGCCGATTGTTTCTCAAGCGCCTTCCGCGCATCTTCGAGCGCATCGTCCAGTTCTTTTTGCAGGTCCGCCATCTCCGCTCGCAATTCACTCGGGGTGGGATGCTGATCGGTCGAGGTCTGGTCGCAAAACACGGCGTTGCGCGCCACCGTACAAGCGAGATATGCGGCCCGAGCGGCCCCCTCGGTGGTACTGAGGGCCACGTACTCGTCATGCAAAGAATCAAACTCGAAGACGTCGGTCAGAACCACGACGGCGCCCGTCAAGCAAGCGACGCAAGAAAAACCTTTGACCACGATCATAGTCGTTTCTTGGGCACAGGTGGCACAAAGCGCGCCCGTTCCAGCGGTAAACGCGGTCGCGTTCAGCAGCAGATCGGCCATCTCGCCCAGTTTGTCGCTGGCTGCCTCCGAGGCGTCCTTGTAGTCATTGAGCAGGTCTTCACAGGGTGATGTAGCGGGCATGGCTAGTACCTCCTCGGAATGCGAATTATTTCGGGATAGCGGTCGGGTCCGGACGCTTGCCCGAGGGCGGGGGCTACGAGCACGTTGAAGCCCGCGGGCCAGAAGCAAAAAACCTCACGTAGGGCGTGGCACCAGGTATCGTGCCAGCTCTCTTTGGCGGCAGTGCTGAGCGACACTACGTCGATGCGTAGGCGGGGCTCGCCATCTTTTTGGTACGCGCGTCCGTGCACGCGGGCCGCCGCTCCTTCAGCCACCCCTGCGTAGGCCAGCTGTCGATGGGGGGCAATCACCCGGATCGAGCGCTCGGTTCGGCGATCGACAAGCGAAAAGGCGGACGAAGTCTTGCCGCCATCTTCCTTGTAGGTCTCGAGCTTTGTGACGAACCCTACCGTTTCCACAAAGCGGTCGTCGTAGTCGGCGATGCGGTCCGCCAACTGCTTCACGCTGGCGTTGGCCCCATCTTCTACGGACGAGGCAATCTTCCTGCGGCGCGCATCCCGCATCAACCCATCGAGCCACGGCTGCTGACGAGGGTTGGCCGCCGACGTGATCACCGCCGAGGCGAGCAGCGTCAATGACGTCCCCGTGCGCACCAACGCTTGCACGTCCAGGTTGAGCAACGCCCACTTGTGTTCCGAGCTCGGGCCAGAGCGTTCTGCCGCGTCCTGCTGGGCCAAGGCTACCGTTGCGAGCAGGTTGGAGAAGCGCAGTCGAGTCTGTTCCGCCTTGACCAGAATATCGACGGCTCGTTCCGCCGCCAGCTCCAGGGAGCCTACCGCCCTTGAGGACCCAACCGCGCACGCGGAAAAGAGCTCCGCGTGTTGCGCTTCCAAGGTTTCGCGGTGGAGGGCAACTTCTGCTTCGATGCACTCGAACACTCCGCGGCGGCTTTCCACGCGGTGGCGCGCGAAGATACGCTCGGCGTCGGCGTAGAGGCTTGCAAGGTGCCCAAGCACCATGTCGTCAATGCGCCCCTCCAGTTGAAGTTGCTGTTCGGGTACCACGTGCTCCTTGGCCATGGCGGCGAGGACCCGCGGAAGCTTCTTGCTTTCCAAGAGCGCCAAGGCGAAGGCCGCTTTGTCCTGAGGCAAGCGCGGGATCACGTCGCCTTCCTTGTGGTGCTTGGCGAGGAGCGTGCGCAGTTGGTCTTTCAAGCCTTTGTCGTCGCGGATTTGCCGGAGAAGACCCGCGGTATCCGCCGCCGCCTCTTCCCCTTGGGCCAGTGCTTCCTGCAGATCCAGGGTACGTCCCGTGCAGGCCAGCAGGTCGCAAAGGATGAGGCCTCGGAGCTCCCGCGCGACTTTGGATGCGGTCCCGTAGTCACCATCCACGAAAGCCTGCTTGATCTCGGTGAAGTGATCCCGAGCCGGAATGTCGAGCAGCTGCGCTTCACGGGTGAGCAGCTTCTGTCTCGCAGACGTCACTGGATCCATGGCCCCTCCCTTGCCAGTGAAGCCGCCGAGGTCGGCAGCGCTGCCTACGCTAACCGTTCCACGGTTGCGGTTCAACATTTCCCATACTGAGCAGCGCCTGCTGGGCCAGCTTCCACGATTCCTGCACCGCCGCCCGCCAACTGGCGGAAATCGGCGCTCGGTCGTAGCGGTCGACTGTCTCAGCAACCCACTCTCGGAGCCGGCCCTCCCGTGCGGCCCGTCGGGAAGCGCTTTCCAGTCGCTTGAGGACCCAGTGGTTGTGCGCGACCCGGGTCATCGCCGCGTCGCGTCGCAAGTTTGGGTCTGCCGGGGCGCCAAGGATGGGCAACAGATGTGACAGTTCGCTCGAGCGGTGCATGTCGGCCCGTGTGAGTCGTGGCGAGCCCCGGCTCTTCCACCAGCGCCGTGCGCCATCCACATCGTGAGGGTGCCGCTCCATGAAGTCCTGACAGTAGGGACATGGACAGTCCCATCCGTACCCATCGCGTAGCCAGTATTCGGCGATGCGGTGGGCTTTGTATTTGAGGGGCGCCGGTCGATCCACGTAGAGACTGATGGTCGGCGAAGTCCAGCCGTCTACGATCGGCGCCGTGCTGTCTGTCGCGAGCAACGTATCCGCGTCTCCGAACACGCTGAGGAGCGGCAGCAGAATCGGTGTGCCCACCCCCAATCCGTGAAAACGCAGTCGCTTCCCCGTCGCTCGGCCATAGCCCACGTAGTAGCCCGCGACGATTTCCATCACCCGCAGGTAGGGGCGAGGGACCGGGCGCGGTAAGGGGACCAGCGCGCCATCGGCGATGCGGTAGTCGACGTAGTTCTTGTCGCGGAGGGCGCCCACCAACCCTGAGGCGATGCCCTTCACGCCAGCCTCGCCGGCCAGGCGGCCGGCCAGCTGAGCGGTGTCGTAGTCGATGGCGTGGAGCCCTGCGAACACGGTGCCGCTGCATATGCCGTAACGGCATTGCTGTTGATCCAGCGCAAACCGAACCGCGCGTTCGGAGAGCGCTTGGTAGAAGCTCTGTGGCAACATTGTGTACTCAGGTTCCATGCTGAGACCCGTCATGGTCGCCACAGTGAGGTCTTCCATGCCGACTAGATAGGACGCATCCATCGCAGACTGAAGCTGCGTGGTTTCGGTGGTCCGTGATTCATGCGTCGCCTCCTTCGATGCCGCGCGGATATCTTCCGCCAGGGCCCGGTAGGCCTCGCTAAGGGATGCTGAAAGTTCCCCCGGCTGTAGATAGCCGCCTCGCTTTTTTTCTTCCTTCTTGCGCAGTTCATCGAGGGCTCGCGCCGGTCCCGCATAGCGAGCTAAGAGCTCCCGAATCAGATCGACATTGCCGTTGTCGGCTGCAAGCAGACGCTCCTCCCCCACGACCCGTTTTGCGAGCGCCTTGTGCTGGCGCATGTAGTCTACGGAAAGCAGGTAGGCATCAAAGCGTCGGTTTCCGCGACCACGAAAGAACGTGTACGGTTTAAGATTGGGAACGAAGTGGAACACGTCCGCAGGACAGTACCGTTGTGATCACGCGCCTACGAGTTTTTCGTGATGCACGAGTCGATTGCGGTAGACACAAGCCTCCAGAAACGAGAGATAGACCCCAGAAACGAGGGATAGACATGTCGAGCAACAAAAGCCGAACCATCACCATCGCTTGAGGCGATGGCATCGGACCGGAGATCATGGACGCCACCCTCGATATCCTTGATGCTGCGGGATCGGAGCTTCAGTTCGACGAGATCGAGGTCGGCAAGGCGGTCTACGAGCGTGGCCACAGCGCAGGCATCGAGCCGGACAGCTGGCAGGCCATCCGCTTCCGTTGGGCTTGCAGGTTCGGCGAACATCAAAACCGAGCACCTCTATCGCCTCGATGGCGAGCGCGGCTACTTCCTGGGGCAGGGCGAATGATCTGCGCTCGCGTGTACCAGGGGCGTTGTCAAACAGTCTGAAATGTCTGACGTCAGGCCGCGGGCCGGACTACCTCGGGCCGCGAGGGGCGCTCTGGTTCGTTGAGTGCGATGTCCTTCATGCATAGCATTTCGAGCACCCGGCCAGAGTCTCCTTGGGCGAACCCGGTTTGAAACGTGTGCCCCTCCGGGTTGCGGAATGTACCGAACAGCATGTCGAAGATCGGCAGGTCGGAGTAGTTGTGACGGTGGACGCCGCGTGCATGGTGGACGCGGTGGCTTTCGGGACGCTGCACGAAGTAGCCGAGCCAGCGCGGTGTTCGGACGTTGGCATGCTGGAACATGCCGAGAAACGTGGTGACCAGGATCGTGATGGTTGCCGCCTGCGGCGTGACGCCGACTCCGAGCACGAGGGCGAGGCTACCCAGCAGGCTCCACCCCACCATGTCCATGGGGCTGAAGTAAAACGCGCCATAGCTATCGAGCCGCTCGGCGCTGTGGTGCATCTGATGGAAGGCTCGCCACAGGCGAGGTGAGCGATGCATGGCGCGATGCCACACGTAGACCAGTAGCTCGTACGCCGCGACCGCCGCGACCGCGCCTGCCACGTCACCCAAACCGGTGAGGTCGAGTAGTTGGTACGGAGCCAGGTAGGCGTCCCACCAGAGGGGTAGGTAGGAGGAAAGAAAGAAGAAGACCGTGAACGCGACCAGCCCGCGCAGCCTCCAGAAGGGAACACGGGGAAGGGTGGTCCCTGGCGCCAACGCCTCCCAGAGCATCAATCCGCCATAGAGGGCGAAGATGATGAGCGAGATCGGGTCGATGATCAGTTCGATGGGCGTCGGCATGGCGTGGTCTCCTTGGGCGGCCGCGCGAAGCGACCAGTTGGTCTCTTTTCCAAGGTAGAACCCGGGCGAAGACCAAAACAGTGAACTTGAGTTGCTTTTCGCATGTCGCGTTTAGCTCATCAATTACAGTGGCTTATTGGCTAAGCGGTCACCTTTCCCGAGGGCTGTGCAAAAAAACCAGGTGGTCGGTATAGTAAACTCGCGGGCAAGGAGTCAGATGGGCGACAAGGGCGAGCAGACGAGGCAGCGAATCCTGGATGTTTCCCAGAGACTCATCCTGCAGAACGGTTTCTCTGGCACGACCATCGATGAGATCATTTACGAAGCAGGCATCACGAAGGGTGGCTTCTTCTACCACTTCAAGAACCGCAATGACCTTGCCCGGGAGTTGATGGTGCGCTTCCTGGAGGACGACGACCGCATCCTCAACGAGCTGGTGGCGCGCGCTCGCGAGCTCGTGGACGACCCGCTTCAGCAGGTGCTGGCATTCCTCAAGCTCTACGCGGAGACAGTGGAGGCCATGGACGAGGTTCACCCCGGCTGTCTCGTCGCGTCCTACACCTACGAGAGCAACCAGTTCGACAAGGAGATTCGGCAGCTCACGCGAGAAGGGGTCGAGTCCTGGCGCAGGTTGTTTCTGGCGCAATTTGAGCGCGTGCAGCAGCAATACGACTGCGACGTCCCGCTTGAAAACCTCGCCGACATGCTCAACGCGCTGCTCGAAGGCGGCATCGTCATTTCGCGCATCCAGGACAGCAACCGCATTCTCGCGCTGCAGATGCTGCAGTTCCGCGATTACGTTCGCCGCGTGTTCCGTCCGAAAGCAGCTGGCTGAGCTTCGCCGCCTCAACCGCGACGACGCATGTCATCGAGACGTCGGGCGGACTTTTCAGTGGGAGTCGTTTTCGCTAAAACGCGATCTATGTCGAGCGAACGTCGCACTCTGTACCCGGAGATCGAACCCTATCGAACAGGGACGCTGCAGGTGTCCTCTCTTCACACCGTGTACTTCGAAGAATCCGGCAACCCGAACGGCAAGCCCGTCGTGTACTTGCACGGGGGCCCAGGAGGAGGCTCTTCTCCCATATATCGGCGCTTCTTTGATCCCGAGGCGTATCGGATCGTGCTCTTTGATCAGCGTGGATGTGGACGCAGTACGCCTCATGCGGAGCTTCGGAAGAACACGACGTGGGACCTCGTTGCG
Organism: Myxococcota bacterium; assembly: GCA_028284955.1. Classification (GTDB taxonomy): domain Bacteria; phylum Myxococcota_A; class Polyangia; order Polyangiales; family Houyiibacteriaceae; genus JANQQS01. Next base: position 17,080 of record JANQQS010000104.1, on the reverse strand, counting down.
GACATCGAGAAGCTGCGCGAACACCTTGGCATTGCCACATGGCAGGTCTTCGGTGGGTCGTGGGGCAGCACCTTGGCGCTGGCCTACGCGGAGACGCATCCGCAATCGGTTTCCGAACTGCTGCTTCGCGGCATCTTCTTGCTTCGCAAGAAGGAGCTTCGGTGGTTTTATCAAGAAGGCGCGAGCGCGATCTTTCCTGATGCGTGGCAGGCCTTCCTGGCGCCCATTCCGGAATCAGAACGTGACGATTTGATGCGCGCCTATGCGACCCGTCTCGCAAGCGACGACCCTGCCGTGAGCCTCGCGGCCGCGCGCGCGTGGAGCGTATGGGAAGGGACCACCGTGTCGCTGCTGCCCGATCCGAAACGCGAGGCCGAGTTTCATGATGCACATTTCGCGTTGGCCTTCGCACGAATCGAGTGCCACTACTTCACGCACGGAGGGTTCCTCGAACGCGAAGATCAACTCCTCGCGCGTATCGACGCGATCCGTCATATCCCAGGCGTGATCGTCCAAGGGCGCTACGACGTCGTCACCCCGATGGAGACGGCGTGGGAACTTCACCGCGCCTGGCCCGAAGCCGATTTTCGCCTTGTCGCCGATGCAGGGCACACCGTGACCGAACCCGGCATCGTGCACGAGCTCGTGTCCGCAACGGACAGATTTCGTTTTTAGCCTGTCTTTTTCGTCACGTCCACGCCCGCGCCCGCGCCACTCGACGGAAAAGCGTTCGAGCTGTCCTCCGCCTGTAGGCTCGCGCTTCCTTCATGCCATCGACAAAAAAATCGAGTTGGGTGAGCCGGTTTTCGACGCCGCGGGAACTGGAACGTGTGCAAGCGGGTCGAAGCTCGACCCCGCGGCTTTCTAACCGACGAGGACACCATGAAATTCAGTAGTTTTGTTTGTACTTCGATACTGCTCTTCGGCTGTTCGTCGAATGCAACCCCGGATACGGGAAGCGTTCGTTCGGCCATCAAGTCGTGCTACGACGGAGCAGCCGATGCCGACGCCGGCGCTGTCGCCAGCTGCCTCGATGAGCACGAGGACGAAGGCGTACACGCCGAAGAGGTCATGGACGAGTGCTTCGCCGTACACGAGGACTGTGTCGAAACATCAGAGGACCCGGCGGAGTGTGATGACATCATCGATAGCTGTTTCGATATTTTCGACGACGAACCGGGCAACATCGTGGAAGCTGCCGAGGCTTGTTACGTGGAAGGCGAAGAATGCATCGAAGCCGGAGAGCCGGAGGAAGTCTGTGAAACCGCTCTCGTGAGCTGTCTCGAGTCGTTCGACGAAGACACCGAGGCGTGGCTAACCGACGATCTCGCCGAAATGTGCTTTAGCCATCACGGTCAGTGTCTCGCTTCCCTCGAGGGCTCCGGACATGAAGGCGATGAAGACCTCGAGTCCGAGTGCGATGAGATTCTCGATGCATGCCTCGGTCCTGCGTGCGGGGACGATCTCCCGGTTCAGGACACTGACGATCAGTGTGTTGAGGCCGTGGAAAGCTGTTTTGAAGAGCTCGATGTGATCATCGAAAATGAGCTTGAAGGCGCTTCTGAAAACGAAGTCGACGGCAGCGCGGCCGCCACAGAGGAAGCCATCGCGGCGTGGGAAGAAGCAAGCGAGGAATGCATGGCGTTGGTGGATGAATGCTTCGAAGCCCCCTCGGAGCCCGAGTCCATTGAGGAACCCGCATCGGAAGACACATCTGCAGTCCTTCTCTAAACGGGTACACTAGTAGTGTCACATAGGAGGGGGCGGGCGGTTTGTGTCGCCTGCTCCCTCCCTCTTTTCGTGAGTTTATGAGCCACGCGACCCGCACAAAGACAACCAAGCCAGCGTCTATCCGCCCTTTGCGACCTCTGGTGGATCCGAATGACAAAGACGAGGCACAGGTTCAGAGCCAAGATGCGACCTTGGTGGCGTCGCTGCGTGCCGGCCACCCCAATGCTCCTGCGCATTTCTTTGACGTCTACGGAGCCTATGTGGAGCGACTTCTGTACCGTACCGTGGGGCGAGATCCGGAAATCGAAGACCTACTCCACGAAGTCTTTGCGGCCGCGCTCAGCAACATCTCAAAACTTCGCAATCCCCACGCACTCAAACCCTGGCTCACACGAATTACCGTCATCACGGCACGACGCTGTATTCGGCGCCGCTCGCGAGGCCGCTGGTTACGTTTCATGGCGCACCAAGATGTCCCAGAACAAACCTGTGTTCCTGTGGCTCCGGATGTGCGTCAGCGCGTGGACCGGGTGTACGAACTGCTTTCCAAACTCCGCGCCGACCATCGAATCCCGTTTGTTCTGCACGAGTTTCATCAGATGACCCTCCCAGAAACTGCAAAGGCGTGCGGCGTCTCGCTCGCGACAGTGAAAAGGCGCATCCGCATCGGAAAAGCCGCGTTCATGGATGCCGCGCGCCAAGACCCGATGCTCCGTGGCTCGGTGCCGGCGGCGGCGCAGGAGGTGACGGGATGACTCGGTTGTCTGACATTGCGAAGGAAGTCCGCGAGCAACAGGATGCGGACCTTGCGAACAATGCGCGCCGCCTCGCAGTCCGAAACCGGCTTCTTTCGCAGCCACGAGGTCGCTCGCAATGGCCGTGGCTTCGAGTTTCGGCAATCGGTGTTGCAGGAGCGGCCGCCGTCGCCTTCGTGTTCATGTTCATGCGGTCCGAGACGAAGGTGCCCGTTACGTTTGCGATCGGATCGGAGCCTGGCGAAGTCGGTCGATTTATCGCAGCTCCCGCTCGAGAATCTGTCCCACTGTCGTTCTCTGATGGTTCGACGGTTGCGCTTGGTTCTCGAAGCCGGGCCCGGGTCGTCGGGCTCACGCATCGAGGCGCACGGCTACATTTGGAGCACGGAGAAGCCTATATCGATGTGGTGCATCGCAAGGAGAGCGAATGGTGGGTGCACGGCGGGCCTTATAAAGTGCACGTGATCGGCACCCGTTTCACCGTCAAGTGGGACGCAGCAGACCATGTATTTGCGATTGCCATGGATGAAGGCGCGGTGCGCGTTTCGGGCCCTGATGTCGAGCAACGCACAGTACGAGCAGGCGAGCAAATCGCCTTCGGCGCGCGTCGTGGGCGCGATGAACAAGGGAAGCGCGCTGCGCAGCTTGTCCGCGATTCCGAGACGGAAACCGAGGAGCTCGCCAAGAAAGACATCGAAAAGAAGGGCCCTGCGCGTGTCAAAGCCGCAACAAGAGCGTCGGCCACCAAGCACGGCCGTCCGACTGAAACCAGCGCGGCGCGCGCCGAGGATGAAGCGCTCCTCCGTGCGCTTGGCAACGAAGGGTTCGCGCAACGACTTCGCCAAGGTACGGTCAGCGAGGTAGAGCAGGTGGCTGATGCATCGAGGCGTGTGCACGACCCGCGAACGCCCCGTGCCTACCTCGCGCTACGCTCACGTTTTCGCCGCCACCGAGCCGCCACCGAAGCAGCGTTTCAGCTGGGTCGTTTCTATGCGCAAGAAAATAACGTAAAGGAATCGTCACAATGGTTTCGCACCTACTTGCGCGAGAGCCCGAACGGACCATGGGCTCGCGATTCTCTCGGGAGACTGATTGAGATGGCATCGAAAAACGGCACGATCCAAGAAGCCTCCGATCTCGCCGCGAAGTATTTAGAGCGCTTTCCCGATGGGCCACACTCGGAGTTCGCGCGTGATGCACGGGCTCGGGCTGCACGGGCTCGAGCTCAAACAAACCCATCGCGCGAGTGAAACCCATCGCACGGGCGAGATTCACCGCGTTCCTGAGGCCGATCGCAATCATTGTTTGCATTCACGTCGTGTCTATCCGCGCCGACGCAGACGAAGCGTCGATCGTGGTGCGCGTCGTGAGCAGTCGTGAGGCTCGCTCGCTCGCGCGCATGCTCGAGGCAGAGCTTCGTTCCGTGGGTCTGCATGTTCAAGGACGAGTGGCCTCGGGGCCGCGCGGCGCAGAACGAGATGCCTCTACCCATCGACGCGTGATCGACTGTCGCGTGGAGCGCGAATACGTCGAGGTCGATTTTCGAGACCGATCCAAATCCAAGCGAATCCTGGTCGCCCGCGGCCCGCGTGGCGAAACCCACGCCGCCGTAGCGGCGACCGAGTTGATCCGAGCGCGCTTTTTGGTTCCCGAGCATAGAGCGGGGCCCAGCGCATCGGCCACCGAGCCCGGATTGACTACCGAGCCCGGGGCGCCTGAGGCGAGTCGCTCCGCTACCGATCGAATTCCCGAACCGCCCGCCCGCCCTGCTCAAGCGGTTTCAATGCCGACGACTTCGGCGATTCCGCGAATCGAAGAGGCAAAGGAGCAATCCCGCACACCTGCCTTCCCCGAGCGAGCCAGCCCGAAACGGCGAACTGAACAAACCACTCCCGGGGAGCAAGCTACTCCCGAGAGACAAGACCAGGCTACCTCAGGCGCAAGCGATCCAAAGCCGTCGATCTCGAAAGACGCTGATCCTTCGCCGACTCGTGGTCGTCCGGCATCGCGCAAGGAGGGCTTGAGGATCTTTCCCAAGGTTCGTGCATCGATCGAGAGCGGCGCCGAGGTCGTCTACAGCCGCGGCCCTTGGACTCCGCGCGGTTCAGCATTCGTCGGCACCACCGTGCAGTTCTCTGGAAAGGCCTACCTGCATGCGCGAGGCGCATTCGATGTGGCGGGCCCAAGCGAAACCCAGGATGAATTCACCGTGGCTGCGAACATGCTGCGGGTCGACGGCGATGCAGGCGCGATATGGCGACTCGGCGCGTGGCCGCTTCTTTTTCAAGCGGGTGCAGGCGCGAGCGCGATTCGAGTGCGGCTTTCAGGCCAAACGACTGTGGATGAAGTACGCGGCGTCAATGCGAGCTCTTGGATCACGTGGGTGTACGTGCGCACCTTGCTGCGACTCGAGCTCCATGAGCATTTCGCACTGTTCGTCGACTCGGCGTTTGGTGCACTGCCTTCTCGAGTAGAGGTCAGCTTTCCGGACACCTTGAACGTCCAGGTCTTGGGGCGCTTCTTCATGCGAAGCTCGCTTGGCGCGGAGGCTTCATGGGCATGGTAGTCGAAAGCATACGTAGAGGTGGCTGGGGAAAAATCGGATTGGCAGGAGCGACGGCGCGCGCCATTGCGCTGGCCAAGGTCCTTATCGCGCTGGTCACCCTGGCGGGGTGCGGAACCGTCACGCTCGAGCCCTTCGACTCAGCAGAAGAAGTATCGCCCGAGTCCTCGACGGTCGCAGTGATCATCGAAGGTGCAGACCTTCCTGACGGGCTCAGCGACACTATCGTCTCCCTAAGAATCGTAGGTCGCGAAAGCGAGTTGGGCGACATAGTCCTCGACAATACGTTCACCGTCCTCATCGAAGACGCGGCGTTGCTCGGCGAAGTGTTGCCCCCTATCGCCCTCTACTTCGACCTCGATGCCGACGGAGAATGCACGGAGGGAGCGGACGAAGTGTTTCTTTTCGAACCTACCACCGTCCTCATCGAGTCGTTCCAGCAGGTCTCATTCACCGAAGCCGATCTAAGCGTGATCGCCTGTGCCGACTACGCCGCCGCCGGATTGTAACTCCAGAACGAATTGCAAATTGAATTGAGGACAGTCCGCACTTATCGAGCTTGTTGATTCGCGAAAGTTGACCCCGTCTCGAAACTTGGATCTACGGTCCGAAGCAGTATCAAGGAGCGTCGATTCAAGCGTCCTGAACACCGCGCCTAACTCTATACGGCCTAGAACAGTACAGAATCCCCTTCAGAGGGCGGGACAAGGATGTAGATGATGCGGCTTCCGAGGTCGACGAATCCATCTCCGAGGAGTTGGACCTTTGCCTTGAAGAATTGTGGTTCATCTGCGTGCGGCCGTACATCGTTCTGCAGCTCCAGCTCGAATTCGAGTTCCGTCCCCGAAACGACTTTTTCGTACTTCTCGGGAGTCATCGACTTGATGAACTGCGTGGCGTCAAACTCGTCCGGGTTGCCGGGAACGTTCTCAAGTTGCGCCGTCACGTCGAACGGAAGGCTCGTCGCGAGCTTGGTGATGGCGTCAACGATGGTTTGGTCAATCCCTGAACCATCCAGTCCGATCGTGAATGTAAGGGGCTCTCCGGATGCGTCTGTTGTGAGGGTATCGCGGGCCAGTGTGTCGTACTGTTGCTGAACGGTAACGCCGCCTTGTGGGTCGATGCCAATGACTCGGGCGCCGATCGCGCGGAGCGCTTGGGTCGTCTGATCGAAGGTCGGCGCATCAGGAACGCTTCCGCCATAGGAATGAACGCCGCCTGGACCGTTGTGAAACTGCGTGTTTCCTGATGCCACGATGACCGGCAGCGCATGGGGTCGAAAGCAAGGCATGCCTTTGTGATGCGCAGGGCAATCAGCGTCCGGTCGTCGTCCACCTGACCAGCTCAGTCCCTTGCCGGTCGCCGTGCTCCAGAGTGCTGGGACCACGCTCTCAGGAATATCGTTGCCGCCGCTGCAAGGAAGCCCTTCGGTCGCATCGAGAACGTCTGGCCGACCGTTGGGCGCCCCTGTGATCGCTCCAAGGTGATCGTTGGGTCGATCGAACGGGCATTCCGACGCACCTGCTGCAAGAGACCATGCACCGAGGTCTTCGTCGATAGGCGCGGATTTACGCAAGAGAAAATAAGGAAGATCCGAGTGATCGCGATCGGCCGTTCCGTAGCCGCCCACAGGATAATCGGCGTATCCAGACACGCTCATATAGACGTCCGGAATCTGCGCTTGAATACCGGGAATAACGACGTCGACCAGTCCTCGGATGAGATTCCTTCGAGCGCCGAACATCGACGACGTGGTGTCGATCAGGAGGTTGACGTCGGCAGCCTCAATGGTCGGGGTGAGCTTGATTGTCCGCATCTGGCGGTCTCCCTGATACGGAAGTTCCACGAAAAGGTCGCCGTCTCTTAAGCGATCGTTCGGATCGTTCGGATCCGTCCCCGAACCACGCGCTTCGACGAAGTCAGTGTACCCGTCGCCATCGCTATCTGGATTGTTCGGATCGGTTCCGAGTGCCTCTTCCTCCCCGTTGGAAAGATAGTCTCCATCGGCGTCACCATCCGCGGGCAGCCGTTGTGGGCCGGCGGTAGATTGTGCGTCATCGTCGCCACGGAGATTGCGTGATGGCGATTGCGTTGAGCACGACGGAAGCAGGCCGACGATGCACGCCATCGACACGATCGCCAAAATGGAAAGATTGGGTTTGAAGGTCGTAGACATTTCTGTTCGGCACGATGCAATATTCGTTCCGGTAGAATCACTATTGCTGACGCGGATACGACGGCCATAGCCTTGGTCAACCGACCCCACAGAATGGGGTCAATGCGGGTACAGCTGCGCTCTGAAATGGAATGGGAGCATAGCGACATTGCCCTTTGCTCGAGTGAGCACCCGCGCATGTGTACGCTACTCAGGCCGCAGTCGCAGAACTTGGCCGCGGCCGCTTTCCAGGATCCAGAGGGCGGACTTGTCGGGCTGGATTGCAATCGCCCGTACTTTCATAAGACCGGCCACCACCGGGACGTGATTTGCGTTGATGTCGTATCGACGGACTTCAGCGCTCGTGGGGAGAAAAAGAAAATCTCCTAGACCGCCATCCTCGCCAAAGGCGAGCGCGTGGTGGTAAGGGAAGGTGAAGGGTTGAGGAAGCCAATCGGCGCGTGAGGCGATGACGTCGGTGGCGGAGCTCCCAGGGTTTGCGACTTTTACCATCTCACCAGCCGCAACCGACTCCGCCATCCACAGGCGACCCGCAAATGCTCCCGTCGAAGCCGTTGCGAAGGTGATGCGTCCTTCGATATCCCCGACCTCACTGAATGTTCCGTCCCCAGCGTAGCGTCGCAGGTCGTTCCCCTCAACGGCATAAAACGAGGCGGTACCGCCGAGGTCGCCCATGAGTTTGCCGGTATCGAAGAAGGGGCCGTTGCAGTTGTTGAAGGCGGCGCCCCATTGGTTGATCGAACCTTCCGGATCCATCCGAAACAGGCCATCACCCGCATCTGAGGAGTTGGCGCAGATGTAGAGAAAGTCGCCGTGGTCGCCGCTTGGGTGCGAAAAGAGGATCTGACTCATATTTTCGTCTGGCCCGCCGCTACCCACCAGCGTGAGTCCATCGCCGTTCATGGTCGAGAACGTGATTTCCGGCGGGGTGTTGAGACCGACGTAGAGCCCTTGGGTAAAGGAACTCGAGGTCGCGGGGAAGGCGATACTACGCAACCGATCGCGGAGTTCGTCTTTGCGGCTTGAGTCCAGCTGTAACGGCGCGTCGAGAACGAATCCCTCGGCTACAAGGTACGACTCTCCGTCGACCACCTGAGTGGCGGTGGAGTCAGTGCCGCCAGTGTTCGGACTAGAAGCGCCCGCGTCCACCACGTTGATGCGGTTGTCGATGGTCTCGAAGCCGCTTCGGCAAGCACCGACGTTGAGTGCTGTGACGACCATCATGCCCAACATGAGTGCAGGACAACGAGTGCGCACACGCTTCATTGTTACAATATATAAAGAAAAGCACACACTTCAACCCCTCAAAAGCGGGGACAATCATTGGCGCTTGATAGTCGTGGGGCGATCGCGCGCTTTCGTTCCAAGTCGAGCGAGAGGGGTCCAATCCGCGTGAATCGGGTGAACATCCGCCCATATCGGGCGAGCGGATGTTCACCATAGAGTCGCCGCATACAACAGTCGCGAGTACGCCCGCGCTCCCGCTGGCGGGTGCTTTCGCTTCGTGCTTGATTTGAAGTCAACGCGCTTTGGATGTCCTAGCCGCCTAGGTCGATGAACGCCCCATTCGTTTTGGCAACTGCGAAGGGGCGTCGTATCCAGCTAGTCGGGAGGTGACGGCAGTAGACGGAGCTGATTTGATGTCAAAGATAGGATTTTTCGGTGCGCTTTCATGGGCTTGTCGTTGGGCTCTTGGCGTGCGCCGCGTGTGGTGACGACGCCCAGCCGATGGCGGATGATGAACGCGACCCCGCGGCCGATGCAGCCGTACAAGGGGATGCAGCGTCAGATGATGCAGCGTCAGACGATGCAGCGACGACCGGCGCATCGTTTGAGCAACTTAGCGACGACGCTATGTCGCTCATCGCACAAAGCGGCCTATTCGGCGAAGACATTCCCGATGGGGCAATTTTTAGCGTATTTTTTAGGTGCTTGCCTCTTGCAGGATGCGCAGACCCGAGCCTCGAACTGGCTTGCGTGAGCTCACGCATCCGTGGGCTTCAGCAAACTCCTACGTTCCTTCGAACCTTACAGACAAGCACGCGCGCTTTGAGAGAAGGGCGCATCATACTGCAGGAGGATGCCGCCAGTGATTGCCTGGCGCTGCTGCCACAGTGCGCTGATTTCACAAGCCAAGAATACGCGGACGCTGTATCCCAGGCACAACAAACAGAGTTCTGCGAAGCAGCGTTTGTGGGAACCGCCGAGCTTGGCGAACCGTGCGAAGTTAGCGGGGAATGCAAGAGCGACTACTGTGATCGATGCGACAATCCTTTTGAGTGCTGCCCCGGCCGCTGCGAGGAAAAACCCGAAGAGCTGCGATCCAAACGACTCCAACGGGGCGATGAATGCCGGGCGGCGTCAGGCAGCGTGGATCCAACTCGCCGTTGCGAAGAGGGTACGTTCTGCACGTTCAATACGAGGATGTGCGCCTCCACCCGATTGGAGGGTGACGAATGCGAACTCGAAGTCACGGTTGCCGAGCAGTGCGTGAGTGGGACACGTTGCACGAACGAAAGCGCAGGGCCTCGGTGCCGTCCCGCCCTTGTTGAAAATGAACCGTGTCCACGGTTCGGGGAAGAATGTGGCCCCGGCCTCTACTGTCTTGCGATGGTCGGCGGCGGTGTATGCAAAAAGCAACGCGAACGCGGAGAGGCGTGTTCTTTTAGTGCGATGTGCTTGAATTCTGACCGTTGTGACCCTGACACGGGTACCTGCCGAGGGCCCGCCACGGAGGGAGAGTCGTGCGAAGCTATCCCATGTGAGCGGCATCTAAGCTGTAGCGAGGATACCAAGCGGTGCGTCGTCGATCTCGGAGGGGTGGTAGGGGAAGAATGCGGTATCCGCAATCCTTGCAGCACGGACCTCTACTGCGACGGGGCCGCTCAGTCCGAGGCGTGCGAAACACGCAAAGGCGATGGCGCAGAATGCCGCTCGCACCTCCAGTGCACGAGCTTGTACTGCGACGTCGACACCAGAGTCTGTGGGCCCGCGCCGGTGTGTGACCCATCGTGACGTATCAAACGCCAAGTACTGGCAGATACAAAGCGTTCCAGAAAAACGCAAAAGTTGGCCAAGATACTTAGAGAACATGGCGCGCAACGAACTCGAGCCATCGCTTAAAATCAAACTTTCACACTTTTCTGATCAACCCAACGATTTCAAGAATTTGGACTCGCGGTGCGTGTCCCCGATACCCAGGTTGCGTCAGGCGGTCATGTCGGCATGGGCAGGTGTGACCGGTGTGTCGTCGTCGAAACTCACCCAGTCCGCGTCGAACCGCTGGTAGAGCTCGATGTCTGCGAGAGTTATCTCGTCGGTGCCGAGAGGCTCGACGCCCGCGCATTCGATCCCCGGCTTGAACTGGTTCCAGAACGCCTCGATCGCCTTCTCGAGTTCCTCCCGTTTCTTGGGCCAGGCGGAGCCAGCTCGCTTCGCGTGAGGCACGGCGACAATAAGGTGGCACATGTACGGCGTCCCATTTGGAAGCTCGTCGAGTGTCGACAGGCGAAGGTAGATGCCTTGGATCCACTCACTGTGCGCCTTGAGGAGCTTCTGCCAGTCCTTCAGCTTGATGCGCCAGCGAAGATCGAAGGCCGTCGGAAAGGCAGCCCGGATGTACCGTTTCGCGAGCCACTCCGCGATCAGCCTCCGCTCTTTGTCGGGCAGATGGCGCGCGGGGGGTTCTTGAACGAGTGCGTCTCTTGGGACGAACCATCGGTCGTGGACCGACAGGGAGAGCACTACCGGTTCACTACCATCCTTCACAGCCAACTGCATTGTGCGTGGGTTTCGGCCCGACGACTGCTGTTTGTCCACCTTCTTCGCGGCCAAGACGCTCGCCCGCGCCACCTCGATAACCGGCTCCTTGGTGAAACTGAAGTTGACGACGTCGCAGTCGTGGCTCGTGACGATCAACCAGTCGCCGTCGCCCAACGTCACCGTTGCCGGGGCGTGCTTTCGCGCGCTCTCGACCAGCTTGGCGTCGAGGATTGCGCCCTGACGCCAGCCCAGCTTCGCAATTGCGTCGCTGTCGAAGGGCTGGTTCATGTTTTACCGCTCGGGCCAATCCTTCAGAGCTGCATTCCGGGCGAGTCGTTCTCGACGCTCTTCGTTCGTTGGGTCGTCGAATCCCAGCGCGTTCAGCCGATCTTCCCGACGTGTTCTCCTTCCTGTTGCCGTCTCGCCGAGAGCCCGAGCTTGCTGAAGGGTCTGTACGATGCGGTCCTCATCGAGGTTTTCTGCCGAAATGAGATCGATGATGGATGGACCATCCAGATCCATCGGCTTGCGCACAAAGCGCGCGTTGAGCGGTTTGGCGCCAGAAACGGATGCTCGCGTGAGAATGCGAAGCAGCGCGTGGAGACGGTCGGCGTTGGTGGCGTTGGGCTCCTTGCCCTGGAGCCAGCCGTACATCGTCGGCCGCGTCACCCGCAAAATGTCGGCGAGTTGGGACTTGTTGATGGAGAGCGCAGCGAGGAGTTCCTGCATCTGCTCGACGACAGGAAGTGCGATCACGGTGCGAAAGTTGTCCGAGACCTCGGACCGCACGAGACTCACAGTGCGGACGCGAGCAGGTCTCCGATCGACGACGAACGAGCTTGAGCCAATGTGCGGCAGGATCGGACCGTAATCGGTCACAAGCATGAAGACGCCCGAGCTTCCGGAACCCAAGGGCTTCAGGACGGTGAGCCATGCCTCTTCACCGCTGCTCGGGGCGTAGCTGGATTGCCCCGCGAGCAGCGCGCTTGCTTGCCGTGCAGCCTCATACTCCGGGTAGGTGATGGTCGATGTCACTTCCACACCTCGATCGCTTGTGGGGTTACGACGTGGTCGTGAAGAGTCTCCACGAGATGGTCGTGCATCTCATACGCCCTGGCCACGATCCAGTCGGCATTGGGATCAAAGGTTCCCTCGATGTAGTGGTCCATGTCGACCAGAGTGATGAGCTCGCCCGACTTCGCTCGCGGCGCGTGTTTCGGTGCCGCCCCAAGCAGGTCCGGCGGCAACGAGAAGCCCTGATCGTTCTGAACGACGCGGACGACCATTGTGCCGTCGACGTCTTCGATCGTGGTTTTGCCGGTGCTCTCGACGCGCAGACGGTGGGTGCTGCTCTTGAAGACTTCGTCCGCCACTCCGTGGAAACCGCGCCGCAGATAGAACCGGAAGTCCTCGCCTTCGCGAGGTCGGACCACGTCCACGTAGCGAAGTCCGACTCGTTCGACGACACCCAGTTGGTCATGCTCGGTCTTAGCCAGGACTGTCTGGACGGCGTGCAGGAGCTTTTCCGCGAAGCCTTCGAACCTCTCGTAGGAGGTGGTCTGCAGGACGACACTGTCCTGCATCACGAGTACGCTCCACGTCTCGTCCTTGGTCCGGTACTCCCAGCGTTGCTGCTCGACCACCTGCACTGGCACCCCGCCCCCGGGGGGGAATATGAGCTGCTGGATCTTGCCGGCACGCTCTAGCGGGAACCCATGGCGCCGAAATTCCTCTTGAATTGCAGGGATATAGTCCGCCATCCGGCGAACGGGGCTGAATCGAACCTGGCCCAGAACCAGTACCAGCGGCTGCTTGGACAAGGGCACGTACCGGCACCTGCGTTTCATGGGCATCTCCTTACACTGAATCTTACATCCAAAACAACGCCTCAAGCTACAATATTGTTCCCGGGAATCGTCATTGAAATAGCGGGGTGGTTGGCGATTCGGCAGCAAAATCCTGTGCGAACAACCGCGCACTCTGGATCGCTGTCGACGGTGTGACGGCCCTCTCACGACGCTGACTGCAAACGAGCTCCGTGCCGTCGAGAAGCGACTGATGGCTGTGCTGGGAATTTTTGACTAGCCCGGATTTCGCGAGAGCTGTCCTCGAAAGAAATCGGTCGCTTCGGTACGAAAATTGCTTCGCGCTTGGGCATGCCGCTCCAAGACTGTTTCGCTGGGGCTAATCCGATGGTGCTCTTGTTTCTCCTCGCGTCCGGGTGCTCGCCGAACGTGTCGCCAAACCGCCAGAGCTCGTCCGAGACGAGCGAAAAGCAATCCCCGGCGTCCGCGCCTTCCGGCTGCAAAACGATGTCGCCGCGGAAGAACTTCACCAAACCGATGCATGAAGAATTCCTCAGCCGACATATGGAGCACCGCAACCATCAAACATCGGATGAGTTGCTGCGCTTGGCCCGCGTGGGGCACAACGCGCACATCAACGTTGGTCCGGTTCTCATTTGGGGGCAAGAGTCGTGCGGGTCCCAACCCGAAATCACCGCGCTGCGGTACATGGACGTGAACCCGAGGGACAAAAGCGATGACGACCCGCTTTGGTACCGCAGCTTCTTGCTATTGAGCGCACAACCTGGCGCGGGATGGGCGCTGTTCGAGTGCACGCTCAAAGCGCTTCACGAGCGCCACCGAAGTTCAGGTCGATTCTGCGGGGTCTTTTTCATCTCAACAGACGAGACCTTGGGTTGGTGGGATCAGCGCTGCCAGCAGTTCAAGAACAGACCCGGTTGGAGGTGCGAAGACTGGATGGGCGGTGCGTTTGCATTCTCTTTGGACGAACCTCGCTGTCGGAACGCCGGGCTGAACCCAAATCATTGGCCCACTTTGGATGACGTGGTGGCCGGGCGCGAAAGCATCTGGCGGCGCTGAGCTCAGTTTGTCGCCTGGCTTTACGTAGCTCGTTACTGCCGCCGGGCGGTGTAGAGCGCGGTGAGGAAGGGTCGCTCGACGGCGCCGCCGAAGGTGGTGTCGATGAGATCGCTGATCGCTTGCAGCAGAGCCGTTCGGACTTGCGTCTCAAGCGCCATCCACGAGGAAAACGAGCAAAGGAAGCGCCGAATGCTGTCGGTGGTTTGACGTGCCGTCCACGGAATCATGAGGTGCTCGATAGGCCCGAAGCTTCCGTGGCTGTCGATCTCTTCTCGGCGTGCTCGTTCATCGAGAGCGTACGGATGAGCTCCGATGCCTGCGCCGCCGGTGGCAGAGTCCGTGAGCTGAGGTGCGAGCTGTTGAAGCACGGGTTGTACGGCGTCGCGGAACGGGTCCAGTCGATCTGGATCTCCGAAGTGATTCCACCACAGGGCGATGGTGCCACCGGGTCTGAGAAGTCGGGCTATGCGATCGAGGCCTTGTTGAGGAGGTATCCAATGGAAGGACGTGGCCGCAGCGACGAGATCAAAGGCTTCTGAGGGAAGGTCGATCGTCTCGAACTCTCCCGACCTCACCTCTAGATGACGCCCCTCAAACTTCGTTCGAAGAAGCGAGGCGAACGCTTCGCCCAACTCCACCGCAAGGACTTCTGCTCCGGCGTCGAGCAATGGGCCCGTAGCCTGTCCTGCACCCGGACCGATCTCGAGAACCTGGCATCCAGGTCGCAGGTTGCACGACGATTGAAGGTGGTCGAATACCGCCCGCGGATAGCCGGGACGGCCGTCTCCGTATGCTTCGGCATGAGAGCTGAAGAGCGCGCGGCGCTGATGGTTATCGAACTCGGACCAGTTCGTCATAGGATGCGTTATCTCACAAGCGCAAAGGTTTCCGCTACTCCGCGGGACAGACCGCGCAGCATTCGCTGTGTCAGAAAAGTGTCTCTCAGCGCGTAGTTATCTGAGCACAAGGGGGAAACCATCATGGATACACGCAAGCGTTGGAGCTCAATCATAACCCTGATCCTTTCGACTGTCGGATGGTGCGGTTGCTCCACAGGGGTCGATTTCGCAGGAGTCGATTTCGCAGGGGTCGATTCCGCAGAAGTCGGCTCCGCAGCCGGGGAGGCTGAAGTAGCCGGTCAACGGGCCGCCATCACGGGAGGCTGGGTCTCCCACACTCGCGGTCTCGTCCGGCTCGACTTTGCCGCCGGGGGTGGCTGTAGTGGTTTTTTCGCTGGTCCAAATATGATCGCCACCGCCGCACATTGCGTAGACGACAAAACCATTTCGGGAGCCCACGACGGCGTCTGGAACGGGATGAAGTGGGGAGAGATTCGGCTCCGAGCCGTTTACAAACCAAGCTCTGGCGAAGTCATGTGCATCAATGAACGGTGCCGAAACGCGAACAATTCGCGCCGATACACCACGGTTTTGGCGTTTTGGCCCAACGCCTACAACACCCTCGATACCGAACAGGATGTTGCGATCATCACGCGGCTCGCGGGAGGAAACTTCACCACGCGCGCTCCCGATCCTGGCGAACCGGCTCCTCGTAGCCTCCAAACGCAAGACTTCCTCCGCATTCTCGGGGTCGGCGTATCCGAATGGGCACGCGCCCGGGGGTACGGGGCCTACTCCGACGGGCTGAGCGATACGAGTCCACGCGAAGGATCCGTCAACGCCAACCTGTGGGGCGCGAATCACATTCGCAGCGTGGTGGCCTACGGGCACGCCGCGGTCTGCGCGGGCGATTCCGGGGGACCGCTGGTGTTCGATCGCGATGCCTACAACGGCTACAACTACGACTACGCGGGAGGCGTGGCTTCGAAGACCTCCCCCCGCACGAGCAGCTGCCCCGAGACGGGCGACAGCATGTACTGGGCGCGGCTCTCCTCGAAAATCTGGATGTTCGATCGGATTCTTGATTGGGCGGGCGACCCGGACTGCCGCAGATTTTCGGACAACGACCTGCCGGGCAACGGCAGGTACTATCGCTGTTGGTAGGCAGTGCAGCGAAACCCCAAGATCCTGCCAAACGGGTTTTGTTGTGTCGGGGACGACCACCTGTCGTCGTGGACGGACCACTTGTGACCTGCAGAGCTTCTGTACCAACGTTGGTGGTGCGTGCGGGAACGGACCGTTCACTACGTGTCGATCGTCTGCCGAATGCCGACCAGGACATGCGTGTCAACGAAACGATTCAGGATCATTCACGTGTTTGAGAAACAACTCGTGCCCCGAACTCGCGCCCACCTTCGGCGTATGTTGGCTGCCCGAAGACGTCGGCAACATATGCTTCGATTGGACGCCGTGAAGATCGAGTGAACGAGCTGATCTTGGTGATCAGCTCGTTCACTTCGTTCATCTCGCGTACCTTCGGCTTAGCAATCGTCCGCCCGGTAGGCGCTGGGCCAGGCGTTGGTCCAGTTGCAGATGTCGTTGTGCATCGAGCTTCTCATGCGCGGACCTAGATTTCGGTCGGGGGGAGAGTTGGTGTACGCCGCTCCGGAACTTGGCTCATTGCCTCGTTTGTGCACGCCGAGCACGGCTGGATAGGGATGAGACCCGATATAGTCATGACCCCTGCGCCGAGGATTCGCCCTGAGCTCTGAGCCGTTTTCTCAAGTCGAGGCAGTTAGGCATCGGAGCTACCGATGAACCGCGTTCTTCAAACCCGCGAGTTGGCTTGGCTGTTGTCGTCTCTCCTGTGGGCTTTTCTCGGTTGCGACACCGAGATGACGCCCGGCAGCGATGAGCCCTCGTCTTCGAATGAAACGGCACCTTTGTCGACCAGCGACGATGCAGGGGCAGAGACAGGGGCAGGGACGAGCGCACTCGCGACTCTCTGTGGAGAAGGGCCCAATCTTGTCGGTGATTTCTCGCTGCCCGAAGACGCGGCGGTCAATGTACTCGACTACGGCGCCCGCGGAGACGGGTCGAATGATGATACGGACGCGATTCAGGCGGCCATCGACGATACCTATTCGGCGGGGGAACAAATCTACCTCCCCGCCGGCACGTACCTTATTTCAAAACGAATCGATGTTGGAAGGTTCATCACCTTTCGAGGCGCTGGCCCAGGCAAAACCATCGTAAAGCTCAAAGACAACGCGGCTGACTACCAGGATGCGGAAGACCCAGCGAGCGTACTCCGCGCCTGGCGCGGGTGCTGCGCGGAGGAGGACAACGACAACACCACGCACAGCATG
>JANQQS010000089.1 GCA_028284955.1 Myxococcota bacterium | reverse complement strand
CGAGGAAATGCCGAAGCATTTTCGAGCGTGAGGGGATGGCGGCGAATGGCCTGCCGCCGCAAGCGAGCCGACGGGAGCGTTTGACACCAGTCTCCTAGCCTTAGAAGGCTTCGCCGATTGTAATATGAAACACAAAACGACCGCCGCGACTGCGAGGCTGCCCTGCGGCGTCTAGATCGATCGTGCGCGCGTCACTTTCCGCGAGCACCTGCAGGCCGGGAATGGTCCATGCAAAGTCGAGACGAATCGCGCCCACGATGGTGAAATAGCGGACGCCAAACCCCGTGGCGGCTTGGGGATGGTCGAACCGAAACGATGCGTTTCGATGAACGTCGCCCATGTCGCCAAAGAGCACGAGGCCCAAATCGGTGGTGACCGGAACGCGAAGCTCGAGCGACGCCTCCCAACGACGTATGCCGCCTTCGAGCCCGTCGCCCAAGCGTCCAGGCAAAAACCCTCGATTGCTGCTCGCGCCGCCGCCTCGCAGTCGATAATCGCGAGGGCCAAGGTTTTGACTGAAGGCGTCCAAATCGGAATCCGCGCTGCGCACGAAGTACATACCGAGCGCAAAGCGACCGGCCAGGGTGATCGCAGCAGGCAGCGGCACGTAGACCCGCGCGTCGGGCAATAGGCGCACGTAGTTCCAGCTCGAAGGGAGAAAGAAGCCGGCTTCGTGGCTCGTAAGCTGGAACATCGCGCCGGCGTGGGGGCGATGCACATGGTCGCGAAAATCGAGGCGCACCACCTGCTCGAGGAACGTCAGAATCGAGTTCGCGGGAGGCTCGCTTCCATCGAATCGATTCTCGCCGGAAGGCACGCGATACCAACTGTTGCGGATGCCTGTGAGCACGTAGAGCTTGCCGCGAAAGAAGGTGCGCTCCACGCCGAGGCCTGTATCGAGGCGGTGTCGAAAAAATGTGTCGTAGGGGTCAGGCCCGAAGGTATGCGAGCTGTCGACGATGCCGGTCGTTCGCGGCTCGAGAAAACCCGGCTGGCGTAGCTCCGCGGATATGGTGTTGCCAAATCGAGGCCGCTCGAATCCTGGAAACGGTTCCTGCACGATGATGCGCGGCTTTTCTTCGAGGCTGAGCTGCCGAAGCCCACCGAAGAGATTCTTGTGCTGGTAGCGCCCCACGAGATGCACGTCCCATTGGGGCACGCTGATACTCTCGGTCGCCGTCTGGAGCACGCCCGATTGCACGCCAAAGCCAAACCCAAACGACGACTCGCGCGCCGGCTGCACCTTGACGCGCACGTCGACCACGTTGTCCTTGGAGGCCCTGGCTTTGTTCGCGCTGTCTTTTCCAGCTTGATTCTCATCCGCAGGCTCCGGCAACATCGGCTCGACGGTGACCGCGGAAAATGACCCGAGCGCCAGCACGGCGCGCTGCGCATCGACGATTTCATCGAAGCTATAGCGCGCCCCGCGGCGTATTTTGGTGGCGGCGCGAATCGGAGCGCTCGGCATATTCTCATTGCCCTCGACCACCACCCGCCCAAACGCACAAACGGGCCCGGGCCGCACGGTGAAATAGACCCACGCTTTCTGGCCTACGCGATCCACCCGGGCATTGCCCTCCACCTCGGCCAGGGCATACCCCGCGTTGCCGAGCGCATCGCGCATCTTCTGCTTGCTCTGGTCGTACAGCGCCTCGTCGAATCGCTCGCCTCGGTGCACCGCGATGGATTGTTTGACTTCGGCTCGGAGTTCCGCGTCGAGTTCCTGTAGCCCCGCCACGACGACTTCTTCGATCAGTGTCGGTGGCCCTTCGGAAATCGTGATGGTGACTTCCGCGCGGCAGCCCTGGCTTCCGCGCCGCCGGTCGCAGCCGGGGTCTCCCTCAGCGGGAAGCGTATCGTGCTCGAGCGCCTGGGCTGGCTCCACCTCAACGCTCAGCACTTCGGCAGAATGAAAGCCCCGCGCTTGATACCAGCGCAAAACGCGCGCGCGATCCCGATCCAGCGCGACCCGGTCGAGCAACGGCCAACGCGTCCACGGCCACGACCACCAGTTCCAGCGCGGCGGGTCGACATCAAAGGGGGGCTCTGAGCACGCGCCTGGTTCGTTCACGCCAAAGGTCAGCCCTGCGCGCGTCCTCGGGGCAGTGGCGAGGCAGCTTCGCAGCTGGGCCTCGCTCATTTCTTCCATGCCCCGGAGGTGAAGTCGCGTCACGCCATATCGATCTGGAGGAATACGCGCGCAGCCAGCAAACGAAGCGCAAATGAACAAGCATCCTGCAAGGGCGAGCCATCGAGCACGCTTCGGTACTGCTCTCGCCCCGCGCTCCATGCGCCGCGGATAGCATGAGGGCTCGGTCAGCGCATCGGATGGCGCTCAAAGCGCGCAAAGAATTCGCTAAATCGAGGTCTTCGTGCCGCCTTTGTGCAGATGCTGCGCGGACGTGGCCCACGTTTCCCGACAGTTCGGCTCGGCCCGTGCTTTGCAAAGCGCGTCGTCATGCACATGAAGACATCGATCACCCACACGGCACGGACAGTATTCTATTTCTGCCTTGGCCTCGCCGCGTTCGGAACGACGGCGCTCGAAACCACCGCTCGAGCCCAGCCCGCGAACTATCGCGTTGGCGAAGGCAGCAAAGTTCGGTTCCAGTGTTTCGGCCCCAAAGTGACGAAGCCGGCCAAAGGTCGTTTCAGCGCGATATCGGGCCAGATGAATCTCGACCCGAGAAATCTCACCACCACGTCTGCTTCGCTTCAGGTGATCCTGCAGTCGATCACGACCACCGACACGTCTTGGGATGTGATGTTCCGCGCGGCGGGCTTTCTGGGCGTCGTGGCCCACCCGGCAAGCTCGTTCGAAATCACGCGGATCGAAGGCGCGCAGACGTTGACACCGAACGAGTGGACACGCATGCGTCTTCACGGAAAATTCACTTTGCGTGGGGTGACCAAAACGACGGTTGTGCCAGCGAGAGCTCGATGGTTGCCCGCGGGGCCAGGTCGCAAAGAACGCGTCGAAGTGCTCGCGCGCATCCGCTTCTTGTTTCGAGACCACGAAGTCTGGGTCCCGCGAGGCTCCGACGAAGAGTTTGCAGGCATCGGCGCAATCGCCCGCGTGCACGCATTTTTTGAGCGTCAGTAATTCCTAAGCGTCAGTAATTCCTGAGTGCTCGTGACTACGGTTCCCACAATAGATCGAGGGACCAGTTGTCGGGTTGTTCGTATGTGGTGGTGGTGGTGAGGTCGTAGGGGAAAAGGAGCTCGATAAGAAAGCCCGATTTGGTGCGCTGCCCTTCTTGCTCGGAACCGCCGACGCTGCCTTCGACGTACATGCCGCGCACCACGCCGCGCCACGCGTCGGGAATGAGCCCGTCGGCCTGAACCCCCGCGCGCACCCGAGTGGTATCCGCCGAGCCTTCTGATTCGACTGCCAAGACTGGAACATATTGGCCAAACTCGCGCCGGGCGAGCGAACCCACGAGCCCTGCGGTGATGCCGGCGAGCATCGAGGTGGCTTGCTCGGTCGCGTCCTCTTGATCCGATTGCTCGCGGCCACGCACCCCGGTGAGTAGCGCGATGATGTCGGTGTCGGTTTGCGCGTTCGGATGGGTCGACGAAAACGTCAGCACCGGTGCCGCGAGATGGCCCGAGATATGTACCGTCACCGTATGGCCCGATCGCAAGCGATGGGTGGCATGCAGATCGAGCGTTGGGTCGACGGGCATCGCGCCTGCAAAATGGATCACGCCAGGCTCGAAATCGAAGCTCGTGCCGAAAAGATCCATAAAGCCTCGCTGCACGCGCACCGGCCCTTCCACACGGCTGGCTCCGGCTTCGGTATGCGCGGCAAGGTTCACCGCAAGCTGGACGGCAAAGTCTTGGTGGCGAATCCAAAACGGCTGTTCGGACCGTACCCGGACCACGGTGGGTGGCGTTTCAGGCTGCTCTTCTGCGCGATCTGTCGAGCCATTTCCTGCCGCGCCTTTTGCGGTTTGTTCTTCGGTGGGATTGCGAACCGATGGCGGAAGCGCCGATGCGCGACGCGCGAATCCTGGCTGGTCTTCGTAGATGACCTCTTCGTGTTGGTCGAGCGGCTGAATGTCGCGAGCTTCTTCTTCAGGCAGAGCCACCGAAAGATCTTCGAGTGCAACGTCGAGCCGACGCGGGGTCGCGTCCAGGTCGCCATCGATGTTCACATGACCGTCGACGTGCGCGAAAATTACCCCCTCCTGGCGCATGGGAACGTCGTCGAGCGAAAGCTTGACGTCGACGTCGGCGGGAGCCCAATCGTCGAGCGCGACTTCACCATCGACCTGGACCTTTCCTTTTCCATCGCGCACCAAGAGTTGGATGACCTGCACTCGTTCGTTGTTCAGCGCGATGGCTCCCGACGCATGGTCGACGCGAACGAATGGGTCGCGCAGAGTAAATGACACGTCGCGAAACGAAAACCGTCCGCGAGCGTTGATGTCAGGAACGCTCCCTTCTTTTTGAACCCCCGCCTTTTGAACATCGGGAGACGTTCCGCGCAGGCGAAGGTGCCCACTGATATTGCCTTCGGGTTGGGCCACGATGGGCGCCGCCGCGACCAAGAGCGCCAGCGGCGCGCGATCGAGCGACACCTGCACTCCGAGCGGCCCTTCGCCCAAGCCTGGCATCCTCGAAGCCGGATCAACCAAGAGCGGCGCCTTGGCGCGAATGCCCACCGCTTGGCGCAAACCTTTTTGCTCGCGAACCTGAACCCGCGCGTGGAACGATGCTTCCCTGGCATCCGCACGACCGCGCACGCGAATTTCGGCGGGCGGCTGGTCGCCGAGACGCAGCGACTTCGCGAGAAGATTCAGCTTCACCCGGGGCTCGAGAGTAAACAAGCCAGAGCTCTTGAGCGTCCCTTCCACCACCCCCGCCGCGTGGGCACACGCCACGGGCACGTGTTCGAGATCAAACGCTTTGATCTGGGTGTCGATTTGGATGGGCGGGGGCTGCGCGGGAAAGCCGTCGGCGAGCCAGGTGTCGATCGGGGTGTCGAGGTCGACTCGCGTATGGAGAACGTTTTCTTGGTCAAGCAGCCCGTCGAGAAAGAGCACCGTCTTTCCTCCCGCCAGCGCGCCATCGAGGCGCACAACGGCATGGCTTTGCGCGCGACAGGCGCGGTCGCCTCCCATCGAAAGCGCGGGAACCGAGAGCTCGGCGTGGAGCTGCGCTTCGGAGCGACCGCCAGCTTGCCGCAAGTCGCTTCGCAGTCGAATATCGAGCGGCCCTTCGCCAGCAACCGTCACCTTCGCCGCGTGGGTCGTGAGATGAAGCTGGGGCTCGGTTTCCGTGCCAGAGAACGAAGCCGACGCGCTCAATGTGCCCGTGAGCGGAGGCGCTTCCGTCAGCGCCGATACAGTTTCGAGCGGAAGATCCTCGACCGAGGTCTTACCCGTAAACCGGCCTTCTCGAAGCGCACGAACCGGATCGCGACGCCGCGCGAGCTCCGCCGCGAGCTGCGCCCGCAAGGCGCCCCCTCCATCGACGCGAACGCGAGCCTGCACTTCTGCGCGACGATCGCGATGGCTCCAGTCGGCAGCGAGGTGAATGTCGCGAAGGCCAATATCGCCACCGACCGTTTCCATCGCCGGTTTGATGGAGGCCGCGGAAATCTCCGCGTGCAGCTCGGGACGCTCATCTGACCCGGAGAACGATGCCTTCGCGGAGACGGTGCCGCGCGCGACAGGGAGCGCGAACGCCGAGAGCAAGGGTTCGAGTTTAAGCGAATGAAGGTCCAGGGTCGCTTCCGTGCGCGAGGCTCCAGGTGCCGCGGAGAACCGATGACTGGCTCGCGCCGTCAGCGCGAGTTCCTGGCTCTCGGCAGTGAGCGAACCGAGCTCAATCTTCTTCTCGGGGTCGAATACCAAATCGTCGATGACGACGCGTAGCGGGCTTGGCAAGATTTCAGACGCCGTGGCCTCTCCGGAAAGGACGTAGCCAGCGTCGGTCACGCCCACGGAAAGCGCCAGCTTCCCGCGAGGGTTCTTTTGAGATTCGCGGGGTTTGTTTGGTGCTCCGCTGGGCTTGTTTTGGGCTTCGCTGGGCTTGTTTTGAGCTTCGCTGGGCTTGTTTTGAGCTTCGCTGGGCTTGTTTTGGGCAACATCTGCCATATGAACCGCGCCGCTTACTTCGTAGCCTTGCCGGCCACCGTCGGCGCGCAGCGCGACGCGCTCGATGGCTGTCTCGCCCGCCGCGATGTCTCGCCCACGAATCGCGACGCGAAGCTCGGGCGCAGGAGGTCCTTGAGGAGACGCCACGTAGCGCACGAATCCTTCGGCCACCAAGCGCTCGGCGCGGAACCCGGGAATCTCCACCCCATGTACGCGAAGCTCCCCTTCTCCCTCGATATCTTGTGGGCGGTAGCGAGCTCTGAGCTTGGCGACCAGCTGGCCACGTGGGTCATCGAGCATCCGGCGCAAGTTTGGGTCGCGACCCAGATCGGGAATGCGCGCATCCAGGTCGATGCGCACGGGCCCGGCAAACTCAACCCGCCCCGTTGCACGCAGATGCCCCCCTGCACCTTGGTGACTCTCTGTGTCCTGGTGACTCTCTGTGCCCTGGTGACCATCTGCATCCGGACGATCCTCTGCATCCTGGTGACCCTGGGCGCGCGTCAAATGAGGAAGCTTGATCGCGTGAAGATCGACCCCCGCATCGTCGACGGCTCCGAATACCGAAACCCGAGGAAGCGCCCATGCGTCAAACGCAACGTCGCGGGCATGCACGCGGACGCCCCGCTTGTTTCCTTCGGGGGCATCGACTTCTGCGCGCACTTCGCCGCGGGCAATACCTGCTGCATCGGGTAGCACCGCCGCCAAATCGAGCCTCTCGATTCGCAGCGCGGCTTCACCGTGGTCTTCCTCCCAGCGCGCGTTGAGGTCGAGCGCGCCGCCAGGAGTCGATAAGTTCACCGACGCGCGTAGCGAAGTCAGCGTTCCCGAAGCGTCCGCGCGAAGGCGCACTGGCCCCCGCAGCGATTCGCCCAGCGTCGCGTCGGGAATCACGCCGAGCTCGCCGATGCGTTTGAGCAATGCAGGCGACGCCGACGCGCGAACCTGCGCGCGCAGTTGCTGGGGCTGATCCTTCCCCCATATCACGCTCGCGGTCAGCTCGGCGGTATCGGGAAGCGCTTGCACCGCGAGCCTGAGATCCGACCGCTCTCCGGTCACCATCCGCACCGCCGATCCGCCGCGTGCAGGGCGCCTCAGCGCGAAACGCGCAAACTCACGAGGCTGGTTGTTGGACGTGTTCGCGCGAACCGCCCACGAAGCCCTCGGCAACTCAATCCGTGTGCCTTCCTCGACATGAAGGCTGGCATCGAGCGTAAAGGAATCCACCGAAAGCCCGTTCGGCAAACCGACACCCGTCAAGTCCACCGCCGCCCCTTGGCGCACGCGAATCTTCCTCACCTGAATTTCAAATGGCTCTGCGCTGGGCTCAGGCGCTTCCTCGCTTGGCTCGCGCAGCGCCACCGCAGTGACCAGCCGAAGCTCCCCTTGATGCTCGGCGAGGCTCACCCATGGGCGCTCGATCTGAACAGAGTTCACCAGGGCAGCATCCGGCAGCCCCCGAACCAAGCGAGCAAGCCCAGGCCGGACGCGAATCCGGCCCACCCGAACCACCTTCCGCCCCGCCGGGTCGGCAAGCGCGATCCCTTCCAACGTTAGCTCCGCGGGGTTCAGCGAAACGCATCGCTGAATCGTCAACGTTCCCTGAATCGCCGCATTGACCTGCTGCTCGGCCATCGAACACGCCGCGTCGCGACCCCACGACGAGCTACCCGCGGCGACCACGCCGGCCGCCAGCCAGCCAACATGGCTAATCCCCCATAGCGCTGCGCCGGTCGTGAAAAACAGGGCGCGACGGAACAGCCCCGCTCTTTGACCCGATGCGGCCGTTTGACCCGCCCGATGGGTTGGAGGCGATGGTCGAAAACTGTCGACGGAATCGCTCACGCGGAGCCGCTCGCAATCGCCAGCAAGGACCCTCGCCAGCGGTATCGTAGCCTAGCGTGGTTGAACGCCAGCATTTCGCAAAGCGCACGCGGGGAAGCGCTGCCGGGCTTCAAACGATGCAATCTACCGATCACCACAGCAGCATGGAGCAATTACTGCGGTAGTGCAGGGGCACACAACCGCTCTTGCGCTCTGGCCAACAACTTGGACGCTTCCGCCGATGCTTTCAGACCCAACATCGCCACGTCTTCTTGGCCTTCGTCCATCCGCCGAACGATCTCTCCGGCGGCAAGCCCAAGGACCAACACCAGCTGTCCCGACTGAAGAATATTGCATCGCTGTCGTCCGCATGGGCCGCACAACCAGCGGCGGGTGCCGAGATCAGCGGTCCCGCGATCAATGGCCCGGAAAGCATCAGCGATACGCTGCGGATCACGATGCCGTTGCACAAGGCAGTGCGCTTCCGGCAGCAAATACAGCGTCGTTCGTGCTTGCCACCGGAAGCACGACTTCGGACGCGGGGCTGAATACTACAGCAACGCCTGCCAGCCACTTCGTTACTCCCGAACGTTCGTTCTCGTTCCTTACTTTGTTCGAACCCTACCGATGGCATAGGTTTCGGCGTCGAACACCGACCGCGATTCTCCACGCAGCAGTCGGTGTTCGCGTCAGCAGACTATTTGCTGCGGCCTATTCGCAGCGAACAGGCGCGCTCGTCACGTCGTACGACGCAGGCGATTCGCCGTCGGTCGACGGGAGTCGCTGGATCGATTCATTGGTCTCATCCAGCGCGCCAGCGCATCCGCTCTCAGGCCAGATGCCCGCGCTCGTGGCCACTGGGTTTCGATCGGGTCCGCCCTTGCCTCCGCCCCAGCACACGTAGTCGACGATCAGGCTGTCGTCCTCAAACGTGCCGTCGCCCGAACCGGGGTTTGGGGAGCCATCGTAGAGCGCGATTTCTCCACCTGCGGCGCTCGTCGCGCCATCGCGAAACGGCCAATCGATACTGAAGTAGCCACCGGCGGGTACGGTGCCGGAGACCGGGGGGTACATGGGCCGGAGGCAGAGGACGTAGCCATCGGCCCTCAGGTCAACCGGAGAGTCGGTGGGGTTGTAGAACTCGATGTACTCCTCGAGCACGATTTCGGAAATCACGACTTTGTCGCCAGAAAGCGAAAGGTCGCCGCAAGACGCGCCGCCGTCGCTGCTCGTGCCGCTGTCGGTGGTCGTTGATCCTCCGTCAGAGAAACTGCTCCCGCTGTCGCTGACGAACGTTCCGCCGCTGTCGCGCGCCGTGCTGCCGCCGTCGGTGGTCGATGTCGCATCATCGTCGCCGCAGCCTGCTCCCGCCGCGGCGAGACTGAACGCCGCCGCATACGCGGCCGCGCGCACCATAGCCGTCGATAGCGGCTGTCCGACCTGGGTCTTGGTGTTCTTCATGAGGCTATCTCCTTAAACTACGCCGTTCCCCTCGGTGTAAGGGCATCAACGTACCAGGAACGAACAAGTTGGCCAGCGACCCTCGCAAATCCGCGGCGAGCGGAGTCGCTTTCGACGAAAACGCGACATCACGCTCACGGGCGAATCGGGAGCTGCGTTCCATCAACTTTGAAGGACAAGTTTCCTTCATGTTTCCAAACGCTTCGAAGCGACTCATGCTGCGCGCCATCGCATTGCGAACCCGCTCGTCGCGCATCATGGTTGGTTCTCGTCGTGAGTTGATTGTGCTGTTCCTCCGTCCGAAGCGAAGAATTACTAGAGCAACAATTTCGACAGCGCGCGCGCTTGAGCCAAGCAAAGCGCGCGACGTCCGCGCGGCGGGGGTTTCTGTAGCCGCGCTGCTGTTGACGTTCGCGGCGGGGAGTTGTCTGCCCGGATGTGTTCCGGCAACCGCTTCGGACGAGGTTCTTGTGGAGAAGCAAGCGGGCGGACGTTCTCCACTTCGAGTTTTCCGGCGTGCGCTGGGACGGCAAACCGGTTGGACAAATCTTATTCAATTGTTCGAAGGCAAGCTAAACCAGCGCCCACAGACGCGCTCGGACCAAGACAATATCCTGCGCGCACAGGCGCAGCAGCTGATGAAAATGATTCGTGTCGCGCTGCTGCAAACGCCTCGCGCTAGTACCCGTCCATTAACGCTCTCCAAGCGAGAGATCATAGACTACATATTGTGTGAAGGCCGTCGGTATCGTTTCCTTGATGGCGGTGAAGAAACTACGTTCCTCAAACGAGATGACCGCACCGGCGAAATCTCTAAGCTCGGCCGAGCCCGACTGCTGGATTATGGAATGACAGGCCAAACCCTCCGGGAGCTCCGCTTTTCCTTGGGTATCCTCCCTGCGGAACTGGCAGCGCGAACCGGTAGAGAAACGACCACCACGGGCACCACCGTCAAATCGACCTGGGAAAGCCGCCTCGAACTAGGCGATCGAACCAACTCTCTTGGACCCAAAACCGTTCATCGGTTGGGAAATTGGAAACAACCAGACTACAGTGACCCAGCAGCGCAACAACAAAGCCTCTGCCAGATTTACTGGTCTACGGATATTCTCCCTATCGCTTCGATGGTGAGTGCCTCCTATTCCCGGGAAAGACTGGGAACGATAATCGAGGATCTGCTCCACTTTTTTGAGTTTCAAAATAAAAAAAGCCGTATTGCTCTCCGAGAAGTTTCGCCAGGTGTGTTTTTTCGTCACGCGACGATGGAAGAACTGTACGTGCTGCTTTCAAAAGGCACCTCTGTTTTGACGGCCACTGCCCCTAAGTCGCGGCGCACCTTGATCGGCAGATATCAAAACGGCGGAAAAATCGAAAACGCCTCCGTTGCGCGAGCATTTGGCCTGCTGTTTCACATTCGCGGCTATACGATCCGCGCGCTCTCGGAAAACAACTGTTCGCGCAATCATGATGCGCTAGAGATTCGAAAAGCAATGAGCAAATTGGCGCTTCAGCTGGCCACCAACAAACGCACGCTCGACGAAGCCCTAACCACTCTGGGACTAGACAACCGAACAACCCGGCCTGTGCTAGACCCAACGCTCGCCCCTCTGCAAAAGCTGTTCTCGTCAGGTCGCGTTTGGGACCACACCGACCTCGACCCGCTGGCTCCCGGCATTACCGGATGGCGATGGAGCCAGGTGATGGGGAGCAAAACCGAGAACAGCGCCGTCCCCGCCCAGTAGCTCGCAACACTAGTCTACAAACGGCGGATTCGTCCAGCGCGCTGCCACGCGCGAGTACGTTCGCTGATGTATTTCCACCGCTCGCGAACCGTGGGATAGCGGCGGCGGAACCACTGGATCAGAGCGAGGCGCTCCGCGTCGTCTTCCGGAGTGCGCAAGGCCTGGAGGCGTCGTTCAAATTCAGCAGGGTCCAAGCGAATAGAGTAGACCGAGTCGGCAATTTTTTTTCGCTGGTCATGATTCATCGGCTTGCTGCTCCTGCTCGGCGAGGAGTTCGAGGAAGCGAATATCTTCAAGGTCCTTGGGGCGAGATGCAATCCGCTTGGTCAGGATCAACCCTTCGATGCTCGGCAGGCACGCTTCGTCGCGATCGCCCACTTCGATGTACTGGCGTTCAGACCACAGCTCGTCGAACGCCACCGCCGTGATGCCGTCGCCGAGCGAAACCGCGCGGGCGACCAAAACGTCTACTCGCTCGTGATTCTCGAGCACGTAGCGCCCTCGTTTTCGAGCCTCGTCGGGCAGAAGCGTCGGATGGAGGTCGAATTCTTCTGCGAGCTCGTTGAACGTTTCAATATCATCTCGGTGAACCCAAAAATCATAGTCTGCCGTCATTACCGGGGCACCCAAAGCGACTAGCGCGCGTCGACCAATCAGCAACGCCCGCGCGCCAGAGCGGCTCACTTTGGTTACGAATTCGTCTGCGTCACGCACAGAGACAGTCTAGCGCAAACCAGCCCTACCAATCCATGAGCGCGGTGTGAAGGATTGCGTGGGGGTCTCGGTCGATGATGTCGCCGTGGGAGGGGATAACTCGTTCGAAGGGCCAGCTGAGAATGGTTTGTACCGATTTGTGGTAGGCGACTCGGTCGTGGATGAAGGAGCGCAGAAGGCGGCTTTGTTTGGGGCCGCCGTACGCGCGACCGACCGTTTTGAGCAAGAAGCGGGTCATGAATGAGTCTGAGTAGACGACATTGAACAGCAGGTCGACCACCACCAAAGTGGCGCTCGCTTCGTGAAAGAGTACGCACTCGCCAACTTTGGGGGCGCCCTGGACGACATGAAGACGCAGCGAGGGGGAAAACGGCGCGCGTTCGTCGCTCGGCGCTGGGTTTTGGTCGGACGCAGTGTCTGCGTCGAGCACATGGTCCAGCGCAACTTTGGGATGCCGGATGGGAAGGCCCGGAGAACCCCATACCTCTACTTCTGGAAATGCGGCGCGGACCGATCCGAGGTGCGCGTAGTGAAATGCGTTTGGCGCGAGCGCGCGCCGCACCGTGCCGAGCGCTTCGAGTTCTTGTTTGAGAGCGCTGGTGATGTGAATGGGAGAGTGGAGCAGCAGGTCGCCGTTTTGTTCGCGAAACACCAACATGCGGTTGGGCAATCGGGCGCCAAGACCGAGGTTTTGCAAGTCCGACGCTTCGAATACGTCGGGCGCGATGGGCTGGAGAGCGGGCGAGGAATCAGTCATCCGCCGCGTTATAGCGGAGAGCGTCGCGTTAGTCCGCGATAGAGCAGTTCGGCCGCGATAGAACGGCAAATCTGCAATGGAGCGTTTAAGCTGCGATGGAGCGCATCAGGTCGGTGATTTCCGCGGAGAGCCGCCGGCTATCGTATCGCTCGCGCACTGAAGCTGCGGCACGCTCCCCCATACGGTGGCGGCTTTCTTCGTCGCCGAGCATGGTGGCGATGGCGCTCGCCAAATCGTTCACGTTGTCGGGCTCCGCCCAAAGGCCGTCCAGACCGCGGCGAACGACTTCGGTGGCGCCGCCGTGGGCGGTAATGATCGCGGGCACGCCGAGCGCCATGGCTTCCGCGAGCACCCGGCCAAACGGCTCGGGGCGAACGGAGGGCAGTGCGAGCATATCCATATCCGCCATGTAGGGGCGAACGTCGTCGCGAAAGCCGATGAAATGGGTTTTCTTATCGACGCCCAGGCCCGCAGCCAACTGTTGGTATTCGCTCTGCAAATCACCGCGCAGGCCGCCATCGTTGCCGCCCAGCACGACGAGGACGGCGCGCGGAAAGCGCTCGTGGACTTCGGCAAACGCGCGAATCAGCCGGTCGATGCCTTTCCAGCGTACGATACGGCCGGCGTAGCCGATGATCGGAACGTCCGGAGCGAAGCCCAGCTCTTGTCGTAGGAGCGGGGTGACGAGCGTGCGATCGAAGCGGGCGAGGTCAACAAAGTTTGGCACGACTTTGACTTTGTCGGGCGCAACTTCGGCGTAGGGCCGCGCCGACGCTTCGGAGTTGGAGATGATCAAACGCACCGCCTTGAGGCGCGCGATGGATTGATAGAAATGGCGCTCGATCCAGAAGTTGTCGTGAATGTTGCGGGCGTGAAATACCACTGGGACGTTCAGCGCTGTGCCGACAATCGCGCCGATTGGTTTGGCTAGCATGTGGTTGCAGTAGATGATGTCGGGTTTGAGCTTTCTCGCGAGCTCGATGATTTTGAAGGTCGCGACCGATAGCGCGAACACGCCGCCGGCCAAGTTTACGCCCGGAACCTTCCGCGCCAGAGCGTAGGGCGGCATCAAGATGCGCTCCACGAACTCAGGAACGTAGTGGGTCGTCGTGCCCTTCGCGAGCTTCGGGCCCACCACACCCGGCTCCGGCATCAGCACATGCGGCTCAAGCTCAGATCCTACGTTGGATAGATAGAGCGTGAGCCCACGTCCCGGGCCTCCGCCGCTTACGCAGCTGTTCAAGAAGAGTACACGCATGGGTTCAGAGCCTTGATTCATGCACCAGGTTCATTCGCTGGACGTGACCTTATCTCGCTTTCGCCCGGCGAGCATCCAGACGCCAAACCCCGCCGGAAGCGTCAGCGCAACCGCCGCGCGGGCGCCCAGGCTCGACCACTTCGCAGGGTCCCAAATCGTCACCAAAACGATGACCGAGGCAAGCACGCCAACGTAGGGACGAATCATGGCGCGCCATTGCCATCGGATGCGGTCGAGTCGCCGGATCTCGAAGATTTGCAGCGCGCTGACCATGCAGATGGCGCTCAGCGTGGCCACCGCGGCCCCGCGCAGGCCCCATCGCGGAATCAAGGCGTAGTTCAACGCGGTGTTGGCGAGAGCCACGAGCACGTTGTTGGTCAGCGCCAGGTAGCTACGGCCCGCGAATACGAGGGAGTTGCCCGCCAAGCCGAACGCGCAGTTCACCAGCGGCACAGCGAGCAGAAGCGCGACGAACAAACTGTCGCCTTGATACGCGTGGTCAATGAGTCGAAAGATGTCGTCGCGAAGCACAATCAAGGGAAGAATCGCTGCCGCCGCGAGGCTGGTGGTCCACCGCGAGAGCGTGCCCAGTGTGTCTTCGATGGCCTTCGTTTCCCCCGACGCGTATTGCCGGGCGAATACCGGCCCAAGCGCGGTGCTGAATACGACGCGCAGCTGCCGCAGCTCGCTCGTCAAACGCGCGGCCGTCGCGTACCAGGCGACGAGAAGCTTGGGGGTGCCAAACGCGGCGAGCATCATCACATCGAGCTGCGCGATATAGTGATGCAGCGTCAGGCTGATTCCTTGAGGAAACGCAAAGCTTGAGACGCGGCGGTCAAACTGAAACGGGAACAGCTGAGCGGCCACCCGGCGGTAGGAGAAGTAGCCCCGGAACGCGAGCGCTGCGCCGATCGCGACCAAGCACTCGGCGAGCAGTTGCGCCACGAACACGCCAATGATTCCCGTTTTGAGCCAGCCAGCGCCCAAGGTGAACGCGAGCATGGCCACAGGCTGGACGCCACCTTTGAGCAGCGCGTCGTACTTCATGGTGAGGTGGGCCTTGGTGGCCGCGATGGTAATGTCGGCAAACGCGCGCGGCACGAGCGACACCGCGAGCAGGGTCAACCCGGGAACCAACGTCGCGTACGAAGGAAAAAGCGACTCGACTACGAATCGTCCCCCCAGCGTCACGGCGAGCGCGGTCATCACGGATAGCAACAGCGTGGCCACGAGCGCATTGGCCACCACCCGATAGGCTTGGGTGTCGCCGTCGGCCATGGCTTCGGTGGAGCCGGCTCCTGGACGCTTCTTGGTCACGGAGCTGGCATAGAGCGTCGTGGCATCGATGTATCCGGAGATCGCAAAGCCTGCGAACAGGTCGGTCGCGGACAGCGCGAGCAAATATACGGCCATCGATTCCGGGCCAAAGAGCCACGTCGCGACGAACAGAATCACCGGCTTGAGCAGTTTTCCGCTGAGCCCGAGCGCATTCAACACGGCGCCTTGGGTCAGCTGGCGGGCGTAGCGGCGGTCGTTTTGGTTGTTCTCGGACATCGCGGTGCGCAGGCAGAAGTCACTCCGCGCGACTCCATGCGGTGCGGAACGCAGCATGGTGCGGGAAGTGCCCTTTGATGCAAGCAGACCCCTTCAATGCAAGGAAACAGCGCGTTGGCGAGGGGGCTGCTATGGTCGCCGGCTCGAGGCCGAGCATGCGCTTGATGATGGTGAGCCAGGATTTTCCTCCGCAGATTGGGGGCATCGCGACCTATACGGCGGAGGTCGCAAAGCGTCTCGCCAAACTGAGCGACGAGTTTGTCCTCGTTGCGCCTCGTGCTCGGGGGCAGAAATCGGTGGACGACAAGTTGGATTTTCGCGTGATGCGGATCGCGGGGAACCGGCACACCATGTTTGCCACGAGCGTTCCCGCGGCATGCCGAGTCGCGCGTCGCTTGCGGCCTGATGTGATGCTGAATGTGCAGTGGCAAACAGGTCCTGCATCGCTCACCGCGCAAGCGATGGGATGGGCCGGCAAGGTCTTCGTCGTCGCGCACGGCCGCGAACTTCTGCTCGAACCCTGGGCGAGCGTTCCGCTCGCGCAGAAAAGCTACTCCGGATTGCGTTCCACGGTGATTCGACGAGCCGACGGTCTGCTGCCGGTGAGCCGCTGGACGGGAAACAAACTGGTTGAGCTGGGCGTCGACCCGCGCCGCGTGTGTGTCGCCCACAACGGTGTCGATCCGTCGCAGTTCTTTCCGCGCGATTCGGATGCACTGCGCGCCCGCTACGGATTGCAAGGTCGACGGGTGGTGTTGTCCGTCGGCCGTTTGGTTCCCAACAAGGGGTTCGACACCATGATCGAAGCGTTGCCCCAGGTACGGCAGCGCATTCCGAGCGTCGTCTACCTCGTGGTCGGTCAAGGGCCAGACCGGGAGCGGCTCGAGCGCCTCGCCGCAGCACAAGGAGTAGACGACCGTGTGGTATTTGCCGGGCCCGCGGACGGCGAGCGGCTGAATGAACACTACAACCTTTGCGACGTGTTCACGACGATCTCTCGAGAGGAACCTCCTTCGGTAGAAGGCTTTGGCATTGTCTTTTTGGAGGCAGGAGCCTGCGAGCGGCCAGTTGTTGCGGGACGCTCGGGCGGAATTCCCGACGCGGTGTTGCACGGACAAACCGGTTTGCTGGTGACTCCCGGAAACGCCCAAGAGCTCGCCAACGCGATCATCACCCTTCTTTCAGACGAAGCGCTGGCGCGCCGGCTCGGAAAAAACGCACGCGACCGCGTGGTTCGGGAGCTGAACTGGGACCGGCGGAGCGAACATATTTTTGGCGTGTTAAGCGGCCGAGAAAAAAAGGACTTGGAGACACACATCGCGGAACCGCGATGCTGATTCGTGCACGGCGATGTTGGACCGCGGCGATCAAGCAGACTCATATCGGAGGACGAACATGAATTCGAATCGCAATCGACGAGACGCTCGCTTGGCCCACACACGCAACGTCGCACTTCCCATGGTTCTCGCCATCGTAGGCCTGGGCGCTGGTTGCGACGGGAAGCAAAAAACTGCTTCAGAAACCCGAGCGACCAAAGAGTCGCCCGCGGAACCGTCCCAAGCTGCACCGGTAGAGCTCGGCATGTTCGCGCCGCTGCCCGAGGTTATGAGTTCGGACGACAACGCTTTGACGGAGGAAAAGATCGCGCTTGGGCGAATGCTTTACTACGACGCGCGCCTTTCCAAGGGAGACGACATCTCCTGCAACTCGTGCCACTTGCTGGATCGTTTCGGTGCCGAACCCAAAAAGGTTTCGGACGGGCACAAGGGTCAAAAAGGGTCGCGCAATTCGCCGACCGTGTACAACGCGGCTGGCCATTTCGCTCAGTTTTGGGACGGCCGAGCAGCCAATGTCGAGGAGCAAGCCAAGGGCCCAGTACTCAATCCGATTGAAATGGCGATGGACAGCGAAGGCGCGTTGGTGGCGAAGCTCGGGGCTATTTCCGGCTATGTGGCGGCGTTTGACGCTGCGTTTCCCGAGGAGAAGCCCAGCTTGACGTACGACAACATGGCCAAGGCGATCGGGGCATTTGAGCGAAAACTCGTTACGCCAGGACGATGGGACGAGTTTCTCAACGGAAAGAAAGACGCGCTCACCGCAGACGAACAAAAGGGGCTTCGGGAGTTTTCTCAGGCAGGCTGCATCGCGTGTCACAACGGCGCGTATCTCGGTGGCCAGAGCTACCAGAAACTAGGCAACGTACGCCCCTGGCCCAATCAAGATGATTTGGGGCGCTTTGAAGTGACCAAACAAGAGGCCGACAAGATGGTGTTCAAGGTGCCGTCTCTGCGTAACGTAGAAAAAACCGCGCCCTACTTCCACGACGGATCGGTCAAAGACCTACCCACCGCGGTACAAAAGATGGCCTCGCACCAGCTCGGTCGCTCGCTCAGCAGCGCCCAAGTAGACAGCATCGTAACCTTCCTCAAGGCGCTCACCGGCACCATTCCCGAAGACTACATCAAAAAACCAGAACTCCCCGGCGACGGCGCAAAAGAACGAAAGCCAGCGAAAGCCCCCAGCGCGACGTAACTGTTCAGGGGGTCTTCCGAGACCCCCTCGATTGGTGAACACGGTCCACCAATCTTCACCCCTACCGTAAGAATCGCTTCGCTCAAGCGGATCGAGCTGCCGCTGCTTTGCACGAAACCGTTCCTAGTGAGGATCGGGAGGGGTGGGTGAACAGGATACGACGCAACAACCAAACCATAGCAACAAACGGAGGCTGCCGCTGACGCAGACACCGAAACCCGATTCAGAATCAGATGCTGATTCGGCATCCGAATCGGCGTCTGTGTCGGCTTCCGATTCGGCATCAGCGTCGGAGTCCGGCTCTCCGGCTCAGCTTCCGTACCCAGTTCAACCATCAACCCATCGATCACCGCTGACTAGTGTACGGCAGTGATCAACTGTATCCGCTCGCGGTACCCCGCATTGACGTGCCCCTTGTGCCGCCGCCCCGAGGGGTTTGACCTCGGCGGGTGCGGCGACGCCAAACCCCTCGGGGCGG
>JANQQS010000072.1 GCA_028284955.1 Myxococcota bacterium | reverse complement strand
CACGCCGGTAATCGCCGCGTAGACCAGCAAGTCAGGCGTGGTGCGCGTAGCGAGTAGACCGTCGACGTAGCGGGAAATCGGGTGGAGCGCGTCTTGGTTCTTCTCTAGCCCGCAGCGTACATTCACATTGCTGGTGAACGTCGTGCTGTCCCGGTCGTAGATGTCAACGTTGGCGGCGGAGCAATCATCCTCGTCGGTGACCATGATGATCGACAAGAGCGAATCATCGCGCAGAAATCCTGCGTTCGGGCCGCTTGGCGCGCCTTGTCCCGCGGTGTCTCCGTTGAATCGGATGGGCGAGTCGCTTCGCGTGACTGCTTTCAGCACCGATTCGAACTGCTGTTCGAAACCACAACCCTTGAAGCCCGTTCGCGCCACGCACGTGACGTCGCTCGCGAACGTTGCGGCAGCCGTCATGGGGTCGTCTTGTTCTTCCGGAACAAATCTGAATACGCTCGGATAGCTCCGCTCACAGGAGGTCTCGGTGGTCGTGCGGGGGGTGGTACTGTCGGTGCTGCCCGGGGTGGTGAGCAGAATTGCGTCTTGGCCTATGCCCTCGCATTGCTTCTGTGCGGGGGTCGCCGGATCGGTGCCGAGGTTGGGTGTGATTACGCCGATGTGGAGATCTTTGACGGGAGGAAACTCCGCGACTTTGTCGCCGTCGAGATCGCCGGTGGCCAATACCGTGACGAGGTTTTCGAGCTCGCGGGCAAGTAAGGCCTGCTCTTGTTCCATAGATCCTGAGTCATCCACCATAAACAGCACATCGACTCGGTCGACGTTGGTGATGGCGACATTGCGGACGAATCCCGATACTGTGCATGGATTGAGTGGCGCGAGGTCCCTGTCGAGACAACCGGTTAACGCGCTGGCAGCCATCGCTGCGATCCATACACTTCGCCCCAGCGAGGCACTGCTCGTACTCATGAACCCTCCTTCGCAACCACAAGGTTCTTGGTGTTGTTGACGACCACCTCGCCGAGCCGACCACGGCGAGAAATGCGTTAGCCCACGCAGTAGGAAGATTGCGATCGAAACGATTGTCGCGCAAACGGTCTTCGCCTGAGCGTCCGCTGCGTACGTGACCAATGAACGAATCTAGAGCGGCCGGTCAACGAATCTAGTGAGTCGACGAGAACCGTATAAGGGTCGCGTTTCGTTCCACGGTTTGTCCCGCTTCGACTTCGATTGCGGCGATGGTCGCTGCGCCGTCGGCGCGGAGTTCGTTTTCCATTTTCATGGCTTCGATGACCATCAACGCATCGCCAGGCTTCACCTCATCGCCGGCCGCGACGTGCACTTTGAGCACGCGACCGGGCATCGGCGCCACCAGCGTTTCCGCTTGCCCGGCGCCTTGCCGTTTGCTCCGACGTCGCGCGGTAGCCGCCGGAACCACCGTAGCGAGGGCGCGGACCTCTCCGGCTGCCAAGGCGACGGTTTCGCCGTCGCGCGCGGTCGATATGTCGAGTACCGACCCGCGTCGGGCGACGAGCGCGCCGTCTGGCACCAAGGCTACTTCGACCGGTTCGGCAGATCCCGCCACCGTCGCAGACAGCGTTCCGGCGGGAGACGCCGTCACGTTTACCTCGTGGGTAGCGGTCTCCCTTCCAGGGAGCTTGAGGGTCACGCAGTACTTCATCGACGCGAGAGGCTATAGTCCAAGTTCGAAGGAAAGGCGATTCTTTGGAAGGGCGAACAAAACCATCGAGGCGCGGGCTGTGGCCTCGGAGCGCGCGCTACGTGCGTCGTCGCCCGGACCCGCTGACCGGCCTGGTGCTGACGGTTCCGGTGTTTCTGCTGTACCACTTGGGGATCGTTGTTCTCGAGATTCGCAACGGTGTCGACCTGGTGTCGCGGATCACGTTTCATCTGCTCAACTACGATTTGTGGGCATACGTGGCGGCGACCCTTTCGGCTGCGGGGGGCATTCTCGCGACAGCGTGGTGGTTGCGCCGCGAGGGCCGAATCCGCCCTGTCGCAATGTTGCCGGTGATGCTCGAGAGTGCGGTGCTTGCCGTGCTGATGATGGTGACGGTCGGTCGCGTGGTGCGTGAAGTATTCTCGATGGAGATCCTTTCGCCGGCTTCTGACCTCGGCGTGGGCCCGCCCGCGATGACTCCGTTTGCCAAAGTGGTGATGGCAGCGGGTGCAGGGTTTCACGAGGAATTGGTGTTTCGGGTGGTGCTATTCGGGGGTGCCGCGTGGGCGCTTCAGCGGTTCGTTTTTGTACCACCTGGCAAAGGTCGCGTTTCGCTTGGAATCGAATCGGCGCGCTGGAACCGCGCGCTGGGGCTGACGGCCGCTGCGGTGGGTGCGGCGGTGCTTTTTTCCGCGGTGCACTACTGGGGAGCGCTGGGCGATACGTTTTCATGGGTGAGCTTTACGTTTCGCATGCTCGCCGGCTTGTATCTGACGCTCGTCTACCGCCTCCGAGGCTTTGCCACCGCGGTGTACACACATTTTTTGTACGACATCATGGTGTTCTTCTTCTTTGGGTAGTGTTTTGGGGCGGGGTTGGCGAACCGCGAGCCGTGGGTTATGCCACAGAGACATGGATATGGAGTCGACTGAGGTAGGCCCGACTGAGGTAGGGGAGCGGCGCCCTGCGGCTGCGATGTTGGCCGGATGGGCGAAGGCGGCGTGGCCCGTGGCGATCGGAATCGTGGCGGTCGCGTGCGCGGGCAACATTCCCAACACCGAGGTTCCCGATACCGATGAGAACCGCGAGGTCGTGAAGTTCATGGAGAAGTATCGGCGGGCTGTGGAAAGTCGCGAAGTTGGCTCACTACTGAGCATGGCGTCGCACATGTACCTAGACGACAACGGTACTCCAAACGGCGACGACGATTTGGATTTCGGCACACTCAAAAAGAAGCTTTCCCGCTGGAGCGAGCAAGTGAGCGACGTTCGCTACGAGATAAAATATCGGCGCGTCACCGTTGAGCCCCAGAAAGTCCTCGTTGAATTCCGCTACTCGTCGAGCTTCAAAGTCGCCTCTGCGGACGGCGAGCCAGTATGGCGTCGACGGCTCGGTGACCACCGCATGGTGCTCGAACGAATGTCGAGTGGGGAGTTTCGGATTCTGTCCGGAATGTAGAACCGTCGGTATCGCGATTGAAGTTAGGGCGCACTCCGAGGTACCCTAGAGCGGGTGCATCCGCACGCGCCGGGCGATGAGCGAAGGTTCCGACGAAAAGAAACAACTCGGACGAATTCTGCTGAAGCAGAAGCTGGTCACTCCGACGCAGCTTGAGGACTTGCTTACTCGCCAGCGGTCGACCCCTGGAAAACGCCTCGCCTCGACCGCCGCGGAAGTTGGCTCGGTGGATCAGGTCCGCTTGCTGAAGGCGCTCAGCGAGCAACACGGCATCCCGGGCATCGATCTCTCGCAAGTCGTAATTCCGCTCACCAATTTGGAGCTCATTCCGCTCGATATTGCCCAACAGCACATGATTTTGCCGATCGTCGTCAAAGAAGATCGCATCTTCTTGGCCATGGCCGACCCCAACGATCGCCGCGTGATCGATGAAATCGAGTTCGTTTCCGGCCGGCGCGTGTTTCCCTACGTTGCGCTTCAAGACTCGGTGTCGAAGACTATCGAGGACGTATATCGCCGACGAGATGCTGGCGAAGCGTACTACATCGGCCCCCATGTACCGGCGGGATACCTCGAATCGCTTGGCCTCGACCCCGCCGCGTTTGGCGCATCTGCAGAGATGCCTCTTGACCCGGATCGCGACGCGATCGAGCTCAGCGCAGACGACGTTCTCGACGCAGATGCAGCGCTGGATGGGGAAATCAGTTTCGATGGAGATGCCGCGGAGGCAGACGTCATCGACGTCGACGAGGCTGAGCTCGATCCTGCGTTCGGGTCGCGCGTCGAACCATTGCCGGAGCCGCCGAAGCGGGAGCGTCGCGAGACGACGACGATTTTGGTCGTCGACGACGAAGACGACATTCGCAAACTATTGTGTCGCGTATTGCAGCAAAAAGGCTACCAGGTGAACGAGGCGGCGACCGGCTCGGCTGCACTCACCGCGGTTCGCGAAAGCGTGCCCGACCTGATTGTGCTCGACGCGATGTTGCCGGAAGTTCACGGGTTTGACATTTGTCGGCGTATCAAGGGCAGCGAGCTCTACGGCCATATTCCCATCATTATGGTCAGCGCGATCTACCGTGGTTGGCGGATGGCCGAAGACCTCCGAGTTTCGTACGGTGTGGCCGCTTTTTTGGAAAAACCGTTCAAGATCGCTGACGTGGTGAACCACGTCGAACGAGCCCTCGGAGGGCGATCGGACGGAGAAACCGGTTGCGAGGAGGCCAACCAATCGCAGCGTGCGCTGGAAGAAGCGATGGCCCATTACCACCAAGGCGAGCTCGATGCGGCCATCAGCAAGCTTCAGCGCGCGCTCAAAGTCGACCCGTTGAGCTTTCAGCTGCATTATCACCTCGGCCTGCTGTGCGGGCGCAAGGACCAAGTGTTTGATGGGATCAACGAGCTTGAAACCGCGGTAGATTTGCAGCCCCGCCATTATTCTGCGCTGCGCAATCTTGCAGTGCTGTATCAACGAGCAGGTTTTCGTCACAAAGCAATTGAGCTGTGGGAGCGTGCCCTCAGCGCGGCGCCCGATGAAGAGACCCGCCAAGGAATCAAGGGCCATTTGGTCGCCATGCTCTAGGTGCGTCGGCACGGTGCTTAGTGATAGGTT
Organism: Myxococcota bacterium; assembly: GCA_028284955.1. Taxonomy (GTDB): domain Bacteria; phylum Myxococcota_A; class Polyangia; order Polyangiales; family Houyiibacteriaceae; genus JANQQS01. Next base: position 3,523 of record JANQQS010000072.1, on the reverse strand, counting down.
CGGCGACCGGAATCGTTTATAGTTTCAAGCCTCGGGCCAGCGAGCGGATAACGCCTCGATGAAGTTTCTCTGCGAAAAATGCAAAGCGAAGTACCAAATACCCGACGAGAAAATCGCCGGGCGGACCCTTCGCATGAAGTGTCGCAAATGCGATTTTCTCATCGTGATTCGGGAGGACCGACCGGCGGCCGAGCAAAGCCAGTCGGGAGGCGCACAAAGCGTCGGGGCGACTGGGTCGGGAAACGTTCGAGGCGCTCAGATGCCGCGCCGCCGGCGTTCGGCGCCCAACATGCAAGCGGTCGGAGCGCAAGGGCGATTTGCGCCCGGCGCAGCTGCCGGAGGAGCGGGACCGGGCGCGGGGGGACGGCAAGGCCCAGTAAAACAAGGCCCAGCGCAGCAGGGCACAGCGCAGCAGGGCACAGCGCAACGGGGTGCATCTGGTTCAGCGCTCGGGGCAGGGTTTCGGCAGCAGGTTTCGACCGCCGCTGCGCCTGAGCCGCGAAAGCCTCCGGCCGCGCTGTGGCACGTTGCCATCAACGATGTGCCGGTCGGGCCGATCGAGCGCGAGGAGCTTGCTCGGAAAATTGGCACCGGTGCGGTGACTGAAGATTCTCTGGTGTGGCGCGAAGGATTCGACGATTGGCGGCCCCTCGGCGAGGTCGCCGAGCTTGGCACGTTGATTCAGCAGCGACGGCTTCGCGCGCCCCCGCCTACGCCGAGTTTGTCTCCCGGGGTTCGAGCGTCGCAGACGGCCTCCTACACGTCTCGCGACCGCCCCGCCGCGGTAGCACCGATCGGAGGGCGTTATGGCGCCGCGCCCGGCGCTGGCGGAGCGGAAGGTCGTCCCTCATCTTCTTATCCTCCCGCTTCGTACGCCGACCCGGGCTACGACAACGCAGAGTTTGCGGCCACCACGGTTGAGCCACTACCCGCCGCAGTGCGCGCGGCTCGGGGAGCCTCCTCGAGCTCGTACGTCCCTGCCGGCCCTGAATCTTACGAAGCACCTCGCCGACAGCGTCGGGCTGCGCTTCCGCTGGGCGCGGTGATCGCGATGGTGGGTGCGGGAGCGTTTGGCATCGCGCTCGCGCTCATCGTCGCGGCAAAACTCTTTACCGAACCGACCAAAACCGCAGCCGCGACCACCGAGGAAACCAAACAAGAACCAGCGCAGCGTCAGGCCGAACCGGCGGCCGGGTTCGAGTTTGAAGAGGCTGAAGTAAATCCGGAGGAGTTTGAGGACGAGCAAGAAACGGAAGAAACGCCGTCTCCACGTCGCCGCAACGGAAAAACACGCAGCAAAGCCACCGCCAACAGCGCTCCCAGCGAGCCGTCGGGACGAAAACTCTCCGCCGCCGAGCGCGCCATGCTCGAACGCTTCGGCCAATCGGGAGGCGCCGCGCCATCGAAAATTCGCGTAGCCGACAGCAACGCCTCCGGCGGCAGAAATCGCTCGCCCCTCGACGGCGCCAAACTCATGCGCGTCGTCAGCAAGAACCGCCCCTCGCTCCAGCGATGCTACGACGTCGCGATCCGCGGGCAATCCGATCCCCCGAGCGCCCGAATCGACGTGCGCATATCGGTCGGCGCCTCCGGCACCGTGACCCGAGTCAACGCCCGAGGAAAAGATTTCGGAGGCCTCGGCCGCTGCCTCGAGCGCGCGGTACGCCGCTGGCGCTTCCCCGCATCTTCCGAAGGCGGCGAAACCCAGTTCCCGGTCGTGTTTTCACCCATGGGTTAGCAGAATCAGGTTAGCGGAAGCGGGGTCGGGAACGCCCGGTAGCGGAGCGGCCTCTGAGCGCAATGTGCTAAGACATAAGTAATGTCTTCTGCGGCGCCGCGACTCGCAACGTACCAAGATCTGTTCGACGTTGGTGACGACGTACGGGCAGAAATCTTGGCAGGCGAGATCGCTGTGTCGCCGGCTCCGCTACCGAAGCACGCAAAGGCGCAAGGAGCGATACGGCGGTTCATCGGCGGCCCTTTTGATGACGACGACGGCTTTGGAGGACCCGGGGGATGGTGGATTTTCGCAGAAGTCGACGTCCGCTTCGCCGCGCACGACATCGTGCGTCCGGACCTCGCCGGCTGGAGAAGAAAGCGGCTTAGCGATCCTGGAGACTGCCGACCCATCGACATCGTGCCCGATTGGGTATGCGAGGTTCTTTCGCCGAGCACCGCGGCGAGGGATAAAGTCGAAAAAAGGAAACTCTACGCCGCGCACGGAGTGCGTCATGACTGGATCGTCGACGCAGACGCGAGAACCGTCGAAGCTTTTGAGCTCATTGATGGCCGATGGACACTCGTCGCGAGTCACGACGATTCGTCGACCGCCGCGATCCTTCCCTTCGAAGCGATCGAACTCACAATCGCACGTCTGTTCTTGCCGCGCGGTCCAGGCGAAGACGCCGCGGATGGATGAGGTTTCCGATTCCGGCCCCAGGGCGAAGTCAATCGGGGCTAGTCGTCGGGCGACGACTAACTGCTGCTCGGCCAGAACAGATTTCTGGTGTTTCCAAGGATTGTCCTCGAACAATCGAGACCGAGTAGACTTCTTCGAGCACACCCCAGTTGCGGCGAAACTCGGTCACCCACGCTTCTGGCAAAGCCTGAGTGAATTCAAGAAGAGATTCTGCACTTCTTATCTTCTTATAAGTGCATCCAGATCGATTCGTCCACCGTGGTAAGCGTCAATCTGATGTCGAATAGTGGTGAGACGTTGTTTGTCGCTGTTGTCCATGAAAAACTCCAAGCTAGATACCGCGCGAAAGCAGGCCGTGGCGTCGAAGCATTGCCGTTGGCGCTGGAGCGACCTCTCCTCGGCACGACCATTCAGTCCCATCGCGCAGCTGCGCCCAGCCACACATGTCGCACGTGTACACCAGTTGTGAAGAGGATGTTTCTTGGAGGACTTTCAAGTCGTCCTCGTTGCAGCGCGGGCATCGCTTCCGAGACCGTATGACCAAGCCAGCCCACAAGATATCTCGAATACGCGCGGCGAGACCCTCCAGTGAAGAGGGTGAGGCATCGCGGAGCCGCTCGAACTCTTCGGCTGCGTTCAGATCCGAGTACTCGATTGGCAGTTCCTCTAGCGCTAGCGAACTAAAATCATCAAGCGCGTAGATACGACGCTCGTCCGGCTCGAACGCAGAGACGTTGTCTTTGAGCCATCCCTGAACTATTTGCAAAAACACGCGCTCGTCTTTTGTGGCTTCACATCGTTCAAGCGAAGCCACAAACGCTTGGTAGAGCTGATGAGCTTTCTTAGTCACACTCTCCTCGTCAGAATGGAAAAGCGATGATGAGGTTGCCCGCTTCAGCTTCAAACTCATCGTGATCGCCTGTTTCTACGATCGATTTCAGATCCTTGGCCATGGTACTCGCACGTTGTTGCTATTCGTCGTCGTCGCCAAAGAATGCGATGTCGAATGGACTTGCCCGGAAAAAGTGGAGAGAGGATGTGAGTTATGCAGCCAGGGCCCCTATGGCGCTGGCGTAATCGCGTTCGGCTTGCTCGGGGCTGACA
>JANQQS010000050.1 GCA_028284955.1 Myxococcota bacterium | reverse complement strand
AAACGCCTCAGCTCGGCCAACTCTTCGTCTTTGTCCATCCTTGCATTTCAATCGAAAAATCGATGAACGTCATGACGTGGCAGCGCGAGGCCTTACGATCTAGCGCGGCTTACGGAAGCGTGCGATACGCTGGTGCGTCGCGGGATGGGACGATAAGTATCTCAGGGCGTCGGGGGAAGTGGCTTCGCTTTGATCTTCGGTCAGCCGCTCGAGGATGTCGGCGAACGCGGCTGGGTCGAGGCCACTCTTCGTCATGTAGGCTAGCGCGAAGGTGTCCGCTTCGGTTTCATGGTCGCGGGAAAAGGTGGCGTTCGCGTAGATCGCGGGCAGCGCACCGAGGAGGCCCGCGGCTTGCGAAGCGTCGCCGAAGAATACCATCAGGAGAACTCCGATCGCCGAGCTTTCGAGCGCCATGCGGACGGTGTGTCGGTGTTCGATATGGCCGATTTCGTGGGCCAATACGGCGTAGATTTCTTCGTCTCGCTTGGCGAGCTGAACGAGCTCGTCGGTGACCACCACAGTTCCGTTGGGCAACGCAAAAGCGTTGGCCATATCCGCTTTCCGAAATATCAGGTTGAGCGGCAGTCGTGGATACTTGCTCGCCATATTCGCAAAGCCTCGGGTCAGTTCGTCTTTGCGCGGACGGATCAGTGTCGATGGTTCAAAGAGGATTTCGTCGAGCGTGTCGAGGGTTCCCGAGCCGACCTGGTAGGCGATGTTGTCGGGAATTCGATACGCGACGTGCTTGGCGGCGAGAGGAATGCCCCACACGAATGCGGAAACGAAAATTGTTGCTAGGAGGAGAATGGAAAAGACCGCGGTCTTCCAGCTCGACTCAAGTCGGTGAATCCGTATCCCCGGTCGATGCCAGGCTTCTTCGAGGCGATCGACAGCGTCGTTGAGATCGGTTTCAAGAAGCGCATTCTCGGGAAGCCGGAGCGAACGAGGCGTGTTTCCTAGTCGAGAGGTGATGCGTACTTCGTCCGACGAGAAGTGCAGGGTAGGGCGATCCTGGAACGTGATCTCGAGGCGGCCTCCGCGAACAGTCACTTCAACGAGATGTTTCGCCGAGCTCCTTCCGTCAAAATACACCGCGCCGAACTGAATGTCGGAGGGAGTCGTGTCGGCGCGGAAGTCCTTCTCGGGCGTTTGTTCCATGTGACGTGCCTACGCGCCGAGGCCGAGGTCCAACCCGCCGAGGTCGACCGCCGCATCTCCGACAACCCCGCCTCCTTGAGCGGAACTGTCGGTTTCCGAAAGCAAGTCGCCGACGGCGTGCACTCGCAGGTGGCTGGTTCGATAGCGGTGCAAGCGGACCATCGCCCAAGGAAGCAGCAAGCCCGAACTGACCGCCACGCACACCGCGTTCGAAAGGTAGAGCCAAATCAGTTCGGCTGGTTTCTGGTCGCTTTCGAGTCGATGAGCGCCGAAAGAAATGCCGTTCAGGATGACATTGGCGAGCTTCGCGTTGATATACCCTGCGGCGACGATCGTGCTGATGTAGAACATCGCGAACCACCCGAACACGCCCACAACAATGAGTACGGTAGTGCTGGAGCCTTCAGACATATCGCTCCACAAGGCGATTCCGATCGCGGCGCTCAAGAACGCTAAGGGGATAAAGCAAAGCAGCGACGTGGCGAAGACTTTGTAAAACTGTGCGATCGACGCTCGAAACTCGAAGCGATTTGTGCCGTGCGCCACGTTGGCGATCACAAAGTCGGCTATTTTCCATTGCGCGAAGGGTCCACCCAATCCGAGGGTAAGCAACGAAGCGAACATCGCGATGACGTTCGCGACATACGAGGCTTTCATGGTTCCGTGAAACACGAAACGGACATTTCGGTAGACGGAGTTTTTCGTGTTGAAGCGCATAGCCAACACCAAAATGGCCGGCGTCATAAGTACGAACACGAGCGACAACCCGACGTACCAACCGGTCGAGAATCGTTCGGCGACGACCCAAGCAATGAAAAAACCACCTACGAGGAGTCGTCCTTTCAAGATTTTGATCGGGTCGGCTAAATACTCAAACGCAGAACCGTCGAGCCGCGTGTGGCGGTAAAAATAGTTTTTCGTGCGGACCTTCGCCCACGCCGAGTAGATGCCGAGCGTGACCACGCTGAGCATCATGTTCACGATCCAAATCTGGAAATAAGCATCCGCCGTTCCCGAAAACTCAAACTGATGGACGACGCGTTTTGAAGGGTCGAGTTCGGTCTCTAGAGGGTCCTCCGTAGCGTCGTCCGGAGAGGAACTTCCCCGCGGTAGTGGGTTCATTGCTCGACTCTACCTTGTTTTGGAGGGTTTGAAGCAAACCCTCCCCCCACGGAATACGATTCCGCGGGGCCCCCCTCCCAACGCCGCTTCGCGCTGCGCGGGGGGCCCTACGCCCCCTTGCTCTTTTCGTGCAGCGTTCTGGGTGAACTGCTTTCCTGCGTACGGTGTCCGCGGTCCGGTGAGCTGTTCTATCTGTGTTGTTGGTAGGACCGATTCGGTCCTATCCGGCCGCTTCGCGTCCGCCCCACCGCTTACGCGGCGGGGCCCCGGTCGCGTTGTGCGTCAGCCGTGGGGCAAGACAGCGTACGACCCGAGCAGTCCACCACCAGGAAACCAGGTCACGTGCCTCCTGGCGGGGGAGCTTGGGTGAATCGGCGGGGTCGTACCCCGACGAGAGGGTCTGGGTGCCAGACCCTCAAATTAATGATCAGCAGCGGTGACGCGAACGACTTCGTCGATGGTGGTGGTGCCTTCGGCGACTTTGGTGAGGCCCGACATGCGGAGGCTCTTCACGCCGTCGCGAATCATTTCGACTTTGAGTTCCGCGGTGGAGCAACCCTGAAGGACCATGTCTTTGAGTCGTTCGGAGAAGGGCATCACCTCGTAGAGCGCGATGCGGCCTTTGTAGCCGGTGTCGTTGCAGACGCGGCAGCCGACTCCTTTGTACATCTTGGTGTTGGGAATCGCGTCTTCTGTGAATCCTACGTCGAGCATCGCTTTTTCATCACGCGGCAGTTCCGTGCGACAATCGGCGCAGATCTTTCGAGCCAATCGCTGAGCGAGCACGAGGTTGACCGAAGCGGTGACCAGGAACGGTTCGACGCCCATGTTCAAAAGACGAGTGACGGTGCTTGGCGCATCGTTGGTGTGCAGTGTGGAGAGCACCAAGTGGCCGGTGAGCGCGGCCTTGACCGCGATTTCCGCGGTTTCAAAGTCTCGAATCTCGCCGACCATGATGATGTCGGGGTCTTGCCGCAAGAAGCTTCGCAGCGACGCCGCGAAGTTGAGGCCGATATCTTCGTGCATTTGCACTTGGTTGATGCCTTGCAGGTTGAACTCGACCGGATCCTCCGCAGTGCTGATGTTGACATCGGTTTTGTTTAGGTCAGCGAGCGCGGAATACAATGTGGTCGTTTTGCCCGAACCGGTGGGTCCGGTGACCAGCACCATGCCGTAAGGGCGGTAGATGTTGTCTTTGAACGCGTCGAGGGCTGCAGGCTCGAAGCCTAGCTTGGTCATGTCGAGCTGGAGATTCGACTTGTCGAGTAGGCGGAGAACGATTTTCTCGCCCCACAAGGTCGGCAAGGCGGACACTCGAAAGTCCATTTCGCGTCCCTTGCCGAGTTTGAGCTTGATGCGTCCGTCTTGCGGCAATCGCCGTTCGGCAATGTCGAGCGAGGCCATGATTTTTAGACGCGACGCGATGGCGTTCTTGAGCTTGGCGGGCGGATTCATCTCTTCTTGCAGCACGCCGTCGACCCGGTAGCGAACGCGCAGCTTTCGTTCGTAGGGCTCAACGTGAATGTCCGACGCGTTTTTCTTGATCGCGTTGAGGAGGATGGCGTTGCAAAGCCGGATGACCGGCGCATCCTCGGAGGCGCGCTCGAGATCAAGGAGATTGACGTCGTCTTCGTCCCCGGCGACTTCGATTTCCTCTTCATCGAAGCCTTCCATGATGTCGTCATAGGAGATCTCCGGAGCGGAATACGCGCTCTCGATCGCGCTCATGATGGCCGGTTCGGAAGCCACGACAGGTTCTACGTTGTAACCAGTCAGAAATTTGATGTCGTCGATCGCATGCAGATTGGACGGGTCTGCCATCGCCACGATCAGAGAAGACCCGGCCCGCGAAACAGGAATGATCTTGTGCCGATTGCAGACGTCGGCGGTAATCAGTTTGAGAACCTCCTGGTCGATCTCGAATTCCGACAGGTCGATCGACTGAACGCGATATTGCTGGCTCAGAAAATCGGTGATCTCCTGGTCGGAGATGTAGCCCATCTTCGCGAGTGCATATCCGAGGCTTACGTTTTGATCTTTTTGCGCGCTTTGTGCGGAGCGCAGCTGTTCGAGACTGATTCGTTTTTCACGGACAAGCAGCTCCCCCAAACGGTTGCTCATGTGTCTCCCCGCCTCGCGTATCTCCGGTATCGTTGCACGCTTTAGACCTTACTATACATGATCTTTCCCTCCCGCTGCGAGTTCCGCGCCCCGCTCCGGCATCGGACATTCATCCCATGTGTGCGCGCTGCACACAAAAGTTCACACGAGCCGAACGCGACGATTCACGTTAGGTTCAATCTTTGAAATGAGCGCATTGCGTCGTTTCTGGAGTTCGGCGTATCGTCGGGCTCGTCGGGCCGAGGGCATCGGGGAATACCGCCGGGCCGCATCGCTTTACGCGGAGGCCGACGCACCAATAGAAGCAGCCAATGCGCTGCTCTTTTTTGCAGCTCGGTCGACCGATCTCGAAGCACGTATCTCCGCGTACTACGATGCGCTGCGCTGGCTTCCATCAGACCATGAACGTCGACCGGAAGTTGAAGCCAATATCGGGAACACGATATTGCAAGCCGCGCGTCTCCACGGTGTGCGTACCCCGCAGGACTGCGTACGGCTCAGAGATGCAGCGAAGCGTCTGGAGGCTGCACGGCGGCCGACCGATGCAGCGACCGCGTACGAACTACTTGGAGACGCCGACGAGGCGGCGAGGTGTTTGGAACGGGCGGGCGATATCGAACGGCTTGAGCAGGTTTTGTCTCAGGCTCAGGAAGCCGAGGATCACGCGAGACGCCTCAAACGTCTGCTTCGTGACTACGAGCTCGATATGGCGGGGGGCGCTCGGATCGCAGCGCGCCAATCGTTGTCGGAAGCCGCCGAAATCGCACCGGGTGATCTGACGGTGGCAGAGCTGCTCGGAGAATTGGAGCGCCGTCTGATTCAAGGGCAGACCGTCGCGCTCGAGTTGACCGATGCGCGGGGAACTCGGAGCGTCTCGTTTGTCGGTCACGAACCTGTCACCCTCGGGCGTGAGGGCGATGTGGTCGTACGCGGCGCCTCGGTATCTCGAGCGCATTCCGAAGTGGGGTTTGCGCCCTGCGCGGCAGATGGAGCGGCTCGGGAGGCTTCGGTCGAAACCGGTGTTTTCGTCCGTGATCTGGGCAGTCGAAATGGGACGCGCGTTCAAGGCATCGCCATCGCCGCAGAGGCGCGGATAGGCGGGGCCGCGGACATCGGTTTGGGCGATGACGTCGTGGTGGCGGTTCAAGCGACGCATCCTCGTGTATTGCGATTCGAGGTTCAAAGCGGTTTGGATCGCGGACGGATCGTATACGCGGGTCGCGGACCCTTTCGCGTGCCTGGACTTCGAGCCACGGTTGAGTTTTCCGAGGGCCACCCCACCTTGATCCCAGATGAAGGGGCGGACACCCGGCTTGGGCATCACCGATGTTTCGCGCCCATTGTGTTGATTCATGGAGACACTTTGGATGTTGGAGGAACGCGGGTTCGGGTGCGGTCCCAAACTCGATCGGGCCGATGAGTTGGTGGTCGACATGGTGGACGAAGAAGCGGAATCAGGGGTCGCAGCCGCCGGCGTCCTCCACTGAGCCTTCGTCAGAATCGCGCGATGCGGAGCGCGCGGACGCGGCGAGAGAGCGCCGGTCCGCTGCTGCATCGGAGAAGCCAACTCCTGCAGAGTTCGATACCTGGAGGGTACGAGACGGAGACGAGACAGCGATCCAGCACGGGTTTGCGGCGGCGTCCGCGCATCCTGGGATCAGCGACTTTTTATTGCATTTCTCGCGAGTACTGGACGAGCGCGGAGACCCCGAGTCAGCGTTGAAACTTCTTTCTGCAGCGCTTGAAGCAGAACTTGCGGTCGAGAGGCCGAGCCGAGGGGATGAACACTTCGTTTCCGCGTTGATGATGCGCGCGTCCCTGGCTGAGCGTCTTCAGCGACGAGAGCTTGCGTTGCAATCGCTTGAAGCGCTTTTGTCGATTCGTTTTGATCACCCCCAGGCGTTGCCGCGATACCGACGTCTTCGGTCTGATGTCCCGGATGAGCGCGCGCTTCAGTCGTCTCGAGAAGCTCGCGCAGCAATGACGTTCGTGGTCGATGGGGCGGTAGGGCGCGGACGATATCGAGTAGAGACCGAAATCGGGCGGGGCGGGGCAGGAACGGTATTCGTGGCGCACGACGTTCATGTGGACCGCAAAGTCGCGCTCAAAGTCTACCATCGCCGAGGCCAGGTTCAGCGCGAACGGCTTCACGCCGAAGCACACATGGCAGCACAGCTGGTGCACCCAGGGGTCGTGCGAATTTTGGATCTCGAACCTGCGCTCGGCGCCATCGCCATGGAATGGGTTCCGCATGGTTCGATTCGGGATGCACTCGCGCGTGGCCCCACGACGTTGGCGCGGGCCACGCGTTGGCTCGAGACCTCGCTCCGCGCCCTTGCATTTGTGCACTCGAAAGGCATCGTCCATCGCGATCTCAAACCGTCCAATCTCCTTATCGGAGATCGAGATGACGTCATCATTACAGATTTCGGTTCCGCAGCTCCGGCGGGGGCCGATCGAAGCGCGGCTCCCATGGGGGAGGGCACGATGCAGTACATGCCTCCTGAGCAGCGGGCGGGCGCACCGGCCCAGCCCGGACACGACATGTATGCATTCGGTGTTAGTTTCCGAGAGATCTTTGGCGGCGTGCCCGGGTTGATTCCCTCGTGGATCGAAAGACTATTGGGTCGTTGTGCGGCGGAGCGGCCCATCAATCGCGCGTCGGCGTCAACGCTTCTCCACGAACTGGACGCTCAGCGACGGGATGAATCCGTGGGATGAGAGCTCCTCGCGATGGCCGCCGCTAATCCAACCGACAGAAAAAAACAATAGCGAAGTCTAGAATCTGTTGACGTGTTCTGTTGATGACGCAATATTACATATATGGCGCAAACACCAAATCACGTGGATCTGTGCTTGTCCGCGACCGGGGAGGTCGAGACAGGGACAATCGCGGGTCGTCAATGGGCGACTAAGAATCAGTACGGCGCCCGCGCAGCCCGGTTGAAGGGGGAACTCAAAAAAAGTCTGCGCCGGGCGGTCGCGGGATTGGTCCCGCTGCTCATCGGAGTCGCGGCTCCGAATCCAGCGCACGCGGCTGAGTTCGAGTTGACCATCGATAACGGCAGCGCGCGGACGTGGAGCGAAGGGCTGCTGACCACGGCTCCGATTCTTAATTTGGGTGCTGCTCCAAGGCCAGGTGTTCCAGAGTACAATACTTACGCCTACATCCATCGGACGTGTTCGATTTCCGACGGTGGGTGTTCTGGTTCGCAGTGCGATAACGGGAACGCACAGCTGCTTGCCACTCGGTGGGCTGGCGATGGGATTGCGATAGGCGAGAACGCCTGGATCGTGCCCGAATTGAGCGCTGGAGAAACCGCGCGGATGGCTTTTCAAGCCGAACCGGGCGCGCGCGTGTACTACGTGGCTCGCGTCAAAGATTCGCTCGACGACTTTGTCGCGCTACACGAAGTCGGCGACACCTCGACGCTCGGGGCAGGGCTATTTGACAGCAATGAGTTGCCTACGCCGGCCGTAGAATTCGAGATTTCTGGCTACGATGTCGCGTCTCGAGACGCTTCCAATGGAAATGGGTCGTCCTGTTCCTCGGAGTGTCCACCACCCAAAAAGCGATGCTATGTGGCGGCAGGCAATGGCACCGCGGGCGGGACATACCCGCAGCCTCTTCACGACACGATGACGCTGGACTGGCGAACCGTCATCGAGGGTCGCTACTCGGATGGCATCGCGCTTGGCGATGTGATGGAGGGCGGCGGACGCGAGATTGTCGTCGTCACTCAAAACGACGAATACGTCGGTGGTTCGTCGTGGGTAGGTCTCGGTACTGTGGCGGTGCTTCGCGCGGACATCGGCTCGCTTCGCAGCCTGTTTCTCAATATCAATATCGGCCCCGATTTTGGCGAGCGCGACTTTATGGGGTTTCCTCTCGTCGAGCATCTTTCCGATACCGATTCGCAGGCTGAGTATATGGTGGGAGAGAACGTGTTGATGACGGCAAGCCCCGGCGGCACGGTGCACGTGCGTCGCGGCAACGGTGACGGACTGTGGTCGAGTCAGCCATGGGGTATGCCCGGCATGTGGAACATGGGCCCGTCTTCAGCCGACCTGCGTTCCGGCGCGTCCAACTCGGGCGCAGAGATTGTGATTGGTGACTGGGAAGGTCAGGTAGGGGTTGTTCAATCCGACACTGGGTTGCCGCTCAATACTCTGGACGTCTGGGAAGAGCTGAGCGACCACCCTTATGGTCATACTTCGATCGGCGACGTCGCGCCGACGCACCCCGGCCAAGAAATCGTGCAGGCGGGCGTATTCGGAAGCCTCTGGGCGCTGTCCGCGCCAGATTCGGATGGCGCGCTTGATGTCGCGTGGCAGGGCTTTTATCCCGAAGGCTATCCTTACGCGAGCGGGCCGGCTTTAGCCGATGTGGATGGCGACGGCACCAACGAAATCGTCGTGGCTGTCAAAGCGCCGGGCGCAGTCTATGCGTTCGACACCACGCACGGCACGACATGCAAGTATCGTTGGGATGCGCCGGCGGGCAGCGACTACTCTTGGACTTCACCAGTCGTTGGGGATGTCGATGGCGACGGGTCAAACGAAGTAGTGGTGCTTTCTTCGACCGGGATTCTCTCGGTTCTCGCGCCCAGCGCGACCGCTCCCGCCGCCGGAACCTGCGCCTACGGAGTCACCGAGTATTCGCGGTTGATCGGCAACGGTGTGGTAGCGTGGTTCACTCCTGCGCTTGCCAATCTTGCCGGCAGCGACGCTCCTGACGTGGTGGTCGCAACCTTCCGAACGTTGGAGGTGATCGATGTCGCGGCGCAACAGCTCGCGTTTCGCTACAACGACGCGAGCGCCAACTTCTATCCCTCGGCCTTGGTGGAAGCGGGAGAATCGTCGGGCTCGATCATCGTGTCCGGGTGGCTGAACGGTGCGGTCAGCCGACTGTCGACCCCCGCCGGCTCTCCCGTGCCAGGCGAAGACTGGCCGACGTTTATGGGTTCCAACGACCGACGAGGTGCGCGATGAGACAAGCGGTAATGTGGCTCATACTCAGTGGCGTGTTGGCCAGCGTGGGCTGCGCGGGCGCCACCGAATGCGCGGAGAGCGCGTGCCGCGAAAATGATTCGCGTTCCCTGGAAGGCGACACTGTGGAAACGACGGTGACGGAGGAGGAAATGGCCGTGGTAGCCGAGCGCATGCGCAAAGAGCAACCTGCGCCGGGCCCGGTTCTCCCCGCCTTCTACGTGTCTTCAGGGTTTGACCCACAGCGCCCGGGTCCGCCCGGCCCCACGGCTGCAGACCTTCGCCGCAACTAACCGCGCGCCTAAACAGTCTCCTAGGAGGCTGGTCTTGCCTGTTCCTTCGCAACGAGCTACCTGCTGGGGTCGTGGCAACATCCAAACATTCTTCCTCGGAGCCGGTGCCGTCAGGGTCTGAGTCGGCGGCGGAGGCGCTCCGCAACATCGAGCGACCCAAGGTTCGATGGAAGGTGATCGCGCAGTTCGTGGTGGCGTTTGCGGTGATCTGGGTGCTCGGCTTCATGGCGGTGCCGTACGTCGGCTTCTGGGGCGTGGGCGTCGCGGGTGTGCTCACGCTGGTCGCCCTTGGGTTCGGCATCTATGTGCTCCGACTGACGCGAAAGTCGGCGGCCATCGTTGACATTCTGAAGGGCGCGACCGACAAAGAAGGGCGCGAGGCCGCGCTGGCTCGACTGCAGGCCAAGGGCGATTCTGGAGACGCGCTGAGCGCATTGGCCCAGGCCCAGCTGATGGCCCAACAAGACCCCGCCGAGGCAATGGCGATTTTGGAGCGGGTGGATTTGAAGAAGGCGCCAGCGATGGTTCAAGACGATGTGCGGGCGAACTTGGCGCTGCTCTACTTGGTGCACGGCAAAGCCAAGAACGCGCGTGAACTCGCCGACCAGGTGCGCATCGATCGGGCGCAGGGGAAAGCCAAGGGGCTCTATGCTGCGGTGATCGCGGAAGCCTTTGCGCGGACTGGAAAAGCTGAGGAAGCGCGAACTCTTCTGGAAACTTACTCCGCGCACGATCCCGAATATGCGGATTCGCGCGTGATGTTGCTGCGGGCCAATGTGTACGCATGCATGGCTTGCAAAAAACGCGGCCTAGCAAAAAAGGCGCTCCAAGAGCTCGCCAGTGTCGATCCCGGGACGGTGGTCGGGTTCGTTCAAAAAGGCGCACACCCGGAGCTCCGTCAAATGGCCCGGGACATCCTCAGTCGAGCCGGCGTCATCCCCAAGACGCCGAAGATTCGGAGGGTTTGAAGCAAACCCTCCCCCCCACGGAATACGATTCCGCGGGGCCCCGCTGTCGTTCCGGAGGGTCTGGCCACAGACCCTCCCCCCACGGAATACGATTCCGCGGGGGCCCCCTCCCGACGCCGCTTCGCGCTGCGCGGGGGCCCCTACGCCCCCTTGCTCTCGTCGTGCGGTGTTGGGGTGAACTGCTTTCTCTGTGCTGTTTGCGGTGACCTGAAG
>JANQQS010000159.1 GCA_028284955.1 Myxococcota bacterium | reverse complement strand
GAACTGGATTGTTGTGAATGTACGCAATGAGCGTGGCCAGTGCCTCGTCGTGGTGGATGACGACCGAGCGAGGTCGTTCTGCAAACACTTGGCCCAGTCTGTCGTGCGTGCAATGCGCCAAAGTCGTGATCGAAGCGTCCGATACGAAGCAAGTACCTAGGGGTGCTATCAAGGGAGTGTTCATTGGTTTCTACGCGGATGCATCGGTTGAATTCAGAAGTCATTCCCTGTCATATTCACCCGATGGTCAGACTGAGAAACCGGTTCTGTGTATTCGGCATTCCGGCAAACCGGTCAAATGGAATGTTGATGGCGATAGTGAAGGTCGTGTGCTCTACAATCGCGCCCTTCGACTCAAAACCGCACCCTACTGGTAGACTCTAGCGGCTCGGTTCAGCGTACGCTCGGTAGTATGCGGTCGCCGGTGGGCCCGCGAGCATGGGACCGAGGACCGAAAAACTCTTTTTGAGGGTCGGAGATTGTTTGAACTGTTCGAATGCGTCGACCGACTCCCATTCTTCGTACAAGAGAAAACCAGAGCGATCGGTCGAACGGAACACTTCATAGCGCAAACATCCGGGCATTAGGCGCACTCTTGCCGACTCTTCGCGCATGTACGCCAGAAAATCGTGTTCTTTGTCGGGCGCAATCTCCAAGCCCACGCGAACGACCATCATCGCGGGCCTCTGCGCTTTTTGTGAAGCGTTCATGCCTTGTTCACCTTTCGTTAGGTCGCTAGCCGACCGAACTTTGCGTTCCACGTGCGACCCACCACAAGCGACTGCTGTGACGACTAAACTTGAACATAGAAATGTGATCGACCGGATCAGAACTTGTTTCATATACATTTGGTAAACTTAATTGACCATTTAGTCAATGAGGTTGACTAAATAAGCAGTGCTGGCTCGTTTTTCTTTTCCCAGGGACTAGAGTTCACCCATGACCGATGACTCACTGGAGTTTCGCCGGCGCCACGTTGGGCGGGCGCTGGCTCGTGCATTCTGGCTTTTCGAAAGCGAGTTTCTGAGGCGGATTCAGGCGGCGGGTTTTTCGGATTTCAAGGCGAGCGATGCGCGTGTCATGCGCCATGTTCCTAGCAACAGCGGGGCTCCCATTACCGAACTTGCCAATCGTGCTGGAATCAGCAAACAGGCGATGGGGAAGCTGGTCGCCGACCTAGAAGAACGAACGTATCTGATGCGCGTGCCCGACCCCGCCGACGGCCGCGCATATCGGGTACAGCTGAGTTCGCGAGGGAAGCGTTTGCTGCGACAGAGCGACAGAGTCATTGCCGAGGTCGAAGACCAGTGGGGCCAGCTGGTCGGCGAGAAAAAGGTGCGCGACATCAAACGAGCGCTCTTCCAGATTTCAGAAGCCTTCGGGCCCGAGGACCATATCTAGTATTATTACGCGCCTGATGGAGCCTACCGATCTCGCTGGCCTCGCGACCTTGAACGCTCTCCTCCAAGAAGCGAGCGTGAGCGGTGCGGCACGTCGTTTGGGGCTATCAACCCCTGCCGTGAGCCATGCGCTCGCTCGATTGCGCGAACGATTCGACGACCCGCTTCTCGTTCGAGCAGGACGACGCATGGTGCTCACTCCGCGCGCGGAGGCGTTGAAGTCGAAGGTTCAAGAAGCGATCTCGGTCGCTTCACGGGTCTTTGAGCCGGGAGAAGAGTTTCGCCCGTCCACCATGAAGAGTTCACTGATGTTGAGTGCCACGGACTACGTTCTCCTCGTCTTTGGCAAAGCGCTCGACGAAGTTGTTCGTGAAGCGGCTCCCGGGCTAGGTCTTCGTGTCGTTCCGAATGCAGTCGACGATGCCGAGCGCCTTCGGGTCGGCGACACCGATCTGGCGATCGGGATTTATGGAGACCTTCCGCCCGAGCTAAAAACGCGGCCCATCATCACCGACCGATTGGTTTGCGTTGTGCGTCGCGACCATCCGGGGATCAAGAAACGGCTTACGCTCGCCAGATTCGTAGAGCTCGACCATGTTCAAGTTGCCCCTCGAGGAACGCCTGGAGGCTACGTGGACGAGCGGCTGGCAGAACGCGGGATGAGCCGGCGGGTGACCCGTGCCGTGCCCTATTTCCAGGTAGCGCTCGAAATGACGGCCGGCTCGGACCGCATTCTTACGATCTCGGAGCGGCTCGCGACGCTGCTCGGCCCCCGGCTGGGACTGAAAATCCTCGATCCTCCGCTCCCTCTCGAACCTTTCGCGTTGTCTATGGTCTGGCATCCACGTTTCGATACCGACCCCGGACACCGCTGGCTCCGAGAGCAGTTGATTCGCGTCACGAAGTCGATGGGCGCCATGTCGCATCAAGGGTCGCGTCGCCGTCTGAGTCGTTCCGACCCCACTACGGGTGCGGGCAAGCGCAAACGTCGGCACAATAGTTGAATCCTATGCAACTATTGTTTCGAATATGTTCTGTTGATGCATCTGTTGAGAGGGCGCACAGTGGGTCTTGTAGACAGTGGCCTTATGACGCGAATCGCGTCCACAGCGCAGGAGCCCACCATGAGCGCGAATACAAACATCACGAGCTCTGAGAAAAAGAAGGTAGCATTCATCGGCGCGGGAAAGGTCGGCGCTCCGCTCGCGGCTCACCTCGCAGAGGCTGGGCATGAAGTAACGTTGGCACAAATCCGCGATGGATCAGAAACAGTGACCAAAGCCCTCGCGCGTTCGGAGCGGCTCGCGGCGCGGCCGATCAGTGACGCCCTGGCTGATGCTGAGGTCGTTTTTCTCGCGGTTCCTTTTGGCGCCATCGAGACCTTGCTGCCTCCTTTGGCCAATGTGCTCGCCGGCAAAGTGCTGGTCGACTGCACGAATCCGGTCGGGGCGGGTCTGTCTCACGGCCTCGAGAGCCGCCGCGCAGGAAGTGAGTTCGTACAATCCCTTGTCCCCGATGCGGCGGTGGTCAAAGCATTCTCGATCTACGGTTTCGAGAACTTCGAGCAGCCCGAGTTTCCCGAGTACAACCTACGGCCGACGATGCTCTATTGCGGCGACGACGCTCGCGCGAAAGCCAGTGTCGCCGAACTCATCAAAGATTGCGGCTTTGAACCTCTGGACGCCGGTGGACTCGTCCAGGCACTCCACCTCGAACACATGACCCTTCTTTGGATTCGAATGGTGCGGATGCACGGCCACTCGCCGCGCCTAACCTGGGCGGCTCTCCGGCAGTATTGATTTAGTCGGCTCTGCTGGTTGCCTATTCGGTGAACGTTTCGCCTCGCACCACTTGCGCTTCGATGTCGGCATCACAGAATGGCAAATCGATCCATTCGCCGGCGGAATATAGCCGGGTCATGTCGGCAAAGTGTTCGGAGTCAGGGTTGGTCGACTGTGCGTAAGTTAGAATTCCAGACGCGACCGGGCAGTCGGTGTCGTCCCAGGTGATGGCTTGAATGAAGCTGTTGCCAGACGTGATTTCCGACCAGCCTTCGCTGCCTCGGAACCGCGCGGAAATGGTGCTGAACATTCCGGATGGGTGGCCGCCATGAATGGGAATACGTTCAGGGCCCACGCTTCGATAGTGGACCTCTCCCCACGGTGCATCGAGACTGATGCCGTTGTCGACGATGAGGTTTACGGCGGCTCCAAGGGCTTGGCGCACTGCATCGGCCACGTCGGGATTGTCGTTCAGACCGCGCGGTGTGTTGACCGGGTCGCTGGCGTCAAACTCGGTCTGCCACAAGTCTTGAACTTCAGGTACCTCGAGCCAAAACGCTTGCCAGAGATGCGCGCCGACGCTGTCGATACCAAAGCGGGTGTCCCAGCGGTCCAGCACGGCGCATGACTCGCTCGCTTCGGCGGGGTGACGGGTATAGTCGGACCAGTTTTCTGTTTGACGACACAGCGTGACGACGTCGTCGCGCAATAACTCTGCGCTGTAGTTTCGCGCTCCGTACATCATGGCGCGGAGTGCGTCGATGGAGAACCCCGCGGTTTCGTCGAGCCCGTCGGTGGCGCCGAGGCGCTGCTCGGCTTGCACAAAGGTCTGCCGAGTTCGAATCGATTGCTCGATTCGCTCGAGCCCGATGACCGAAGAAAATCCTTCCAGCAGGGAACTGGGGTTTGACAGCCAATAGCTGTCATTTGCGTTCGCCACATAGGACGTGCTTTTTAGTTTGGGCAGCTGGTCAAATCCGAGCAGATCAGAAGGTGCCGACGAGTCGTCGCCCCATTGGCATTCGCTTCGCGATCCATCGAGCGTGGGCAAGCCTTGTTGGGTGAGCAAGCCGGTAAATCCTTTTTTTGTACAGTCGTCGAGTTTTCCTACCGAGACGTTCGGAAACACGCCGACGTCCGCGTAGAAGGCTTCCCCGTCGCGATCCGCGGCGATGGTGTTCACCCAGGGAATGCCCAACAGTTCGAGTGCATCCTGCAGCTCGGCAATCGATTGAGCGCGGCCCAACTCGTACCATTGCTGCAGCGCACGGTTGTTGCTCAAGTTGGCATCGCGAAATGCGAACACAACGTTTCCGGCAACGGGCCACCCGTCGAGCAGTTCGTTGAACTCCCCCAATTCGAGGATCGGGCCGTATTCACTTTCGTAGATGGTCTCTCTGCGCGTTTCGAGGTTGCCGTCGGCGTTGAGAAACTCCGCCTCCACGTTGGTTGCCGTGATATCGCGCGCTTCTCCGTCGACCAGATATCGCATCGGGTCTCCGTCGACGAGCTGCAACTCAAAACCAGTAAAGCGTCGTCCCATCGATACGGTATGGGTCCAGGCGATGTTCTTATTGAACCCAATATTGATGAGCGGTATGCCGTGGAGCGACGCGCCCATGACATCGTACTCGCCGGGAACCGTAAGGTGTGCCATGTAGAACCGTTCGGGCCCAGACCACGGAAAGTGAGGGTTGCCAAGCAGCATGCCGTGGCCAGTTTGGGATGCGTCGCGCCCGACGGCGTAGGCGTTGCTGCCCATCTCCGTGGGTTCGTAAAAGCGAAAGGTGTTCTCCGCGAACTGCACGCTTTGTCGCTCGACGGCCATCTGTTGGGCTGTCGGTGTGTCGTTCGACGACATGCGGGGCGGCTCGGCGGCAAAAATCGCGTCCACGACCTGATCGATGCGCGAACTCGCACGCAGCAGAAGCGACCGCCGGACTTTGGCCAAATCGGTGGCAGTAATCTCCCGAACCCATGGGGCTCCTTGGCATCCTTCTGAGCCGCCGGGGAGGTTTTCAGTTCCCTGCTCTCGAAGGTGTCGGTTCATGCCCGCGGCATATCCGGCGGTGAGGTCGAGCAAGTTTTGCGGCACGCCCCGCAGAAACTCTTCCTCGATAAACTCATCGGTGTTGTATCGGCGCATGAGAAAATCGATTTTGAGATTGCCATCTTCGCCGAAGTAGCGCGCGGATTGTCCATTGGCGCTCACAATCTCTTTCATCAACACGCAGAAGTTGTCTTGTGCATACGCGTATCCATAACCGAGACCTAGGTCGCGCCAATTGTTGGCGATGATATGCGGGATCCCGTAGCGCGTACGCAACACCCGGACACCTTGGTCCGGCGCATCAAATGAGGTGGTGGACAAATCCCCGTCGCTGCAGCCCATTGCGGCGATGGCCACAAACCACGCGGCGAAGAGCAAGCAAGAGCTCGTTTTTCGGCGAAGGAAACGGAGTTCCAACCATGGATTCTTCATTTTGCGCCCTCCGGGTCAACGCATGCAGTATCTAGATAGCTTAGGCTCGTCAAGCTTGACTAAAATGTCAAGTATGACATAGTAGTCCTGGCTGGTATCTATTATGCTGCCTGACTTTGATGCAGACGGATGTTTCCCCCCGGGAGACCATGAGCTCACGATCACCGAGCTTCGTAACTCTGTGCTCGTCACTGGGACGTCTGGCTACCCGAACTGGGATCGCGGTTGGCGGGCCCAGCTCGTCACCAACCTAGAAGTGCTGGTTCATCAGCTTTGGCGAGTTGGCATTGACGAGATCTTCGTCGACGGCTCTTTCGTCGAAGACAAGGAGCACCCCAACGACATCGATGGCTATTTTGTTTGCGATCTCCAAGAGCTGGCCAGCGGCCGATTGCAGAGCGAGCTGAACTTGCTCGACCCTCACAAAGTCTGGACATGGGATCCGGCATCGCGGCGTGCATTCCGAGGCTACCCGAAGAAGCAGCTGCCTATGTGGCATCAATATCGCGTCGAGCTCTACCCCCACTTCGGACAACTGTCGGGAATCCGCGACAAGTATGGAAACGAACTCGAGTTCCCATCCGCGTTTCGTCTTTCTCGGCGTGACGGTCGACCGAGGGGTATCGTGAAGATCAAGAAAGGCGACCAGCCATGATCCGCAATGAAAGCGAGTATCAGGAAGCGGTGCGGCGACTCCATGATGAGCGCGCGCGCCTAAAAGATCATAAGGCTCGCCTTGAAGGAATGGGGCTCGGAGCTGAGGAAGTGAAGCGAGCCATCGACCCCCTGCGTTCTTTCCACGATCAGCTAGCGGAAGAGCTCGAGAGCTACGAGCGACTCAAACGTGGTGATATCGCCGAACTGATGAATCTACATGGCCTCGGCCACGCACTGATTGCTCTTCGAATAGCGCTCGGCCTCACCCAACGAGAACTGGCAACTCGACTCGGCGTCCACGAATCGCAAGTGTCTCGTGACGAACGCAACGAGTACCACAACATCACAGTAGACCGCGCAAGCCGCATTCTTGATGCGCTTGGCGTACGGATGCGAAGCGCGTTTGAACAACCACTCGTTTCCTCGAAGCCGGATCCTACTCAGACGCCTCAAGCGACTGCGGTGGGGTGATGGACGGAGGTGAGGCAATGACTCCGCAGCTCTCGACTTCTCAAGTCACTCTAGATCAGGGTTTTCGTCGCATCGCGTGCAAGAACTTCTGACCTTTCTGAGAACAGCCGCTCCTGGACACTGAGGATAGGTTTCGACTAATTTGCTTCAGTCTCGTCAGGTCTGGGTTGGGAACCAAACTAGCATGGGAACGCCTCGAATGAACGTTCGCAACATGGCGACGTACCTGAACGCGTAGAAAAGGTGAGTCCGAAGGGAAGCGCATCGTGGCTAGTCAAAAAAAACAGCAACTCTTGAGTCCGGCCAGGGTGGAGCGACTCCGGGTGCAGAACTATCGCGCTCTTCAGAACGTCGAATTCAACCATATTACGCCTCTCACCGTATTGCTTGGGCCCAACGGTAGCGGAAAGTCTACCGTCTTCGATGTGTTCAATTTTCTCTCCGAGTGTTTCCAGTTTGGACTGCGCTATGCGTGGGATCGGCGTGGTCGCGCCAAGGAACTCAAGACCCGAGGCACGGCGGGTCCTATCGTCATTGAGATCAAGTACCGCGAAAAGAAGAAGCTGCCCCTCATCACTTACCATCTCGCCATTGATGAAAACTCAAAAGGCCCTTTTGTCGCGGAGGAGTGGTTGCATTGGAAGCGTGGAAAATACGGGCAACCGTTTCGTTTTCTCGAATACAAAAACGGCAAAGGGCGCGCTATCAGCGGCGAAATGCCCGACGCGGACGATGAACGAATCGAAAAACCATTGCGCTCGCCCGACCTCATCGCGGTCAATACCCTCGGACAATTTGCTGAGCATCCGCGCGTCGCGGCACTCCGCGAGTTCATCACGGATTGGTACGTATCCTATCTCTCTATCGACGATACTCGCGGGCAGCCGGAGGCAGGGCCTCAAGAGCGCTTGAGCAAGACTGGAGACAACCTATCGAACGTCATCCAATATCTGAAGGAGCAACACGCTGACCAATTGGAGTGCATCTTTCAAGTGCTGCGGCGACGGGTTCCCCGATTGGAGTCGGTGCTCGCGGAACCGATGCCGGACGGGCGACTGCTGCTTCAGATCAAGGATGCTCCTTTCGACCGTCCCGTCATGTCAAGGTTTGCCTCGGACGGAACACTGAAGCTCCTCGCGTACCTGACCGTCTTGCACGACCCGCACCCGCCGCGCTTCGTGGGCATCGAAGAACCTGAAAACTTCTTGCACCCTCGCTTGCTGCCTGAGCTCGCAGAGGAATGCCGCGCCGCAACTGAGCGCTCGCAGCTCCTTGTGACCACGCACTCTCCGTTTTTTATCAATTCGTTGATGCCCGAAGAGGTTCGCGCCCTCTACCGGAACGAGCACGGCTACACTCAAGCCATCCGGGTTTCGGATATCAAGGGTGTGTCCGAGTTTGTGCAGGCGGGGGGAGCGCTGGGTGATTTGTGGTTGGAGGGACATTTCGGCGTCGGAGACCCGCTCGTCAACGCTGGCGCTCCTCAACACAAGAATCGACGCAAATGACGGTGTCGCACGTGGAGGTACTGGTGGAGGAACCATCCGCGGAAGCAGCGCTGCGGGTTCTGTTGCCGAAGATGCTGGGTAGGATACCGTTTTCGGTTCACGCCCATTCGGGAAAAAACAATCTGCTCAAACGCCTGCCACAACGTCTACGTGGCTATGCTTGCTGGATTCCGGATGACCATCGAATTGTCGTCGTTGTGGATCGTGACGATGATGACTGCGAAGAGCTCAAGATGCGACTGGAAGCGATGGCCTCCGATGCTGGTCTCGCTACGAAGTCGAATCCCAAAGGCAGTCTCTTTAAAGTCGTGAACCGCGTGGCCATCGAAGAACTCGAGGCTTGGTATTTCGGCGATTGGAGGGCCGTGAAGCAGGCCTATTCGAGGGTCAACGCGAACATCCCCTCGCGGGACAAGTATCGCTCGCCAGACGAAATCAAAGGCGGAACTTGGGAAGCTTTCGAGCGGGTGATGAAGGACGCGGGATACTTCAAAACCGGGCTTCGCAAGATCGAAGCGGCACGGGCCGTCGCCGAGCATATGAACCCAAGTCGGAACACGTCTCCGAGTTTCATAGCTCTTCGAGACACCCTGATGCAGTGGTCCGAGTAGTGTGGTGATTGGCGATCAAAACCGCTTCGCAGTCACAACATTTTCTCAACTCCAGCAGAGGTCGGGAAGAGGTGGGCTGGCCGAACTGTTCGAACCTACCCGGTGGAGGCGACCCGTGGAATCAAGCGGACTATTCCAGGTGAGAACATACGGTACCAAGTCCGAAGCGAACGATGGGGATCCATGAGAAACGACGGTGCAGACGCCTATGCGAACCTGACGAGAGCGTTCTTTCCTGGCGCTCGTCTCGTTCGCGCCTGGCGACTTGAGGGTGGTGTCTCGGCCCGCACCGAAGGGCTTGAGTTGGCTTACGAAGACGGCGCAGTCGAGCGTCTCGTGGTGCGTCAGGTGGAATCCGCAAGTTTTAAGAGTTCGGAGCAGGCTGGGCCCATCGTGGAGCATGATCTTCTTTCTGCCCTGCACGCGCAAGGACTTCCCGTCCCGCGGCCTCGACATGTCGACACGAGCTGCACGATCTTGTCTCGCCCTTACATCATCTACGATTTCGTGGAAGGCACTTCGATCGGTCCGGAGTCCGTGGCGATGGCGGATAAGATGGCGCACCTGCTCGTGCGCATCCACGAAGTCGCGCGGGCACGACTTCCTTCGGGGCTGCCCACCCGCGATTCACCCTTGTACGATCTTGGGTCGTGGGTCGATGCTTCGGTGGCCGCGCAGGCGGCGCGGGTATGGTGCGAGGGAGGACAAGGCACGCTTTTGCACGGAGACTACTGGCCAGGGAACGTGATCTGGCAAGATGGCGACATCGCAGCTCTCGTCGATTGGGAGGACGTGGCTCTCGGTGACCCTCTTTCAGATCTCGCTGCCGCACGCGCTGAACTTCGGTGCGCAGAGGATGACGCAACCGTGCGTCGTTTTACCGATCAGTATTTCGCCCAGGCTAGCATTCCTGTTCATAACCTGGTGGTTTGGGACGTCTACGTTTCGGCGTCCGCGCTCGCGTCGATGGATCACTGGGGATTGCCGCCGGACGCGCTTGCTCGTCGCAAGGAGCGTACGCGTGCTTTTTTTGACGAGGCGGTCTCCGTTTTGACCGAGAGGAATAGATTCGCTATCGATTGATCAAGTACGTTCCGTGACCATCGTCTATACCATTGGCCACTCCAATCGGTCATTTGATCACTTTGCGGGTCTGCTCCGGCAGCACGGCATCGGTGCGCTGGTCGATGTTCGGTCGCATCCGTACTCGAGGTATGTCCCTTATTTCGCGAAGGAACCGCTGAGCAAGGCGCTCTCAGCGCACGGGGTTCGGTACGTGTTCTTTGGTGACAGGCTGGGAGGAAAGCTTGGCGACGAGTACCGCGATGCGCGCGGAAACTTCGATTTTCGTCGGCGCGCGAGCGCCCCAGACTTCGTCGCGGGGATGGAACGGCTTATCGCGATGGCAGAAGTTCGCCAGGCCGCACTCATGTGCGCGGAGGAGAATCCACAACGCTGTCATCGCCGCCTGCTCATCGCACCTGCTTTGATGGAGCGAGATATTGCAGTGAACCATATTCGCGGCGACGGTCGAATCGAGAGCGAAGAAGAACTTCCTCGCAGGTCACCGCAAATGTCGCTCTTCTGAGCGACGAACCTTTACGACCCGGATATACGAGACGGACGCGACACTTGCGGCTGGTGGCGGAAGTCCTGTTGCCCGATAAAAGAAAACCGAGTCAATGAGAATTGGCGCAGCCATGGATTCGGGAAGCAGTGTGAGAGGCGCGGACCAGAAGCCGCCGCCTAGCGGACCGACAAGAAAGTTGGCTTCGAGGCCCTTGCTTCGGACGCTGTTCACAAAGGTGTCTAGCTGATTGTGCGTCGATATTACGTAGGCGACGCTGTTCTTGCCGAGAGCTCGATGCAAATCATCAGCGAGCGGCTCTGCTTTGCGATAGGTCGTGCCGCTGCGGCGACGCCGGACGGACAAGATCTCGCCATCTACAGCCATGTTCGGATCAAGACGGTCGGGATCTGGTTGAACGACATAGATGTGAGTGTTTTCGAACGATTGGCAGTCGTCCAGGTTCCCGTTGAGAAATTTGGCGAAGCTTGTATTGAGCAGGAGCGTGACCTTGGGAAGCGCCGAGACGTTGAAATTCAGCTGGTCGAACAACTTCTTGAACTCTGGGTCAGTGCCCAGCACATGGTCTGGCTGAAACATCAGCCCGTTCTTCGGAACCGAGGTGAAAGGCGTGTCATAGGAAGGGTCCGTTCTTGTCAGAGCAGCGAACTGTTGCCTGCTCAACCCGGAGTAAAGCCTCAAGTTTCTGTATCTCGTTGGTAGATCATACCCGACCACTTCTTTCTCTCCGGATAGCTCAATCCCGATCACCTCTTGATAACCAGCGTCCACAAGAACTTTGTAGAACCAGTGAGCGGGAGGGGTCCAGGGCCCGCCGCCGTACACCAAAGCTCTGTACGCCGCCGATGCTTGTTTTGTCCGATCCCTGTGGTGTACCCCAGAGCCGCTATTCTGGGCCGGCCTGCATGAGCCTATGGAGAGCGCCCACAAGAACAAAAGTGCTACGAGACATCTTTTTCCGAGCGCCAACAACTTCCCCTGAGAGCAGCAGTGTATTGGTACGGGCGGAGCTAGGCGTCCGCGAACATGGCGTTGAACGCGGCTACCATTTCTTCTTCAGGGACTTCTTTGATCCGGGTTGCGATGATCCAGTGGTGGCCAAAGGGGTCGCGCACTCGCCCAGCTCGGTCGCCGTAGAATTGATCCGCGAGCGGGTAGACTTCTTCGGCGCCCGCATCGAGCGCTTTTTGAAACACGGCGTCGGAGTCGGCGACATGCAAGTTGAGGACGACCGACGTTCCTTTGAGTGTCGCCGGGCTTCTCGAGCCGACGTTGGGCATTTCGTCGGCCAGCATCAAGCGGGTGCCTTCGATCTCGATCTCTGCGTTCATGCATGCGCCATCTGGCGTCACCAAACGAGCGCGGATCTCTTTCGCGCCGAAGACTTTCTCGTACCAGGTGATGGCTTCGGCGGTGCTGGTGACTTGTAGATATGAGATAATTCCTCGCATTGCGTGCGCTCCTTTTCGTCAAGGTTTAGCGCGCGATTGGGGCGAGATCGAGCTCCAGGTAACAGGAGATGGGGCAATGCAATATTCAGAACTTGAAACGGAGCGCCTGCAATTGCGGCGGCTCTCCGAGCGCGATGCAAAAGCTTTCCATGCGCTGGCGATAGACCCTCATATCCGCCAGTACCTGCTCGACGGCGAGATCATGAGCGAGGCCTGGTGCGCGGAGCAGATCGCGGTGAGCGACCGGTTGTTTGGAGAGGGGAGGGCAGGCTTGTGGCTGCTCTATCAAAAACGAGCGTTGCCTGAAGAGGCGATCGGATTCTGCGGCTTTCATGTGTTCGAAGAGCTCGGGGCCGAGCCTCAGCTCCTCTATGCGCTCGTGGAGCGATGCGCTGGAAAGGGTTACGCGACTGAAGTTGCGCGCGCATTGCTCCGTTTCGCGGCTCAAGAACTGGGCATGGACCGGGTCGTTTCAGCCGTCGACGCTCCCAATCATGCCTCGATCCGAGTGCTTGAGAAGATGGGCTTTGTGCGATGCGGGGGGGTCCCCGGCGCGTTTGGAACGACGATTCTTTTCGAGCGGTGTATTTGAGGGCAGCGACTGCAAACTACTGCTTGTCCATGGGTTTTGGTTTGTCCGGTGTTCCTTGCTTTTCAGTACGGCGCTTCGAGGTCTGGAAACATCGGGAAGTGTTTGAGATTGAGGGTGTAGAGCTCCGCGTTCAGATGGTCTACCGTTGCAGCGATGACGCAGTCTACGGTGTCTACACCTCCGCAAGAACTTCGGTACGAGTGAGCACCGAACCCCACAGCTCGCTCCCGTTTTCGACTGCTTCCAAAAGGACAGCTTCAGCTTCTTTTCGGCCCCCCAGATGGTCGATCAACAACGATGTATCCACGACGATTCGCATCGGCTCACTACGCTATCGGTCGGTCTTGCATTCGTTGTCGGAACTGTGAATTCGAGATAGTCGGCCACGACGTTTTCGCTCCACGTATGTGGCCCCGTCGATTCGCCTTCGCCATTGGCCAGCAGACTCACGCAGTGCACGAAGCATGCTTTGTCGATCAGGGGAAACAAGGTAGGACGCACGAACGGCATCCCGAATGAGCTGCGATTTGGACAGGCCCGTTGCTTTGGAACGTTCTTCCAGCGCGGTTTCTAGCTCGTCACTGAGGTAGATCTGCGTCCGATTTACATAACGTATATATACATCACACAACCCCACAGGGCTGCCGTTAGGCGAACCGACCGCCACCCGAAGCCAACCCTCGCGTGCTCGTTCTCATCACCGATGGCGTGCCGAGGTGCATCGATCCCACGACCAGCCGGGTCGACCAGCCAGAGCGCATTGGAGCATTGCTCACGAAGATTCGTGAAGAGCTGAACGTGAACACGTTTGTCTTGGGTCTCGCGGTCGCTTCAACCGACGGAATGCCGTCATTCTTCGAGCAAGCGTTGAACACCTTTGCGGAAGCCGGCGGGACGGCGCTGCCGGGCGAGCAAAAATACTATCCAGGAAACGCTCCCGAAGACTTGGAGACCGCTCTGCGGGGCATCACGTTGTCGGCCACGAACTGCGTGTTCGATCTTCCAGAGCTTCCAAGCGCGGCTCGCGTCAACAGCATCGAGCTGGATGGAACGGTCCTCTCGGATGAAGACTGGGTGCTCGCGAGCGACGGGACCCAAGTTCAACTAGGGAGTGCACCCTGCGCAGATGTTCGATCCGGCTCGGTAGTCTCCATTCGAGCCCGAGTGGAATGCGGAGCGCCGTCAACACCTACTGACCCCGTCGAACTTTTTTGAGCGTCGCGCGCCGACCAAACGACAGACGCGTAGTTGGCCTGGATTGTCTTGTCGCTGGTGATGAGGTGGGCATTCAGGGGTTCCATTCTGCATCCCGAATGAGCTGTGATTTGGACAAGCCTGTTGCTCTGGAACGTTCTTCCGGCGCGCTTTCTAGCTCGTCGCTAAGGTAGATCTGTGTTCGATTCATATAATGTATGCGTAATCGTATGTGCCGGCGCGGGCATCAACTATCCTCACCTTTCCATGGATCACCCGGCAATTTGGCAACGAGTTCTTTCAAAACGATCTGCATCGTGGCTTGCTCAGGAATCATACGTCGTCGGGCTCCACGTTCGTGTTCACTGCGATGTGCCAGCGTGAATCTCTTGGCGCTCCTGCGCTGCTTTTCCAAGGAGCGAGCGGCGTCACGAACACCGTGCTCGTCGCGAGCACATCATCGAGCCGTTCCGCGAGTTCATTCTGCTCGAGGAGTGCTAGCAGATAACCGAGACGCTGAACCCAGGCGACGGGTGCGCGCCGCGCCTCCGCCTCGAGGGCTTCGCCATCGATCGATTCCGCCAGCTCGGCGACCGCTGTCGCAACGTTATCAAGATAGCCACAGCGCTCAGGATACCCAACCAACTCCAACGCCGTCGCCGCGGGCGACGCGACTCGGATGACACCTGCCGGGGTGTTGCGCTCGATCACAGGCGTATCGCGCATGTCATGTCGCGCCACAAAAACTACCCGAACACCGCCACACCTGAGATCACGGCGTGCTTTGGGGACCATGACTTGAAAGAGCTGTGGCTTCTGATGTGCCGCGCCGTGATAAGCAGCTGCACTGAGCAGCGCTACGTAATAGGGCTCGTTGAGGTGCGCCATAAGCTGCGGGACGAACTGGTCCGCCGGCAGGCAGCCGAGCCGCCGGTACTTTGGCGGAACAACAACGTGGAATCCTCGGAAAGGATCCGCGATATGCCCTTTCTTTTTGAGGCGACGCAACTGAGCCCGGACCGCCGGCACCGACTTGCTCAAAGCCTGGACAACATCCGCCGTCGTGAACGCAAGCCTACCGTTCATTTGAAGGTCCTCGATGTAATCCGTCGCTGAGTTCATGGCAGAGTCGTTGACTGCACAAAGTTACGATTTTCATTACTTTATGCGAATTAGTCAGACCGTAGTGAAGTTTATTCGTGCAAAAAGTAATCATTCACGTAGTTTTTTGCAACTAGTGCCTCAACGGCATTGCCTGATGGGCTTCCCGATTATTGGCCCGTTTTCCCGCCACGCCGGGGTCTGCCGGCTTTTTCGCGGCTCGTGTTCCGTCGGCTCAAAAGTGAGGCTACCGGGATGCCGAGGCTTCGACGATAGCTTCGAACAATGCAGTCGCCGAACAGCGACGCTGTTCTTGAGCATTGTAGCTTATAGGCTACAATGGATTATCGAAGCTGAAAATCAAACTGTACTGGTTTACGAAACTGCGGAGGGTAGGGCCCCTTTTTCCGACTGGATGAAGCGACTCAAAGACAGGCGCGCTCGAGCCAAGATTCGCGCTCGAATTGCGCGTGTCCAGCTCGGCAATTTCGGAGACTGTCGCTCCGTGGGCGGAGGCGTTGCCGAGTTGCGTGTGTCTTACGGTCCCGGGTACCGAGTCTATTTTGGCCGGCAAGACGACACCGTCGTGGTTTTGCTCTTGGCTGGAGACAAGAGAACGCAGTCGGACGACATTGACCGCGCGCAAGCGTACTGGAAGGAGGTTCAAAGATGCCGATGAGAAACTACCGCGAAGAGCTCATGGAGAACATCGCCGATCTGGATGAAGCCGCGCACTACCTGACGGCCTGTTACGAGGAATCCGAAGAGGTATTCCTCCTTGGGCTGCGACAGGTTGTGGAGGCGCACGGAGGCGTCGGGGCTCTCGCCGAACGATCGGGCCTCAATCGCGAGTCTCTCTACAAACTGTTGTCGGAGGAAGGCAACCCTCGGCTGTCCAGCCTAGCCGCGATTTTCGACGCGCTCGGCCTCAAGCTTTCGTTTGCCACCTCGAGCGGCGATCAAGACGAGGCTGCGTAGTTCTCGAGCGTCGTCAACGACTCGACAGAGTCGGGCGACTCGCTTCGAGCGAGGCTGAATCGCCGGACTCGATGCGTTGAATTGTTCTCGACCCCAAGCTGTTTCGCTTGTGGAGCCCAGCTTGTGCGGTCGCTACCCAGCGTTGCTGTCTCCCTTCCACGGGTCGCCCGACAGGCGGCTCACCAGCGCTGAGTGTACGCGCGACCAGGCCTCGACCGGATTGTGGTCGACGCCAGTTCGGAGTATCGGTGACACATCGCTCAAGAACGGCGCGTCGGTAATTTTGGCAGCCATGTTCGCTTCGAATTGCGCACGCGTCACAGGTGTGCCGCCGAACTTCATGTACTCGTCGAAGGCCTCGAGCAACGGGTCGACGTCGAACTCAGAATGGTTTAGCGCCAGGTCGAGGTCGAAGAGGTCGCGACCCCCGATCTTTGGGCGATTGAACAGGTCGACCAGCGCGCGCGACACGATCAGGTCCTGCTCGATTTGCCAATCTTCGCTCCAGGGAGCGATCTTCCGCCACGCGGTGATGCTTCCCTTCGGAATCATAGGTCGGGCTCCACTTTATCGTTTACTAGCACGCGCCATCGTGGGTCGAGGGGCGCGTCACCGATATCGCGTGTGCTTATTAGCGGCGTCGGCAAGAGTCGCTGGGACTTGAGTGCGTTGGAAAGAGCGTTGGCGAGCGCGTGCTCTCCTACAAGGTCAAGCAGCCATCCGAGGCGTTGTACGTCACTTCGGGCGACGCGCGACGCACTGGCAACGAGTTTGTTTGCGTCGACTCGCTCGGCGAACTCCGGGAGAACGGTCGCGACGTTGCTCCAGTATCCGCTCGCGGAGGGAAAGCGGACCAAATCAAAGGCGGTCGTTTCCGGCGCCGAAACGACCATACTCCCCGTCTCGGTCTGCACGTGCTCGGTAGCCGCGTTCTCGACGAGGTTGCTGACGTGAAAGTCGATCCGAACGCGCCCGATTTCGACGTCTCGCTCCGCGGCGTCGGTGATGACTTGAAACGCCATCGGCTGTTGGTGCCCTGCGCCATGCAGTGCGGCAGCGCTTAGGAGCGCCACGTAGTACCGTCGCCCTCGGTGGCGCATGAGGTCATCGATGAACCAGCTCGCCGGCGGACTCCCCGCCGATCGGTACTCCCGCGGCACCACCACGAAGAAGTCGCGCCGCGGGCTGACAATCGCACCGCGCTTTTTGAGCCGATATAGCGTCATCTTGATGGCTGCGTCCGAAGCCTCGGCTACGTCTTCGGCATCTGCGCGCGAAAACACATACCGACCGTCCTCCGGCAAGCTCTCGATCCACTTGTGCAGTTTTCCTGGACTAGCCATTGATGAGCGTATCGCAAAAAGTAACGCTATGCGTAACTTTACGCAATACATTCATCGCAGTTGGGCTTAGGGGTTCCAGCTACCGACCGTCCAGGCAAGTACGGCTGAATTCAATGCGTTGAATCGTCCTGGGCTTCCAAGCCAGTTCGCTCTGCGAGATCGGTCTGTGTGAGACTCTGGGATCCTTTGGGGTCCAGTAGCGACTGGTTTCTCTATCGGACATTAATACGACATTTCTTGTCGTTTTAGTGTTCGCTCAAACGTCGTATCCATGTCCGCATGAATCGAATCGAGCTTTCGCTACTCATCAACGCAGCCGAACGGTTGCTGCACGACATCAACACATTTTCCACTCGTGCGCCCGAACGAGCACGCAACGTCCTCGTCGCTAGCCGTGATGCGTGCCAGCTTATGGTCCGTCTGCTTCGCGCGGGTGCAGACGAGATCGAATGACCTTGCGTGCCGTTGGGTGGTCAAAACGTTCGGCGATCGTTCATAGATTTCGGTGTCGACTGAGCTGAACAACGAGCGATTTCCATCTCTCACTGTGGGTGGACTAGTCGCAGCCCACGGTCGGCGCCGTATTTGGCGGGTTTCGGTATGCGTGCAGGTGATCGATCAACACCGTCGCGACTGTATCGTCCGGCATATACATCGTACGTGAACGCGGTCCTGACGATGTGTTCGCGACCATCGCGCTCGATACGGGTGCGGACATTGACACGACGGAGAAGTTCCTCGTATCGGGCGGCAGCAAACGTCCATATACTGAATGTCGTGGATCCACCGGTTCTCGATGCACGTCAGCTTGCGAGGATTCAGGGAACTCATCGAGGTTTTCTTTATCAACACACATACGTCGTGGCTTGCCTCCTCGCTCAAAGAAACGGGGTCGTTCGTGTACGTGTGGAGCGAGATGAGGACGTCGAAATCGTACACGATACGGAGACGTGGTACGTACAAGTCAAAACGCGCTCTTCGCCACTAGCTCCATCAGATATCACTGGACTACTGGAACGTTTCGCAACTATCCGGAGCGCTCATCAGCGTGGTGAGCGCTCCGGAGCCGCTCGGTTTGCCCTCGTAGTGAACACCGAGTTGGGTCGTTCGCTTTCCGCCATAGTTTGGCCGCCAGACATGGTTGTCCTCACTCCTACAGGTGTCGACAGCGCAACCTGTAGCGGTGGTTTGATCGTTCCTACTCGGACGCTTGAAGAGCTATTGCGCCTCTCTGTGGAACTTGCTCAAAACTATCGTCAATCCGCACTGCGCCCGGATTCGCTGGTCGCGAAGTTGGTTGCACTTGTCGCCCAAGCTTCCGCGGGTGGTGGATGGAGAAATGGATTTGCGACCAATGATCTCGATCAGCTTTGTGAGCTCGTTACCGTCCAGTTGAGTCCGCTTCCAAGAATTCAGGACTATCGATCGCAGCAAAGCGAGCCGGATCTGAGCGAAGACGAAGGACGGAGGTCGCTGATCGTGACCGGCTACTCCGGAAATGGGAAGAGCGCGTGGGCTGCCGAGATTGCCGCGCATTCCCCCGACACCGTGGTGTACGTACCGTGTTCCGCGGCGCCTGGAGAGCAGCTAGCCTCTCGCTTGTTTGATGCGTGTGTTTCGACGGTTTCAGCGAGCATGAATCGTGGCGCGTACGAATTCGCTTTTCCCGGTCGGAACGGAACATATGCCTTATCTCGACTGAACACAAAGCTCGATGAGATGCAACTACGGGTTACGGTTGTAGTCGATGATTGCCACTACCTACCCTCGCAAATGATTGTGGATTGCGTTCGCGCGACGCCGTGGCTGCGGTGGTTGATTCTCGGTCACCCATCGCGGACGGTGGACGAAGTCGCTGCGCTGACTGGCTTCGACAGAGTGTCTCTTGGTGGATGGGATACGGACACGATCGCGGCAGTTCTTCAGTCGGCTGGATGCTCGACGAGCGTAGCGGATGTTGCAGCGCTTCAAGAAGCGACGGGAGGTGCACCACTCTTCGTTCAGCATGCGGTTCGGGTGATCGGTCGTAGCTCGATGGATACCGGAGAGTATGCTCGTGCAATCGTTGACGGCACGACTTCCGGACAAACTGAGCAAGAGATCATTAGCGAAGGAGCAATCCGTGCTCTAGACGAGGCTGTCGCGTGCGTTGCCTCTGGACTGGCGTCGATCGAAGTCGGTTTCCGAGCCGACGAGTGGTGCCGACTGCTTGAGGCAGTGGTTGGTGTCCAGGCTTCGCAGATTCGTCGCGGCTTGAGAACGGTCGTGTCTAGGCATATTGCTTATGAAACACATGACGGGATCATCGCGGTGCATGATGTGTTTCGTCCGATCCTAAATGAGCGATTCATTTCTGCCGAGCAGTCAACCCAGTTGCGAGAGCGCACCGTCGCCTTGCTGCGTGGCCAGTTGCTGAACGGGCATGCGTCACGACGTATCGTCGCATACGCGAGAACCCTGGCACGTCTAGGAAGACTTTCGGAGCTGGCAGATATTGCCAATGCGCTTGCGGAATGGTTTCGTGAAACAGGTGGACTTGCCCGGAAAAAGTGGAGAGAGGATGTGAGTTATGCAGCCAGGGCCCCTATGGCGCTGGCGTAATCGCGTTCGGCTTGCTCGGGGCTGACAA
>JANQQS010000158.1 GCA_028284955.1 Myxococcota bacterium | reverse complement strand
CACGCTTTCCCCGCGGCTTCGACGCCATCGCCGCAGGCCGCGCCGACGCCGACGACATCACCCCGCCGAACGGACAATTCCTCCTCGTACGAAGACTCGGCAAGCCGCTCGGATGCGGCGCCGTCAAACCCCTCGCGCCGGAGATCGGCGAAATCAAACGCATGTGGCTTCACCCCAAACTACGCGGCGGCGGCTTAGGCCGGCGACTCCTGCACGCGCTCGAAGAAGAAGCAGCAAAACTCGGCTTCCGCCGCGTGCGCCTCGACACCAGCGCGCCCCTCCACGAAGCGGTGCATCTCTACCCCTCGGCCGGCTACCAAGAAATCAAGCGCTACAACGACAACCCCTACGCTACGCACTGGTACGAAAAGCAAATCGCAGAAGGACAAGCCATCCAGTGATGGACGTCACATCGCGACGTCTTCGATTTGGAATGCTTCGTTCAGGATGAAGAATTCGTATGTGCGGCACAAAGATCCTGCCACGACCGCAGCCCCTCCCGCTCTTCGCCAATCGTGTCTTGGTACTTCTGAAGCCAGCCGTGCGTCGTCAATACCTGCAACCTCTCCGGGTCTTGAATAAAGCGATTGAGCTGATCGATGCCTTCCTGAAACGCATGGAGCTCGCGTGCGCAGCGGTCGGCCAAAGTAGGTTCTGCTGCAAGATAGTCATCCGTCGCGTCGACGAGATAGAACCGCGCATTGCCGTGGAACTCGTGGCCGACCGTCGCGATCATTCTGGCGAGCGCGTTCGGTCGTTCCTGCCAAACCACGGGGCCCGAACCCCCGGTTTGGACGGGTTTCATGAGAATGCGATTCCAGAGAAGCACCGTCGTCACGATGGTCTCTTTGGGTTCGGTGTCCGTCACCCCCGCCACGGTGAATGCACGTACCGACGGCTTGCGGACTGTTTTCGCGTATACTGGAACCGTCGCTGCCACATCGTCGCTCACAACCTGAACGGAGTAGCTGCGGTTTGGAGGAATCACCCACCCCGCCGGCGCGCGGCCATCTGGAGGAAGATCCACGGCAATGCCAAGCGCGGTCCCAACCAAGTTGCGGACGCTCTCCCCGGTTGCCGTAAAGCGTTCCTCACCTGGCAGGCCGCCAGCGTACAGGTCTTCGCCGTACAGGATGTTGTCCAAGAACGGAATCGGTTTTTTCGTTCCGGATTTGGGCGCCAAAGACGCTTGCTCATCGGCTGTTTCCGAAGTCGCCGCAGTGCAGCCGAAGAACGATAGCAACAGCGCAAGCTGCACCGAGTTGAACAACGTTCGAGACGAGCCGAACAGTCGAAAGAAAATCCTGGTGTGCATAGCTCTTGTAATCCCTATAATCCCCTGTTCATCGCCACCCGCATGCGGCTGCCACACGAGCGAAGCAGGATTCGTGCCCACGCTGCGTTCCCCCGCCGTGATTCGTCGCCATCAGTGATTTCAGTGCGAAACTCCGCTGTGAAGCGAATACAGATCGCCCCGCAGCGAAGAAAACCGCGGAGTTTTTCTTCCATCCTCGACGATTTGCGACGCGCCGTGGAGAGGATTGCCTCTTCAGCCCGGTAGATGAAGAAGGACCTATGGGGACGGGGGAATGATGATGTCTTCTTCGTCCGCGGTCACCTGAACTTGCGAGTCCGCCGAAGAAAGTCGTCTCGCGCTGGCTCGCGCCGCTAGATTCCGCCGCACAAACGCGGCTCGTCGCAGCCATGAAAGAAATCCAAAGCCTGCTCAGCGCGCATATCGAGATCACGCCCGCGTCGCCGAACAGCCCCGAAGCCCAAGCCTGCCTCTCCGCCTACTGCGCCGAACTCGATGCACGCTTTCCC
>JANQQS010000157.1 GCA_028284955.1 Myxococcota bacterium | reverse complement strand
TTGTCAGCCCCGAGCAAGCCGAACGCGATTACGCCAGCGCCATAGGGGCCCTGGCTGCATAACTCACATCCTCTCTCCACTTTTTCCGGGCAAGTCCAGTGTGACATGCGATTTCGCACGTGATCGTTTTCGGCTAGCGAATGAACCTGCGTTTTGTTCTGCAGGCGTCTGAAGGCGTGCGAAAAAATAATGCGATCAACGTCCCGCTCAAACGGCGTTCGGTAGTCGGACTGTTCGTGACCGTCTCCCTCGAACCGCGATGGGCACAAGAGCTTGCGCCAATCCATCCGTGGCTCATCACCCACGCTATCGATTTTCGCGATCTGAAATGCAAAGATCGAGATCGAAAGAAATCGCGCAACCATTTTGGTAGGGGTTTGTATCCAGCTTGGTTCACCCGGCGCACATCGTTGAGAGCGCTTTGTTTTTCGCTCGGTTGGCCAGAACACTTGGCCAGCACCGATCGCCGAAAAGGCGTTGTGGTGGGACGATGTCCATCAACGTATCGTCGATATTCTGATCAGCGATCTGTTTCGCCAGAGAACGGGTGGCGGAATCTTCACCCGCTGACCGCAAACGGGGACGATGAGAAATTGGTGACAAAGTAGCGAACCTTTTGCTGGAGCATGGCACTGGTTTTTGTGGGAGATCCACAGAACATCGGTTTTGCGGCACGTTCGCCGTGTCGCGGTTTGGGGGAGCGCTTGAGCAAGCCGGAGACACAAACGGGTTCGCACGCGCTGCGTTTGGTGCCGCCGGCGGCGGCGGAAGAGGCTGCGCCGCTCGATGCGCGAAGCGACGACGAACTCATGTTGCTCACCCGCGGTGGTTCGCGCCGCGCGTTCGATGTTCTTGTACGACGACATCAACACCGAGTTCTTGCCGCGGCATACAAATACGTGGGGGATGCTTCGTGGGCGGCAGATTGCGCGCAGAACGCCTTCGTCGAGGTGTACCGCGCGCGGGATCGCTACCAGCCACGCGGCCGGTTTACCGGTTTTTTGTATCGCATCGTCCACAACCAATGTCGCATGGCGGTACGTGCGCGTGCCTATGAACGACGCAAGCGAGCGAGCCTAGCGAGCGAGCCGCCACCCGACGCGTCTCCACGTGCCGAATCTCGGATACTCGAACGCGAGCGTCAGCGAGAGATCGCCTCGGCGGTTGGCAAGCTTAGTGAGAAGCTGCGCTCGGTGGTCATGCTTCGCTACGGCGCGGATCTCAGCTACCGGGAAATCGCCGAAGCACTCGATATCCCGACCGGTACGGTGAAGCGTCGTGTGTTTGATGCGACAGAAAAACTCGAGCGGATGCTGGGGGGATCGCTATGAAAAGTCGCAACCGCACGACGCTCGACGACAAACTCATGGTTGCGTACCTGGAAGGCGAGACTACCGACTCCGAGCAAGAAGCCATCGAGATGGAACTCGCGCGCTCGCCGGCCACGCAGCGGCGTCTTGAAGATCTGCGCCGTTTGAGAGCGCAGTTGTTCAATACCGCTCCGGATTTTGAGAATGTCGACCTCGTGGCCGATGTTTGGCAGCGAATCGAGCAATCAGAGACGGCGAGTCATGCTGGAGCATGGAGTTCTCGGTGGTGGAGCAAAGCACGAGGGTGGGGAGGAACCAGCCCCTGGTTGGCTGCCGTGGCGGTGCTTGCGATCGCTTTTGTCGCTCCGAAATTTTGGTCACGTTCGACCGGGGATACGCGCATTGAGGAAGACGTCCGAGCCAAGGGGGTGGCGCGGAGTAGCGCTGAGCAGTGGGCCGGCATCGCTCCGTATGTCGTGACGCCGACGGGCGTTCGTCGGCTCCGAGAACGCGACGAGATGTCGCGATCGTCGGAACTGGTGTTTTCCTACACAAACCTCGGCTCGCAAACCAAGTTTGGGTTTCTGATGGTGTTTGCGATTGACGCGCGCGGAGACGTGCGCTGGTACTACCCCGCCTACGAAACACCCAGCGATGATCCGCGCTCTATCACGATCAAGCGACACGTCGCGGACGAAAAGCTGGCGTCTGCGGTGCGTCATGATTTCGCTACTGGGCCTCTCACTCTTGTCGGTCTTTTTTCGCAACGGCCGTTGCGAATTCGGAATGTGGAACAAACGGTGAAGCGATTGCTTTCCGAGGGGGGCTTGCGGGGCGAGAACGCGCTGAAGTTTCCATTCGAGGATGTTTCCACGCACGCCGTCGAGCTGCGAGTGGTGGACGCAGAGGTCACGCAACCCAAATGAATTCAGAAAACCCAGATGAGTCTCGTATACCCAGATGAGTCTCGTATACCCAGTTGAATCTCGAAAACCCAGTGAACCTCGAACACGCAGATGAATGGCGAAACGCAGATGTGTCGGAAGCACAGGTAGATTCGGAAATACAATGAACCGAGCAGTAGTGAATGCTCTGATCTGGGGGTTGGTCGCGCTCGCTTCGCCGGCCGCGACGAGAGCGGATATGCCGAAGCGATTCGCGATTGTGATCGGAAACAACGCTTCGGACCGCGCGTCGACCCCGCGGCTTCAGTACGCGGACGACGACGCCATCGCGATTCGCGATCTTTTACGGGAAGCCGGCGTTCGCACGTGGCTCTTGGTTCGTCCCGATGCCAACACCGCGCGTCTCGTGCCCAAGCTAAGGCGCGCAGGACCACCTCGCGCCGCGAGCTTGCGCCGGGCGATGGCCGAATTGCGCGCGGCGATCGGCCGGACCCGAGGAGCCACCGAGTTCTTGCTCTTCTATAGCGGCCACGGAGACGTGGACCACGGCGAAGGGTACGTGCTGCTCGAAGATTTGAGACTGACGCGAAGCCTTCTTCGAGAAGAAGTGATCGAGAAAACGCGAGCCACGAGAAACCATGTCGTGATCGATGCGTGCAAATCTTATTTCGTAGCTTTTGAGAAAGGCCCGGGCGGAAGTCGACGCGCTTATGTTGGCGCGTGGGCCCCCGAAACGAACTCTGCCCCCAACAACACCGGCTATGTGCTTTCGACGGCGTCAGATCGCGATAGCCACGAGTGGAGCCGCTATCAGGCGGGGATATTTAGCTACGAAGTGCGGTCTGCGCTTCGCGGGGCGGCTGACGCCAATACGGACGGGTCGGTGACCTACGCGGAGCTCGGGGCGTTTTTGCGAAGCGCAAACCG
Source organism: Myxococcota bacterium (assembly GCA_028284955.1). Taxonomy (GTDB): domain Bacteria; phylum Myxococcota_A; class Polyangia; order Polyangiales; family Houyiibacteriaceae; genus JANQQS01. The sequence goes on along the minus strand of JANQQS010000157.1, from coordinate 57,595 downwards.
CAGCATTTCCAATGCGAGATATCGCCCCGAGTTCGTGGTTCGCCCGCCGCGGGACGCTCTCGGCCTCGAGCTGTTGCGCTGGCCCAAACGCGCCGAGCTCCGTTTTGACCGCCCCGAACTCGGTCACGTATATCTCGAAGGAGCAGAAGGGGAACGAATCGCCGATTGGCACGTTGCACCTGACGAAGCGCGAGAGATTCATTTGCCTACGAAGCGCCCCCTCTTCTTGCGGAAGGCCAATGAATCGGTCGAGTACTCTCTCGGCGCGGACCCGCGTCACATCTTGACTCGGCTATCCCCTGAGCCCGTTCATGTTGCGCGACGAGGCGCGCTTCACTTAGCGTTTGGACGCCTCTTTTCGGTGCCGTTTCGAAACGCCGACGTTGCCGCGTTCACGCGACACTATGGGGAAAAGCAAGTCGAACGCTCGTTCGTTTTGGCGAGTCGAAATCGTCGCAAGCGCGCCGTTCGAACGTTCGCTGCGACCACAGGCGCGGGCGCCGCCGTCGCGTTGGCGGCGGCAACTGCGTCTCTCGTATTTCACGGTCGCGCGCGCGAAGGATCACAAGTTGAACGCGCCGAAGCCAACGACAAGCTCAAGATAAGCAACGCGTTGCTGTTTGCCGGCGCCGGAGTTGGCGTCGCGGGCGCGATTGGTTGGCTGACTGCGCGCTTGTGGCCCGATCCGCACCGCGCGAAGCTGCGCATCACGCCGACGGCTTCGAGCCGTCGCGGAGGCATTCACCTGGGCCGATCATGGTGAAGGGGCCGATCATGGTGAAGGTGGACCTGAGCGTTGCGCCCACAGCGCGGATATTGGCAGCCTGGATACCGGCGGCCTGGATAATCGTGGCCTGGATGCTGGGGTCGTGTCAGCTCAGTTTGAATGCCGCGCCGTGTCCGTGTGAATCGGGATTTTTCTGCTGTGAAACCCAAGACCGCTGTCTGCCGGATGGAGACTCGAGCTGCTTCGAACCGAATGCAGCATCCAACACGGACGGTATTTCGGGTTCGCGAGCGACCGAGGAGCCGGTGGCGACGCCAGTGGGGCAACCCAACTTGGTACGTGACTTCGCATTCAATGCCGATGGCAATACGGTGTACTGGTTTGATGATGGGCAATGGCTGATCCTGCCGGGCACGCCAGCCAATCATTGGAATCGCAAAGAGATCATCCGCGGGGGCACCTTTACTACGCCATCCGGGCTTAGCGCTGCGGATATCGTTGGCGCCTCCATCGCCGCGAATGGTGAAGTGCTGGTTTGGTACGATACCGGCCAGCTCAGCCGAGGCACGGTGACCGACCTTGGGGGCGGTCGGAACGAGACCGAGCTCGAGCGATTTGTGTTGCCGCCTGGGCGCCAAGCCGCGGAGATTCTCGGCATCGCCGCAGACGGAACCGACAATGCGGCGCACGAAACCGACAATGCGGCACAAGAAACCGACAATGCGGCACAAGAAACCGACAATGCGGCACAAGAAACCCGGTATCGAGCTTTTTTTTCGGACGGGACCGTGGCCGAAGGAAGCGCCACGCGTTTTTCGAATCATGGTGGTTCATTCGCCGTACAGCCGGAAACGTCACCAAGCCGCATCGTTGGACTCTCCGCCCTCCATAGATCTGTTTGGGCCGTATACGACGATGGGGCGTTTAGCGAAGGCACCGCGGAACAGCTGGATAAGAAAAGATTTCGCCCGGGCGCGGTGGCCGGCATGGCCATGACCGAAGATGCCACCTACTTGTGGTACCGCTCCGGTCTCGTGACGCGGCTTGATGGCCGTCCCGAACCTCCTGCTACGCGTGTCGATGAGCTTTCGCGCCTCGACTTTTCGCGTGAGCAACTCTTTGCCCTGACGGGGGTCGCCGCAGCACCTGAGCAAGACGGGCAACACCATTTCTTTGCGTGGTTTGACGATGGTACTGGGCTCGAAGCAACGGAACGCACGTTTTCCGGCGCGACAGAAATCGCTGACATACAGCTGCCACCGGATACGCAGTGGGACGACCTGCTGGCCATCGCCATCTCCCGCACGGGGCAAGTTGCGAGCTGGTTTGTCGACGGCCAGCTGGCGGTCGGCACCGCGATTGATCTTGCCGCCAACCCGCCTATCGAGTTCGAGCCACCTGAGGGGTTTGCACGAGAATCCATCGCTGCGATTGCCATCGCCAAAGACACCAATCGTGTTCACACCTTGCTTGCGGATGGTTCGCTCGCGGACGGCTCGGCGGTGGTGCTAGGGGTCAATCAGATCTCGCTGGCTTGCGATCAGAACGTCGATGTCTGCGCGCCGGCGACCTGTGGCGATACCGATCGCTCGGAGTGTTCGCTCGACTGTCACCCGCTGCTTCCGCGGTGCTACGAACTCGAGCCTTCGAACAACTTGGGCCCGATATTGAACGCGGTGCAAGATACGATGGGCCTCGACTTGGTGCTCGCGACCGATGCCTCGCTCGACACAGATACGGGTACGTTGACGCGAGAGGATGGAACGGTGGTCGAAGTTCCTTTTGCTCTGCTTGACGCTCCTGTCGATGGAGTTCCGATGATCGTGTTGTCGGTTCAGAGCGCAGATGTCACCAATTTGCGAGTACGAGGCAGTCGGGGCATTGCGCTCGTAGCCGCGTCGGACATTGTGATTCGCGGAGAGCTTTCAGTGGCCGCGGAAGGCTCGGTTTCGGGCCCGGGAGCGTTTCCTTCAGACGCCTCGTGCACCGGCGCGGCAGGTGGTCTCGCGTTCGATCTTTTGGGGCCAACTCATGGCGGCGGTGGTGGCGGTGGGAGCCACGGTGAATCAGGTCATCGCGGCGGCAGTGTCGACCAGCGCGCTTCGGGAGGTCGCGCGGGGCGGCTTCCACCCGGCCGCGCCTCATTTCTCCAGCCACTCCGAGGCGGTTGCTCGGGCGGCGACGTACGAGGGTTTGTCAGCCAAGGCGGCGGTGGCGGCGGCGCTCTGCAGCTGGTGAGCGGAACCGCAATACGTCTCGAACCTGGTAGCGCGATCAATGCTGGTGGCGGCGGCGGCGTCAATGGAGGCGGCGGCGGCTCAGGCGGCGGAATCCTAATCGAAGCTCCGGAGGTTGAGTTGGGATCGGGCGTCGCCATCATGGCGGGCGGCGGTGGCGGTGGCTGTCGGTCAGCTCGGGGAAGCGACGGGCTTCTTGCCGAAGAGCGCGCTCCAGGAGGAGACTGCGGCGAGGATGCGGCGGCAGGAAGCGGAGGGGCAGGCGGCATTGGTTCCGTTTCAGGGCGACAGGCTGTGAGAGGCGAATCCGTAGCGGTGACGCGCGGAAGCTCTCGTGGTGGTGGCGGAGGAGGAGGCGTCGGACGCATCGTGATCCACAACCGGGACGGCGAGCTCAACCTCCGTGACCCGATCTTCACCAGCGGCGCGGTGCGCCCACTGCGTCGGCGTTAGAGCCCTGCTTCGTCGCGTGCTGGTTCAGCGAGTTGGGCGAGGGATGACACGATCACGCCCGACTCGGTGAAACGTGGTCTATTTCACGTCGTCGTATTCAGCCGCTTCAGAAGTTGCTCGGGGCTCCGCGGAGGAATAGGCGATGCGGCAAAGCCTGCGGAATCTCGAGTGGCTAAGAAATCGCAACCCGACGCTAGCGCGGTTGCGGCAATGCACGCGTCTTCGAGGTCGTCAAACTGCAGCTTCAGAGCTTGAGCTGCGCATTCGGCGTCGAAGCGCGCGACTTCAAGCGTGTCGGAGAAGCGCGCGACAAAACGTCGCGCCATGTTTTCCCCAATCTGCTTCGTCAGAACGTAGTACAGGGTCGTGTAACCGCATCCGGGTATGAGCCCTTTAGCGGTCGCTCCCTGCGCGAGAAACTCATAGAGCGCAAGAGACTCCGGATAGCGCTGCCAGCGGCAAGCCGCATCGATCAGCACATTGAGATCGAGCAGGATTTTCACGTCCCATACTTCGCGCTGGTATGGGCTCTTTTCAGAGCGTCGATATCGAGCTCCTGATTGGCGTCGTGATCCATCGCGAGCAACTCTTCGTGGAGCCCCCGAATCACCGGATCGCCGCTTCTCTGATCAAGAGAACGCAAAAACTCTTCGACGAGTTCGGACACCGAAGTGCGATTCCGAAGCGCAAAAGCCTTCGCCCGCGCCACGACCGCGTCGTCGATAGACAAACTAAGCCGATTGCCACCCATACGCACAGTGTATGCGAACTTATGCGTATACGCATCTAGAAATCAGCCGCCCCGGCGACGGACCCGGTTCCTCCGCTTCGGCTGGCCAAGAATCCAGAGAAAAGCTAGGCATCTACCGCACGCGCCCGTAGCTCAGTTGGATAGAGCAGCGGCCTTCTAAGCCGACGGTCAGAGGTTCGAATCCTCTCGGGCGTGCCCGTTCTTCGCTATTTTGTGGTGGTGTGGCGTTGTCGTTGGCCGCGCGTGGGGCCACAGAGCGCGCATTTGCTGTTACACCCTCTGCGACCGAACGCTGTGCCCACACATCCTCATCGAGCAAAGCGTCCAGAATATCGACGAGCCTTACCGCTTTGCGGGCTTCTGCCGCGCTCTTAGTCGCCTCTTCAGCTGCGAGTTCCCGAGCGACTTTATGGGCGTTGGTCGCATGTTTGGCGTCGGGTTGTGTAGCTGGCGCTCCGGAGCAGGGGCCGGACGAAGCCAAACAAGCCGCCGCGGAAGCCAGCATTTTGGTGGGCGGCTGCCTTCAATCCAATGCGTGTCAAGTTGGAACCGCGATCGCGCTGAATAACCCCTTCTCGATTGTGCTCGGGGGAACCGCTGCATTGTTCATCGGCAACGCGATCGATGACCATCAGATCAGGCAAACGCTTCAGAATCTCGATACGTACACCGGCATTGCGTTCTTGGAAAAGAGTCCCGGCAAGAAAATGCTCTTGTTCCGCACCACCGTCGTGTGGAACGAAAGCAAACGCGAACGACAGCTCGATTCCTCTTCGCTGTATTACGCAATACCGAGGGAGGACTGGATCAACAAAGGTGACGTGATCACCCGGTCGGCGGAGGACGCGTTGTGGCGAATCTGCAGAAACGCGATCACCAATACCGAAGGGCGGCGGTATTGCGGCAGTATTGGGAGATCAGACGGGAACGGAGTTGGGGTGACCACTTCTGCTCCGTATCCGACGTTGATTGATTGGCTTATCGACCTGCCGGAAACATCACGAGACCACTACGTAGAACAACTCCTTCCGCTGAAAACTGTTCGGATTCAAGGGCTGAGTGCGGGGGCGATCAACGTTATTGACGGTGGATGGGGCGAGGTGGGTGAAAGCTCGCCTGGGGACGAAGCAGCAGAGAAGGCGATTGAAGACATCCTCAAGAAAACAATCGAGGACGCGCTCAGCGGAAAAGCTATTGACCCGAACGAGATCGCGGAGGCCATCAACAACGCTCTGGCGAAATTGATTCAAGATCGCACGATTACCCTCCACCAGGCGTGCAACGCATTGAAAAACATGCAAGCACGCATCCAAGATGACAAAGAAAGCCAGCGACAAGCTGCGCTGCGTGGCACGCTGAAGAACGATGATGGGACCCCGATTACGGAGGCTCAATATCTTGCATATCAAACTCTTATGGACACGCTGGGACAAGCGTTGTTCGTCCCAGCGACCAAGATCTGCGCACTGGCAAAAACATTGGGCCGGTGATTCGTTTGGGGGGATGGGCGGTTGAGGCAGATCGAAATCGCCCCGACTGGCTCCCAGCCGCACATTCGAGGTTGCGTATTGCTCGGTTTGTTCGTTTTGGCGTCGATCTCCCGCGCCGAAAACGACGCCGTGTGGTCGTTCATCAGGCGAACCGCTTCCGCGGCGTGAGCCTGCCGATGTAGTCGGCTTCTTCGACGGGTCAATTGTTTTCGGCAGTCAATCGTTTTCGGCGGTCAATCGTTGCTTGAACGCGGATCGCTTTCGTACAGGTCGAGTATTCGTTCGACTTGGCGTCGATTCACGGCGCCGAAGATTGGCACGGTGTGGTCGTTCATGAGGCTGTGCCGAGTGGGTTTGACGACGACGGGGGCACCGTCTGGGTTTCGAACAAAAGGAATGTAGCCAACCCGGACATCGTCTTCGGAAATGGGCTTCAGCGGTGTCGCGTCGGTTCCGTCAAAGTGCGCGAGCCAAGTCGCAAAAAATGGGTCGACGGCTCCTTGCAAATCGTCCCACCACATGCGGGCGGTTCCGGGTGTCGCGACGTGCGGGTAGTGTTCCAGGGCGCGGATCTGATTGTCGCTCGGCGGTGCATCTTCGACGAAGGGGCGGCCCGCGGCGTCTTCGTTGTACTCGTCGCCGAGCCAGAAGATGGCGTGGCCCAGTTCGTGTGCGAGCACACTGGGCAGCGAACGGAACCACTGGCGAGGCTCCAAGGCGGTTCGGGTGGGTGGTAGAAAGACAGTGGTGGCGCCTAGCAAAATCTCGCTTTCGTTCACTTCACCGGGAGGCAAGCCGCGGATGCCGACTGCGCCGGGGAGAGTCGTCTCGGGAAAGCTTGCGGTGATGTTGATGTCGGGTGAGCCCGATGCGTGAATGAACACCACACGATTGGGCGCAAGCCCATCGAATCGCGAGCCTTGTTCGCGCATGCGCCGCAGCGCATGGACGTAGCGGTATCGGCCCGCGGGGCCTCCTCTTCTCCGTTTCATGCGCTCAATCACCAGAGGAGACTGGATGATCCAAAAGTTGAAGGCGGTTTTTCGGGATGCCAGCGGCTCCACTGCGAACAGTCCGAAGGAAAGCGTGGTTTGCCGAACTTCATCGGTGGCGCCTGTTTCTGAGAATGGAGGCACGCGAATGCGCAACGGTTCGTTGAGCGTGAGGGATTCGAAAGCGGCTTGTTTGCAGCTGTCGAAGGACCGATAAAACGAACAGCCGAACACTAGATTGATTCGGTTGCGCTCCGCGTCATTGTGTCCTTCCACCAGCTCAACGAGTTTGGGGTCGAAGACGTGGACGTGCATGGCAGGGCTCGACTCGGCGCAACGCTCTGCGGATGCAGGGCAGACCTGCACCTCAAAAAAACCGGGCTGCTCGAAGCGCAGCGTCGCTTGCTGCACTTCCAGTTCGGGTTCTTCAGGCTCAAACCCCGGCAAATCTTGCCGCGGTGAAAAATCCGCGCATCGAGTTTGGTCATGCTCTCGCGCCATTCCGCGCAGCGGAATGCGACACAGTTTGTAGCGCCCGGCGGGTGGGGCCCCAACCATTACCGAAAGGCTCTCTCCTCGCGCCACGGTAGGCGTTGGCTCTCGGGACCCTCTTCTTGTGGTGGGCGATTCGACGAAGATGAAGATTTTCGAGGGGTCGACGCCCGACTCTGCGGGCCGCAGCGGCGGCAAAAGGGCCGTCGCGGCGAGTCGCCTTGTGCCTTGCTGGATCCGGACGGCTACCGATGCTTCGTTTCTTACGATGCCGTGGCAAACAAGTTCGGAGCCGTGCAGCAGGCAGTCGGAATGATTCGCTGAACCAGAAGCCGACACTTCGTCGCCTTGTGCATCGACCACGAGCGTCTGAATCGGGGAAAGAGGCAGCCGGCCTTCGCCGATGCGCTGTTCGGAGAAGGCTTTCGCGCTGCTGATCAGCGGAAACGAGCAGCTAAACGCCGAATCTGCGATCGCGGCGCCGCCCGTACAGATGCCATCTGCGAGATCAAAGTCCACCGCTGCCGCTTCATTCGCCTCATGGCAACCGACATCTGCTCCGCATAGAAGAAGCGCTAGAACGCACCGTCGTTTCGTCACGAGTTCCTCTTCCGGCAAGCTCGTTTCGAGAGCCCGGTTTGAAAAATCCAGTGTTTCGAAACCAACGCGGAGCTTCTCGAAATATTCCGGATCGATTCCCTGCATGACGTTACGTATATAGTATTATTTCAACGTAAATGGCGAACGCGGAGCAAACGAATGTTGTCGACGTGACCCAGCAAGTTCCTGGCAAACGTGTCCGCGAGCTCCTTCGAACACATGGCTTGAGTGATTCGGGGGCTTCGAGGAGCATAGAAAACGACGGTATCGAGCGAAGCGACTCAGGCGAAAGCGTACCGGGTGTCAGATCAAGTCGAATCTACTGCAGCTGAAGCGCCCGAGAAAGGATCAGCCCATCACTTGACGCACTTATCGAGCCAGAGCTTACTTAGACCGTTCTCCAGTTTCTGGATTGTGTCACACGATATCGATCGCTCCCGACCTGCCTCGCTGATTCGGTCGATCATTGATGTTGCGATCGGCACCGACTCGTAGCGCGTGAAGGGACCGTCACCGAATAGTAGAGCCCCAAGCAAGCTCGCGACGAACTCCGCCCCCTGCTGCCATAGTGTTTTGTCTGCATCGCATCCCGCCATCTTGTCTACCTCTTCGAGGATGAATCCGTGGAGCAGCGCGACCACGCCGCACAACTCCCGCTTTTCGGCCCCTTTGAGGTTCGCCAGCTTCTCTCGCAGTTTTTTGAGGAAGGGGTCTACCTTCCCGCTGCCGATCAAGTCTTCGAGCCAATCGCTGATGTCCTCCGGGATTTCCGTCGGCACATCAAGGTCGGCTCGCATCTTGTCCAGCGCCGGTATCCAAGTGGTGGCCTGCGAAGAAAGTCCCACAAAAAATTGTTGCACGATCGCAGGCGTGTGTTTTTGCAAAGTGTGCAAACTAAATGGAGCAAGCGGCGAGTTTTTGATGTGTTGATCGTGGCAACTCTCATCGTGGTCGCAAGCCAAGAACAGGATGTATGCACCAACGGCTTCCCGCACCACCGGCACGGCGAGCGAATAAGCTTTGTTCTGTTGATCGACACTCGAGTGGTCAGGTGTGACCTCTGCGGCGCATCCCAACCCGAAAGCGGACAGCACGCACAGCGCGAGTGCGCTTCGATGCCTTTTCCAATCACCAAGTACTCGCATCATTGAAAACATCTTCACTTCTTCTCCCGAAATGCAGCTTCTCCCGAAATGCAGCTCGTAGGCGCGACGCGTACCGTTCATCAACCCATCTGACAACCGCCATCGACTAGACCAAGCAGAGCTTGCGGCGGTCAGTTGGTCGACCGAAAGACGAACTTACGTACCACAGAATGCTGAGATATTGAGCCTGATTGCAGCGCAAGTCGCATCCGATAGATTTCCAAGTTGCATCCCATAAAGCAGTGGAATTTTGGTCTGAGCGCGAGTGCCCCGGCAGCGCAGGCCCGATGACGCACGTGCAGTGCTTCGTCGGGCCGAGCAGGGGAGGAAAGCCGCGATCAGGCCAAAAGGCCACTGCTCTACACTAGCTTTGGCAGGTGGGGCATAGGTACAGCCTACGCCCCGCAACCGTGGTTTTGGTCACGCGGTCTCCGCAGGTGAAGCAGGGGCGGCCGTCGCGTCCGAAGACGTAGTGGCGGTAGTAGCGCCGCTTTTCCCCAGCGCGTTTGAGTTCTTTGATGCGCGCGGCGTCGTTTGTGAGGCCACCGGTGCGATACGATCTTCGGCTGATGTCGTTGACTGCTTTGGCGAGCGCTCGAAGCGATTCGGCGGAGAGATCTTTGGGCCGAAGGGTGGGGTGGATGTTTGCCACGAAGAGGATTTCTGATCGCAGGTAGTTTCCGATTCCTGCGAAGAGGGATTGGTCGAGAAGGGTGATGCCGAGCTGGCGGCCGGCGAAGCGGGGGTCGCGAAGTTGTTTGAGGTTTGTGCGGAGTGTGGTGTTCGGGTGGAGAGGGTCGGGCCCGAGCTTGTTGAGATAGGGGTGGTCGTTTACTCCGTCGGCGAACAAGACATGGATGTCCGATGCGCTGAATAAAAACGCGGCGCCACGTTCCGTGCGCACCGAAAACCGCAGCGAGCGGCGCGTTTGAGGGGTTCCCGCGCGTTTGCGGGTCATCCAACGTCCGTAGAGCTGGTTATGCGAATACACCGCCAGTTCGTCTTCGAACCACATGAGCATGGCTTTGCCGCGTGTTTCGACGCGGGTGATGGTGCGGTTCATGAGGTCAGCGGCGAATCCCGCGAGGCGGTCAAACGCAAAATAGATTTCGGTCGCCGCGGCGCCGCGCACCACCGATTCGATTTTGTCGGCCGCACGCCGAATTTCGGGTCCTTCGGGCAATATTCGCTCCGTGGTTCGCCGGGACCCTACTCGACGATGTCGTCTCGGGAAACATAAGGGTCGTCTTGGGAAACATAAGGTTGCCTCGGAAAACATGACGTTTCCTCGGGAAACGTCACGTTGTCTCAGGAAACATGAGGTTGTCTCGGGAAACATCCAATGGTCGCACTGTCGCGCGCCGAGAGGATCGTGCTACTTCTGTCGCGGTGCGGTTTCCGAGCATTGAATCCCTTCAGGCTTTTTTGACCTTTGCGGAATCGGGCCACGTGACCCGGGCGGCACGGCAGCTGGGGATTTCCCAGCCTGCGTTGAGCCGTCGACTTGCCCAACTCGAGGAGCGGGTTGGGGCGAAGCTTTTCGTCCGTGAAGGGCAAGCGCTGCGCATGAGCGAAGCGGGTAAATCGTTCGTGAGTGGTGCGCGTCGGGTGGTGTCGGCCGCGGAACACGCCATGAACGGGCTCAAGCAATCCGCGCTCGCGCCTCGCGGAACCGTTCGCATGGGCGGATCGGCCACGACCTGCGCCTATCTGATTCCTGCGTTTTTGCGTTGGTTTCGAAAGTCGTTTCCCGAGATTCAGGTGAGCCTAGACGAAAACCTTTCGCCCCAGCTCGAGCGGGACGTGCTGCGCGGCCATTTGGATATCGCGATGATGACCACCAGACCCGCGTCTCCCGAGCTGACATTCAAGAAGATTTGGTCGGAGACCTATTTCGTAGTCGCATCAGCCAGTACTTCGTTTTCTGGTGCGATAGACGGGTCGGTCAGCGTGCAGGATCTCATCGGTCGACCCATCGCCACGTTCGACGCGCCCAATGCGATTCCGGCGCTTGCCCGTGCGATGGCGCGTCACGACGCGCAGCCCAATGTCGTGGTGACCACCGAAAACTTCGGCACCATTCGAAACATGGTGGAGCGGGGAGAAGCGATTTCGCTCATCCCCGAGGTGGCGTCGAACAACTTAGATTGGAACGCAGCGGTCTATGCGCTTCGCGATTTGGATTTAGAGCGCCACGCGTGCGTGATTCACCTAGGCCGAGATACCCTGTCCGCTGCCCCTGCGACGGTTCTCGACGAGCTGCTCGCGTGGATCGAGGACCATTCTGACCGCGATCGACCTCCGCGATTTTAGTCGGCACGTCCTTTGGTCGACCCGGTTTTGGTCGATCCGGTTTTGGTCGATGCGGGTCCGATAGTGCGGTGTCATCGAAGCAGAGGGACGCAGATGGGTATGGTGTCATGCACGTTGTGCATTGGACCCGGAGCCTTGCTTTTGACTAGCGTCCAGAGGTGCGTGTCGGCAGGCTTTGTCGGTTGGCAGGCGCGATGAAAAACAGGAGGAATCATGTTTGGTCGAACGAAGAAAAATACCAAGAAAGAACAGAACGAGCTCCAAAAAGCAGAGAGCCTGCTGGCTGCATTCGAGGGCAAGCTTACCCGTGAGGAAGCCGCCAAAGTGACCGGTGGACAGTCCCAGATGGGAGCCCCACTCTAGCGGCGGGTGGTGGCGGGCCGCGACGAGCTATGACCGGCCCGCCGCCCTGCTTCTCGATCGCGAAAAGAGCGGCAAACGTGTTCGACCAACTGATAGCGCGCGCGGAGCAGGAATCGGTGCCGCGAGCTGAGCTCGTGGGCAACTTACGGCGTGCGCTGGCGGCGCAAAAAGAATGGCGAGAGCGGCGACGTTTGGTTGACCGCGGATCGCTTTTAGGAGCCACACTGAATCACGTCCGAACCCATGTTCCGTTCTACCGAAGCGCACTTCGGGAACATCGCGGCAAAGACGCAGAGCAGATGTGGCAGGCGCTGCCGCTCATTGACAAGACCACTGTCGTTGGTGATTTCCATCGGTTCCTGAGCGAACAAACCCTTTCCTCAGAGATTTTCGAACGAGAAACCAGCGGGACACTGGGTACCAAAGCGCGTCTCAGGTACGATCTTCCAGCGTGGTTCGACTGTGGCCCCTACGCCTACGAGTCGTTGTGTTCGTCGGCGTTCTCCTTGCGTCGCGCGATACGATCGGGGGAAGCGGCCATCGTCAACATTATGAACTACCCCACGCGAGCCGACACGACGTACATTCTTCCCAACCTCGGGCTTGCGTTTTCACGAACCCGGCAGCTTGCGCGCGGCGAAACTCGAGATTTCGCGCTGGTAGAAGAGCTCCGCGAAACGCAGCCGGCGCTTATCGCGAGCAAGCCAAGCTGTTTCTTGAGGCTTGCCGAACTTGACGCGCAGCTCAGCGGTAGACGCATTCGTCCAAAAGCGATCATGTCGTCGGCGGAATGTCTCCATCCCGACCAGCGACTGACGATCGAGCAAGCCTTTGCTTGCCCGATCTACAATACCTATGCATCCACTGAAGGTGGGGTCATCGCGCGAGAGTGCGATCATCATCGTGGACTGCATCTCTCGTCGATGTTTGTGCAACTTCATGTGATTCCCGACGGCCGCGACGATGTCCCCAGCGCTGCGGTTCTCGGGGAAGAGGGAGCTCTCAAAGAAGAAGGCTCGGGAGAGCTCGTCCTGACGAATCTCGTCAACTGGGCGACGCCCCTTCTCAAGTACCGCACGGGCGACTGGGCCACACTTCGGCGCGCAAAGTGCCCCTGCGGCTACGAAGGTATTTCCATTTTTGATCTGCGCGGAAAGGAGGCACAGTCGTTTTCCGTGCGCGGCATGGAACTCAGCCCATCCGCGGTGTCACAGGCGATCGCCGCATTTCCGATCAAGGCGCATCAAGTGATTGCAGCGGGTGATGAGCTCCGTTTGCGGTTTGAACCCAAGCACGCTTCGGGCAACGAGCAGGCTCTCAAGATGGATATTCACGCCGCGCTTCGCGAGCGCTTTCCCGACGTGCCGTTCGTGGTTGAAGCCACCGAGTGGTTGCCTGCTCCTGAACACAAAGTAGTTCGCTATCATGTGTTGCCTCAGCCCTGATCGCGGCTAAGGCTCCCAGCGAAACACAAAACCCGCGGTGGCGCCGGCGCCAGGGCCGACGTGCTCCTCGCCATTCGGAAAGATCGTTTCGCGCTGAAAGCGTCCGCCGAGGTACACACCGCCTCTGGAATCGACGGCGACCGCGTCGACATCGTCGGTGCCGTTGCCTCCGAACGTGAGCAGATTGCTTCCTGCTCCGGTTTCGGCGTCGAAAATCGCGGCCCATGCTTCGAACCCAGTGCCGTTGGCTTGAAAACTGGAGCCGGCGATTTCTTCGCTGAACGCGCCTACGGCAATTACTTGCGACCGAATGGGGTCATACGCCAGGTCGCCGACCTCTTCGAAACCATCGCCACGAAGGTGCGCGACCCACCCCACATCTCCGTTGTCTGCGTCCATGCGCACGATGAGGGCATCCGAGGAGCCCGAGGCGGCGAACACTTCGTCTCCGATGGTGATGGAGTCGGTGAAGGTTAGCGCGACGAAAATGCTTTCCCCACCGTAGACGAAGGCCGTGCCGACGTCCTCACCCAATCCCGATAAGATCGAGATCCATTGTGGTGTGCCATTTGTCGACAGGCATGAGACAAATACGTCTTGCCGTTGAGAGACCGCTGGCGCGTCGGCGAAGCTGACCGATCCGTCGAACGTTCCTGCTAAGTAGACGTTTGATTCGGAATCGAACGCAAGCCCCGCTACCGAGTCGCTGTCTACTCCGCCTCCCACGCGTAGCGCCCACGAGCAGTCGCCGTCTTCTTCGTACCGGGCAATGAACGGATCCTTCTCCGTCCCGGGCGAGCCCTCGAGTGGAGGACAATCACCTCCGAGCGTGAGCGTTTGAGATGCCGATACGCCTGCCAATGCGAAACTCCCCTCGTCTGCTAGCGCGACAGCCTGAAGGGGTTCAAACGCGTCTCCGCGTACAAATACTTTGGTGTCGACCTCGCCGTTCAAGTTAAACGTAGCGGCGCAGCCAGACGCCCCGTCCAGAGATTCGAGCTCTCCGTCACCAAATTCCATTCCGTTACGGCAATCTCCTCCGGCCAGCACGCGGTCGCCGCTGAGGTCTATTGCGAATGGTTGGTCGGCAAGAGGCGAACCGTACCGCGCGACCCAATCCGAATCTCGTGCGCCTTCCTGCGCGCGGTATCGCGCGATGCCCCAGTCTGAACTCCCGCGCGGAGATTCTCCTAAGGGCGCGCATTCTTCGCCGAGGAAGCCCAGCGCGATCAAACGGTCTGCGTCGTCCACGACGATGTCACGCACTTGCACGAAATCGGTCTCGCAAGGCCAAATATCGACCCATTCGCCGCTTCGGCATCGACCTTCTTCGCAAGAACCTTTTTCGCATTGCACGCCGCAACCGCCGCAGTTCATCGCATCATCGGTGAACGAAGCCTCGCATCCATTGGTGGGGTTGCCATCGCAGTCGCCGAGACCTGAACGACAAGCGACGGTGGAGCCCCCGTCGCGGCGTTCGCCTGCATCGTCCCGGTTGGCCCCCGCGTCAGCGGTTGCATCAAGAAAACGAACCTCGGGATCGAGGCAGCCGACGGCCATCAGTAGCGCCGCGCGCAGAAATACGCGAGCGATCACAGCAGCCCCTGGCAAGATAGAGAAAGCGCGCCTGGAGCGCACCGCCAACGCGCTTCTGTCGCGGTGTGCTTTTTGTTCTTGCGCAGCAACAGAAATAGGCCGGCGACGGCACTGCCGACCGCAATTGCACTGCCGCCGATCCAGGTGCCGAGCGCTGCGTTGCGACGCGTTTCCAGTTTGTTTTGGTTGTCGCACACGCGGTCTGGAAGACCGCACATCTCTGTCGCGTCTCGCCGGTCCAGCCACCACGGGATCGCGCTGGCGGCAAGCGCCAACGCGCCTCCGGCGACACCCAGCAATGCGAACCCGGTCGTTTTTCTGCGCGATGATGGATTCGCGTCGTCGCCTGTAGAACTGGGCGTCGGAGGAGGTGGCGGAGAAGTCACTGGCGCGACGTCGTTCTTTGCTTGGCGATTGGCCACATGATGGCGGAGAATTTCGATGCGAGCCTCGACGGCTTCTCTATTGTCTGCGTTGGGTCGAGCACGAAGATACGCTTCGTAAGCCTCGATTGCGCGTTGGTCGCGCCGAAGCCGTTCTGCGCAAGAGCCAATGTTGAAGAGAAGCGCGGCTCGTTGGGAAAGCGCGTAGCTCTGTTCGAAGTAGGTTAGGGCGCTCTCGTACCGTCCCGACCGATACGCGGTCAGCCCAGCTTGACTGAGCGCGCGCGCCTCTTCGTCAGCTGATGACTCAGTTTCTTTTTTGACGGGCGAGGGTTTGGCAGGCTGCGCCGTTTCGGTTGGGGCCGTTTCGGTTGGGGCCGCTTCCGTTTGGGTCACCTCTCGTTCGGCCTGCGCGCGAACCTGAGAAGTGTTTAGTGAACCTTCGGAGGCCGAAACCAGCGCGACCACCGATATCAACACGAACCATTGCTTGGGCATCCAAAGGTCTCGATTTGCTCTCTTGTTACGCCGATCATACACGGCTTGGCATCGCATACTCAAGCTCCGGGAAATACGAACGTTTGCGGTGGGGAATCGCTGAAATACACGCGTTGCAGCACGGGTGGAGGCATCGCCCGAGGCTGACAAGCGTCGCCCGACGGTGGCCACCGACGGCGAATCTTGTGGGCATTGGCGAAAACTCAGGCATTTTTCGACGGCATCGGTTTTGCACAAACCAGCTATGTGTCTGTCGCGTCGCCGATCCAGATCGGAATCCACAATCAGCTCGTCGGTCACCTGACCCAAGCGGCTCGAGCTACGCGCATGCCACTGGCGGAGCTTTCTCTGCGTTCAGCCGGGGCGCTTGTGGTGCGGGTGCGCGTCGCGGTGCGGGGCGCGGGAGCCTCGAGCGTCCGCGTGGCGTGGAGCGATCCGCTGTTGGATTCTGTCGCGGATTCGAATGCATCAACACCGGTTCGGGTTCGTGACGTGACGGAGGCTTCTGAACCAGTCGATGCGTCGGTACGCAAATGGATGAACGAGCAAAACGTTCGTTCGCTCATCGGCGTACCAGTTCGGCCGCGACAAGAAGTGTTGGGAATCGCCAGCGTGTGCGACTACGCGCCGAGAGATTTCGAGCTCGCTGCCTTGTCGGCCATGGGTTGCACTGCGGTGGCCATCGAGCGCGCCATTGCGCAGGGATCTACATAGCTCAGTGATCTACACAGCGCAGAGGTTTACACAGCGCGGAGGTCTACATAGCGCAGAGGTCTACACAGTTGGGTTCGCGTTCCGCTCTATCGGAGTTTGTGTTTGCGAATGAGCTCAAACAGCGTGGAGCGATCCATGCGCGCTTGGCGCGCAGCGCTGGCCACGTTGCCTTCGGATTCTGACAACCAATGCGAAGCGTATGCTCGCTCGAAGCTGCTCAGAATTCCGGCTCGGGCTTCGCGATAGGGCAGCGGGAAAAAAGGCTCAAAGGCGTGCGACGAATTTTGCTCCATGTTCGCGCTGAGCTCGGGTTCGGGAGGCTCTCCCATCGCCAGTGTTGCTTCGACTAAATTTCTTAGCTCGCGAGCATTGCCGGGCCATGCGTGATGCGACAGCTGCCCTATTGTTTCCGAGGAGAAGATCGCGAGCGCATCCGATGAGCCGAATTCGTCTAGGAAATGCCGAATCAGAACAGGAATATCTTCCGGGCGATCCCGCAGTGCGGGCATTTTGAGCACGACCACTGCGATTCGGTAGTAGAGGTCGAGGCGAAACACGCCTGCGTTGACTTCGGCTCGCAGGTCGCGGTTGGTGGCGGCGATAATGCGTACGTTGGTCGAGATTTCCTGTCGACCGCCGACGCGGCGAAACCGTTTCCGCTCTAGCGCTCCGAGCAATGTTGGCTGGAGCTCGGCGGGAAGTTCGCCGACCTCGTCGAGAAATAGCGTGCCCCCGTTGGCTTGCTCGAATGCGCCCACGTGTTGGCGGTCGGCTCCGGTAAATGCTCCTCGTTCGTGACCGAAGAGTTCGCTCGCGATTAGGTTGGGCGCGAGCGCGCCACAATCTACCGTGACGAACGGCGCGCCGGTCCGCGGCCCGAGCTCGTGTAGCGAGCGGGCGGCGATTTCCTTACCCGTTCCGGATTCTCCGGTGATCAATACTGGCGCTTCCGATTTCGCCGCGCGCTCGACCCGAGCCATGAGCCTGCGCATTTGGGCGCTTTCGCCGCGAAGCAGACCGAGCGTGCTTCCGGGGTGGACGCTGAGCCGGCTGCGCCCCGCATCTTCTACGCGAATCGAAGTATTTCCTGCGCGGAGCACGGTTCCCGGAGCCACGATGGCTTCTTTGATGCGTATGGTTCCCGCGAACGTGCCGTTCGTCGAACCTGCGTCGCGTACGAGAACACCCTCTGCGCACCGCTCGAGTTCGAGATGAAAACGAGATGCGGTTTCGTCTTTGACGACGAGGTCGTTTCCTTGAGCTGTGCCGACGCTGAGGGTTTCGCTCTTTGCTGTAACGCTAAGGCCTTCCGACGGACCATCGACCACCTCGGCGGCCAAAAGCTCCACCGACCACTCGGGAAGCTCCTCGCTCTCCGTGGTTTGCTTCACGGCGCGGACGATAGCACACGCCTTTAGCGGGGCGAGCTCTGAGGAGCCGGGTTGCTTCTTTCGAAATCGGATGCGTCGAACGCGACACGCAGCGCGCCCACGAGGGAAAAACGCCCGAGCAGATCTTCAAGATCGTTGGTCGCCGAGTAGCGAAACCCAGCGTTGAGAGAGATTGTGTTCCATGCTGCGGCCATACCGCCTCCAATGCCCACTGCAGCGATCGAGCCATCCAGCTCTCCGAGGGAAAGATCAACTTCAGTCCCCAAACTAAGCCACGGTGCAAGCCGAATGTCGACCCCGTAGGCTGACGACCAAAGGTACGTTCCGTTCGCTTCCGCGTCCAACAGCGCGGCCTGCCGCGTGCGCAAAGAGAGCCAGGATAGCGGTTGCCCCGACGCTTCAACCGAAGGCGCGAGCCGGTAGGCATCGAGCGTAGTGCCGCTCGGTCCAATGGGAAACCAAGCGCCGATCTCCGCGTACACGCCCGCAGCTGTGGAGCGATGAATCAGCCAACCAGCCGATGCGGACAGGTCGCCAGATCCTCCGCCGCTCCCGGCGTCATCTGTGCGAACGGCGCTGAAACTGGACCCGAGTCCGATTCGCAGCCGGTCGTCGATGAAGCCCGCTTCTGCGCCTGCGCTTTGACGGATCTCTCGAGTCGTGGAGGTCCGGGGGCGACCCAAGAGCGCCAATGACAACCATGCTCCGCTCCCGCGCCGTCGTTCGTGTCGCAAGCCTACGAGATGCGGAGATGCCACAAGTCCAAATGATTCGTGAAGCGCGAGCGAGGGGGGTGGCGGTTCGATAGTCGGTGCTGTCTCCTCCGTTTGCGAGGGAGCGCTCTGATCATCGAGTGTTGGTGGCGCTGCGATCACGTCGAGCGAAACCGCCGCGAAGCGACCGTGCGCGTCCGATTCGCATACGATTTGATTTCGTCCTGCGCGCCTCAACACAGTTTTTCGACGACGATGCTCTGGGCGGTCTGCGTGGCAATGAACGCCTTTGGGAGGAAGGATCGTAGTGCCGGGAGATACGCGTTCGACCGGCACATCGTGAGCGGAAGGATCGAGAGGCGAAAACAGAAGAGGTTCTTCAGCGTCAGGCCCGATGAGCTGGAGGTTCACGATATGAATCGGTTGGTCGCGATTCGGTCGGCTTTCAAATCCGTCCAGGTCGATCGTGGACAGCGACACAAAGTAGTCTCCTTCGGGGAGCCCGTGGATCTCGTATTGGGTGACGCTTTTTTCGACTTCGACCGCCGCGACAAGGTCTTCTCCGTTCTGGCCGCGGGCTAGTTCGACTCGATATCGCGCAGCTTTGGGCACCGCGCTCCACGATCCAGAAGCCGTTGCGCCTCGTCCAGCCAGCCCCGGAAAGGCCCGTTCTTTCGATATCCATTGTGGTGCGTCGGGTAGCGGCTGAGGCGGCGTCGGGCGCCCCCCCTGCTCCACCTTGGATCCGAAGCCAGGTCGGACCAGGGACGCACGCGTTGAGCGGGAGCGCCCATTGGTGCTCGAAGATGCCCGTAGATCGGCCGCCCCTCCACTATGGTTGGATACGCGGCTCGCGCCTTCGTCGTCGACCGACATGACCGCGCTGCCTCCTCGGAGCTTCGCATTGGCAGACGGAGTTGATAGCGCGAGCCGAAGTTCGCCGAGGCGTGTACGCAATGTTCCTCGGTCCAGCCGGGCTTCGCGGGTCGGCCGGCGGATCGAAGCGCTCGTTCCACCGTAGATGATCACGAGCGTATGTTGTCGCAGATGAAGCTGGGAACGGTCGCGAAAATCGAGCTGCGCAGATGAGTCGGCGAGCGTGTTGACTCGCCACCCTCGAAACAGATCGAGCCCTCTTTTTGCTTTCTGCCATGTTGAATCGACCGGTGCTCGCGCTTGTACCCGCCTGCGGACCGAGGCGACCTCCGCTTCGGGATCTTGAGATTCGGATAGGGCGTTTCGAGGAAGCCGCAAGATTGTGCCTGGATGAAGCCGATGAGGCAGTGGGCCCAGTTCGTTGTATCGATGAATCACGTCGTAACGCTGGCGATTTCCGAACATGCGCCGTGCGATTCCCGAACAAGTATCGCCGGGTTGGGTGCGGTAGTTGAAAAGCTCCACGTTGGTCGAACGAGATTCGGAAGGCGTTTGGGGGTGAGCTTGAGCCGACAGAGCAGTCGGGTGCGTGCATAGCGAGGTGAAGGCCGCGGCGAAGATGATGCCAACCCGTATTGAGAAAACAAACTTCATGACTCGCCTGCTGGTGGTTTGAGACGCAGCACGCGCAGCAGCTTTCGCCCTAGCTGGGCAGACGACACGGGTTTAGAAACGACTTCGGCGATTCCGATCCGAAGCAAGTCGCGGATACGGCGCATGTCACCGCGTTCTCCATCAGCAAGCACGGGCGCTCCGTACTGAACCAAAATCTCGAGCGTCTCGAGCGATGCATCGAGCGCGACGATGGCGTCGCATTGAGGAAGTACTTGGCCCATCTGGTTCTTGTTGTGTTCACGCGACGAGGATTTTGAAGCGGCGTGGATCACGCGAAAACCATGTGCGACGAGTCCCGTGGCGAGATCATCGTCAACCGTTCCGATGATGCAAATCTCGCCGATGTCACCCTCGTCATGCCGAATCGCGCCATCTACGGCATCCGGAGACGAAGGATCGGTCTCGGTTTCGACGTTCGTCTCCGGTTTGGCCGGGGCGGAAGAGCGCGTAGGGCGCTCAGAAAGCATTCGGGCAGAGCGCCCCAAGCGAAGTCCGGCTCGCGACAATCGGGAACGCACTGGGGCGCCCAAGTCCATTGCCTGGAGCGCTGCGCACACCGACGCCGCGGTTGGGCGCGCGCTCGGTTCTTTGCTGAGCATACGCAGGACCAATTCGTCGAGAACGGCAGGGAAGTTGCGGTCCGGCCAAAGCTCTCGCAGCGTGCGAGGCTCCATGTAGAGGTGTCTTGCTAGAACGATCGCTGCATCTCCATCGAAGGGTGGGGCGCCTGTGAGCAACTCGTACAATACGCAGCCGAGCGAATAGATGTCGCTTGGTGGTCCGATAGGACGGGCGCACGCTTGCTCTGGCGACGAGTATTCTGGCGTGCCTACAAACGAGCCATCGCGGGTGAGGCGTCCGGTTGAGTCTTCCGCGCTCATCATGAACGCCAAACCGAAATCTAAGAGCACCGCGCGCTCGCTGGCATCACGCGTGGGTTCGAGAACGATATTGTCTGGTTTGACGTCTCGATGAGTCAGCGCGATCGCGTGCGCCGCCTGCAATACCTCCGCGAGCTGAATCGCGATGCCTACCGCTCGATGGAGTTCCATCGCCGGAAGGCTTGCCTCGATCAGTTCGCTGAGCAGAACCCCCTCGATCAAACGCATGCATAAAAACAACGACTCCTGGTGCTCGCCGAAGTCGTATATTTCGACCGCTCCGGGATGTCGCAACTTCGAAGCGACCTGAGCTTCGCGCGCGAATCGCGCTCGAGCCTGTTCGACTCGGCTTGGAGGGGGCATCATGACTTTTAGTGCCACGGGTCGGTTGAGCTTGAGTTGGGTTGCCCGAAATACTGATCCCATTCCTCCATCCGCGAGAAATGAATCGATTCGATATCGGCCTGCGACGACGTCGCCTGTCTTGAGGGGGCGAGAACTCATACGCGGAGCTCGAACAGATAGATCGGCGAGGCTCGGCCGCTCAGCGTTCGATTGCCAATGTCTGCAAACTCGAACTGGGAGCCCGCGAGTTCATAGGTGTCACGCGTGGTCAGGATTTGCCCGGGGCGCGCGATGCTCTCCAGGCGCGCCGCAACGTTCACCGTATCGCCGATGGCGGTGTATTCCATGCGCGTTTCCGAACCGACGTTCCCTACGATCGCTTCGCCGCTGTGAACCCCGATCGCAAGCTGGATCGTGACTCCGTGCTGATCCAGCCAGCGTTCGTTGCCGGCTTCGAGCCATCGCATCATTTCTTCCGCCGCGGAAAGCGCCGAGGAAGCATGGTTCGGATCGGTTTGCGGAGCGCCCCATAGCGCCATCACGCAGTCCCCGATGAATTTGTCGACAGTTCCGCGGTGCCGGAAGACGATTTCAGTGAGAATCGTAAACAGATCGTTTAGTAGCGACACAACCTGTTCCGCGGAAAGCTTCGCGGTAAGCGGAGTAAACGACACTACATCAGCAAAAAGAATCGTGATCTCTCGTCGGTTTCCTCCGAGCGCCATGTCTTGCTCGCGACGAACCACTTTGTCTACCAGGTCTCCTGGTAAGTATCGGCCGAGGTCATTTCGAATGGCGATTTCTTGCTGCATCGCCTGCTCGCTGTGCTCGAGCTCTTCCGCTGCGGCACTCATCGCGTCGCCGAGGAGCGAAAGCTCATCCCGAGTATTTACGGTGACGCGTTTGTCGAACTTTCGTTCGGCCAGCTCTTTCGCGTATGCGGACAGTATCCGGATTGGGCGCGCGATCCGTCGCGCAAAGACGAACGCTGCGATCATTGCGAGCAGTACCGCGATGCCGATGGTCGAGTAGATGTACGTCTTGACCGTACGCACCGAGCCGTAAGCCACTCTTCTCGGAATCTGCACCACGGCGGCCCAGGGGCGTCCCTGCAGACTGATCAGCGTGCCGACCATCTTCCGGCCCTGCCAACGATATTCTGCGGACAACGGAGGTAGCGCGCCGCCTGAGATATGGCTGCGACCGATGTTTCGCAGGATGCCTCGCTTAGCATATGTGCTGCCGACTTGTTCCGGATCGGCGTGAGCGAGCACGCGAAAGGACTCATCGATGACGAAGATGTGGTCCGAGACTTCATCTGCCGATTCGAGGTGGGCTCCGGCGAGCTCCACCACCCGCTGCTGAATCGGCGACAACCTCAGCCAGCTTGCAACGTATCCGCGTATTCGATCGTCGATTCGAAAGGGCACGACCAAGGGCACGCGCATTCCGTTTTTTTGCCGAACTTGTCCCAGAACGGAACCGAGTTTCGCGGAGCGCCTCATGGTTTGTCCGCTCAGATTCTGATCCATCACAACGTCTACATCGCGCTCTCGAATCGTATCGATCAGCGACCCGTGTTCGGAGTACACGGCCGCATGGTCGAGCGTCTCGCTCGACTCGACGAAACGAATGGCGAGGCTCAAGGCTTGCTTTTCACTGAGCTCGGGGCTTACCAATGTCCGGCCGACCCCATCCAAGTCGTCTTGCGCGTTTGTGAGCTCGACTTCGATGGTTCGGACCACGTCTGACGCGATAGCAATCTGGAGCTCGCGCGTCGCGCGTTGCATATGCGCCTCGGTTTCTCGCACGATCAGCGGGCCAGCGACGAGAAGAGGGGCGACCGAAAGGGTTGTTCCGAGCACGACGAGCTTGGTGCGGAACGAAATCGGCACGCGAGCAAGGGGTTGCGAGCCAAGCTGCGCCGACGAATGCCTGTCTGTCGACGCAGCGTTGGCTTGCATCATCTACTCCCTATTCGACGTCTACGCTCTATTCGACGTCCACGCTCTATTCGACGTCTACGCTCTATTCAACGTCTACAAAGTGTCGGGCCACAACGACGTCGCTGGGCGAGGTCGTTCCCGGGTTTTCTTCGGCGGTCACCAATACGCGGTATTTTCGCTCCACGGTGGTCGCGTGCAACTCGCCCTTGCGGTCCCCTTCGTCGTAGTCGAGCTGCCCGAGTTGGCGTGCTGGTTGGCCTTCGACCGTCATCCACGTGACATAGGCGGTTGCGTTGTTCATCACGCGATTCGGAGGCGGAAGGTGCTCGAGCTCCAAGTTGACCGTGTAGTTGGTCTCGGTCTTTTCCACCACAAGCTCACCGTCGGTTCCCAGGCTTTTCTCCGTTCCTGCGAGGACATACTTCGTCGGACCCCCGCAGCCGAAACTAAGAGTAGCCGCGAGCACAGTTAAGATAAGTAGGTACTGGGTTTTCATTTTGTTCTCCTTAATATTGGCCCACCGACATCGATGATGGGCAAAGTTGTACTGCGCTCTGCGGCAGCCATTCCGCACCGAGGCCGGCACCGTGCTTTGGGCCGGCGCGTGGCACGATCTCCATCCAACCTCAGCGGGAAGCGTTGGTGTTCACAGCCATGCCACCAGCGCCACGAACCATGTGATGCGTTTCTGGAGTCGAGAATCCAGCCTTCCCGAACTCTTCGCGGATGGCCCGATTGGTATCGAAGTAGACCTGCCAGTAGTGGTCGGTGTGGCAATAGGGGCGTACTGCGAGCACTGGGCCCGCCAAGTTGAACTCCAGAATCTCAAAATCGGGCCCCGGATCGCCAAGAACGTTTGCGATGGTTGAAATCCGGCCGCGAAGCGCGTCGATCGCTCGGTCGTGATCTGTTCCGTGGCTCAGTTGGGCGACGAGATCGACTCGCCGGTACGCGTTCGTGCTGAAGTTCTGAATGTTTTCGGAGAATACTTTGTTGTTGCCGATCAGCGTGCGCACATTGTCCATGGTGTTGATCGCGGTAACGAACAGACCCACTTCCACTACGGTTCCTGTTACTCCGCCCGCAGAAACGAAATCTCCAACGCGGAATGGTCGTAAAACTACCAGAAAAACGCCCGCGGCGAAGTTTGCAAGCAACCCGGACCACGCCATGCCGATGGCTACGCCGGCCGCGGCGAGCATCGCCGCGAAGGACGTCGTCTCGACGCCGAAGAAGCCGAGTATCGCGACGACTAACGCGATGTTGAGCACGACGCCGAGAGAGCTGACCACGTAGGTTTGGAGCGTGGCGTCCATACTCGCTCGGCGCATCGAGCGGTCGATCAGTCGGAGCGCAAGCCGAATTAGCCAGCGACCGAGAATCCAAAGTGCGATCGCTCCGAGCAGCTTTAGCCCGATGTTGATCCCTTCTTCGGTAAGCTTGTTCATTAAGGCCTCGACGTTCATGTCGTCCCCTATCCCCTCTTGCAGAAAATTCTTGAAAACATAAGTCTCGCGATCGAGTTCACTCGATGCCCGACGGTTGTTCAGCAGGATACGTGCCGGGCTCTATGCCGCGAAAATATTGGCGGTTTTTGACCTCGCAGCCTTGATGCGAGGGCGCGCGCCGACGGTTGGCGAGCAGCTACGCCGACGGACCCAGTCTAGCGTCGCGCTTCGTAGTAGCCCTTCGCGATCAATCGCAGGGGGCCATTCGGACGCGGCATTGAAAAACTGAGATCTAGGTGTTCACCCTTCTCGAGAACCTTGTAACGCTCGTCTGCCACACAATAACTGGGCGCTCGATCGCCTAGGCATTGGTCCGGCAGAATCTGCTGGCCCCGCACCTCAAGGGCCACGAAGTTCAAATACGTTGTTTCTGATTTTTCTTCCGCGATGGTCACCCGCAGCGATTCCTGGGCATCGGCGATTTCTGGCAACGTCAACGATTGCTCGCGCTCATGCCGCTTGGTGGGAAGGTTTCGCAAGATCTCGCCAACACGATGCGTCTCGCCGGACGCATCGCGCACATAGACGAACGGACACGCGGCAGCGACGACACTGAGGCCGGACATCTTTCCTGCTTTGTCAAACACGAAGCTGATCCATTCAAACGGTCCACACTCTGCGTCTGGGTTATCCTCGTCAGCATCCCAGTCGACGCAGCTAATGTCCGGTGAGCTTGTATGTACGGTGACGAAACTGGCTCCTGGTTCAAGTTGCTCTGGACCGCAGAGATGGTCCTCGTCGTAGTAGGCCCGCGTCCGCTCGTTGAATCGAAAGAGATGACGGTTGCGGAGCCAACGCGTTGCTTCTTCGCGCTGCGTGGGTCGGCAATCGGCATAGAGCGATTGCGGTAGTTTGATATTTCCTTCTTTGAGGTTTCGAAACCAGTCCGTGATGGCGGTGCGATGCGAACGCGATACGTGACGAGAACGATCCTTCTTGCACTTGAGTAGCTCGCGGTTCAACCAGGCCAAGTTGCGTCGGGCGACCTCAGGGAGACGTTTGGCGCTCATTTCGGGAATCGGCGGAAACCATCGATACCATCCCTGACGGGAAAAATAGGGTTTCCAATACGCGTCCGTAACCTCTACGCCGAGGTAGGCGGGCACCGCGACGGTGGCGTACTCCAAGTCTTTGCAACCAACTTGGTCGCTTCGCCCTGGAGCGAAAAGCAACGACGGTGAGTTTGTTCGCGTCGTTCGTTTGTCGCACGACGCGGCATTCGATTCGCAATGCGTACAAAACGCGCGCGCAACGTCGGTTCGGGCGTGCTCGGCAAGCCATAACTCTGGTTGGTTGCAGGGAGGATGCGTCGCGCGCTTCGCAGCGGCCTCTTCGCTAGGGGGTCGGTCGCTCGACGAGCCCTCGCCGGACACCTGGTCGTTTGGTGGGGAGGAAGGGGTGCGCACCTTGGCAGTCGACGAGGTTCCCGTCGACCGCGTTGCGGATGCTGCAGGCGCCTCAAGCGGTTCTCGATTCGGAGACGCCTCGTCTCGCTTCTCGCCGCTGCATGCCAAAATACACGCGCTCACGAGCAAAAAAACGAAACTACGACTGATCGGCGAAGACGTCGTGAATGACCTCTCGCAAGTCGTCGCGACGGACATTCGCGGACGGTCGAAAATACAAACAGAGCTCTGGTTCAGGAAGCGGGGGGAGGCTGTATTCATCGGCGCAAGGTACCATAGGGGGGACGATTTCTGAGGGCAGCATCGGTGCGATGCCCACTCCGGAAACCACCGCGCCTTGCCGAGCCAACAAGTTGTTGTTGGACATGGTCACATTCCAGCGAAACCCGCGCCGCGTGAGTTCGTCCAGCACGATGGGCCGGAACGGGCTTCCTTCAGTGGTCAACACGAGGGGCAGCGGTTCGTCTCCACTCCATGAAAAATCTGGCCCTCGTACCCAGTGCAGCTGGTCTCGCCGCAGGAGTTCTCCGCGGGGAAACTCGGGATGAGGCAGAGCCACCACGACATCGAGGTGACCGCTTTGGAGTGCAGTGAACAGCTCGCGGCTCGGGGCCACTTTGAGCGTAAACCGAATCGGCGGGCTGCACTCCTGTAGCCGCCTGAGCAGGCGCCCGCATTGTTGCGACGCTCGGGACTGGTTCGTTCCGAGTCGAACGGTCACCGGTTGGCCCGAATCCTCGATGCGGCGCGTGGCCTCGTCCACGAGCGCAACGATCTGCGCGCCGTAGTCGCGGAGAATCTCGCCGGCGGGAGTCAGGGCGAAACGTCTTCGGTCCCAACGGAAAAGATCTTGTCCCAGATCGGCTTCCAATCGATGAAGCTGCTGGCTTACGGCGGATTGCGTTTTGCCAAGACTCCTTGCCGCGTGCGTGAAGCTGCCGTGTTCGCAGACTTCCAGATATGTGCGAATCGCAGCGATATCGATCCGTTCGCGGTTTTTCTCTTTCATTCGGTCGCCAACCAATTTAGTCGCCGCTCGAGCGAAGTGCATTAGCTATGCGAATATCACGATTACATCGGCTAATGGTTATAAGACATTGAAATCAGTGGATTAGTTCCACCCCGTCGCAATGGTGGGGGAACCGCTCTACCATCCCGCACATGACTGCTCGACAGCCTCCGAGACGCGACGGATGATTCGTTTCAAGCAAGCGGCGCTGCTCGCGGCAGGGCTTCATCAGGGCCTGGTGGTCGCTTCGTTTGCCGCATGCGCCCCGTCGTTCCGATCGCTATTCGGTGTTTCGGATGAAGCTTATGGCGGCCTCTTTTTGCCTCAAGCGGTTGCCACTGTGCTCGGTTCTTTGCTCGGGGGATGGCTGAGTCGGCGCTGGACGCTTGGCCGCGTGTTGGCGGCCGCTTCGGGCATTTCGGCCGCTTCGCAAATTGCGCTCCTGATGCTCGAGTATGTTCCTTACTCCTCGGCGATGCTTGCCGTGGCGGGTGGCCTCGCCGGTTTGGGGTTTGGCCTTTCCGCAGCCCCGCTCAACGCGCTTCCAGCTCCGGTTCTCCGCGCGAGATCGGAGACCGCGATTCTCATCATGCACGCGTCTATTGCGTCGGGAGGCATCACCGGTCCGCTCGCTGCGGGTACGTTGGTAACAGCTTCGTCGTGGACGTTGTATCCAGCGGCCACCACGACCATGGGAGCACTTTTGGCAGTGCTGTCGGTGGCGCTGCGCTTGGGCGCGATGGCCGAGCCGGCGAGCCAGCCTCGATTCGAAAAACGCCCGCTGAATCGTGTCTCGTTGCCTCTCGCGCTGTGTTCGATGGTTGCGTTTCTCTACGCGGCAAGCGAAGCCAGCTTGAGCAACTGGGCGGCCATATACCTAACCGAGGCACGGGAGGTTGAACGAGGTGCCGCTCTTTCTACGGTGTCTGTATTTTGGTGTGCGCTTGTGGGAGGGCGAATCGTTGCCGCGACTGGGCTTCGACGGCTTGCCTCTGAACGTCGGTTTGTCTCTGAACGTCGGTTTGTCTCGGAACGACTGTGGCTCGCGCTTCCGCTCGCGCTCGCACTTGCATTTCTAACCCTCCCGGCGGTTGTCGGCGCGAAGAGCGGCATGCTCCTATTTCTGTTCGCCGGTTTGGCCTGTTCGGCTTTTTTTCCGCTGACCGTCGCGATGGCTTCCGATTACGAACATGGCGACGTAGCTCGGGTTTCTTCGATCTTGACGGCCATGTTGATGCTGGGCATCGGCTTCGGTTCCTATGCATTCGGCGTGCTTCGAAACGCAACCTCCTTCGACGCCACGTACGGGGCGTGTGCGCTCTACCCGGTGATGATGTTTGCGCTCTGCATGTGGGTACGCGCCAGCGCGGAAAAACACCAATCCACGTTGCCTGAGAAGCCAAGTTTGCCTGAGAAGCCAAGTTTACCTGCGAAGCCAAGTTTGGCGGCATTCGATACGCCAACGATTAGAAAATCCTCATCTGACTATTAGAAGCCAAATATCGACTCCCCATTCACGGGTCGTCACGATACGCGGTATGAATACGGTGGGTCATGAGCCTGTCGCCCGCGGAGATTCGCTTCCTCGCTTTCGCTGGTCGATGGTGACGGATGTCGGCGGCGCACCTGTTTTTGATAACTATTTTTCGATATCTCGCTCGCTGTGTTCGGATGTCGCTAGGCAGCACCAGCTCCCTTTTGGCGATCAACCCTGTGAGGTTGCTCGACTTTCTCCCGAGGCCGAGCCACGGGTAATCCGAAACGCCTACGCTCTATCTGCGCTTCGTTTTCGAGACAGCGCGTTGAAAGACAGTGCCGACGAAGAAGATGACGCATGGAAACTTTTTCCGGCGCTAGCAATCGTGAAACGAGCGGAAACGAATGATGTTGCTGACGTGGAGTCGGCGCTAAATGCCCAGTGCCGAGAGGACTTCAAGCGCCAATTGCAAGCCATTCAAGCGCAGTGCGCCAAGAGGTTTCACGAAGAGCTCGCGCCTCGGATGAATGCAAATCCCTTCGACCCGCAACTTCATACCGAGGAGCTTGGGTCAGATCTCACGAATGACCTGCGCGCGTTCGTTGCGCTGGAAAACCATCCGTCATTCTATTTTTCGATTCTTCAAGACATCGAACGAGACGGTGCGCGGCTTCGCTTTCGCTACGCGAACACCTTGGCGTTGTCTCCCGAGAAATCGCTGATTTACGTCATGATGTCGTGGTGCGACCCGGGCGGTCATCGGCGCAAGAAGCCGATCATCATGCCTACCGGAATCCCAATTGATTTTATGCAGCGGATTCGGCGCAAAGATCAGCCCTACATCTGTCGGGAATTTGAAGGCCATCCTCACGGCGCGTTGACCCACTGGTTGCAGGAACACGTGTGGCAAAGGTTCTGCGTTCGGTTTCCAGATCATGTTCGCATGCAACCTTCGGTTTTTTTTCGAGCCCTCGGGAAAGTGCATTCTGCATTCGCAGATTCGCTTTACGAGTTGCACTTTCCACATCTCATCAATCCTGCGAACGCCATGTGCTGGCGACTCTTCCAGCGATACCTGCCGTTTCTTAATCCCTGGTCTTAGTCTCTCAGCGAATGCAAACACCTCGTTCACGCTCTGGCAAACGTTGGCGAGCGAAGCTGCCAAGCGGCAGGAATTTTATCTCGTGGGCCGAGCGTGACCCTTGGACGCAACGCGGGTTGCCAGCGACGATCCACATCAATGGTGGCTCGCTGGGCGATCCGCGTGAGCAGCAAGCCCGCCTCCATCGTAGCGAAGTGTTTGCCAATGCAGGTGCGCGCGCCAGATCCGAAAGGCAGATAGGCTTTGGGATGAGTGATGCGCCCTGAATCGCGAAGAAACCGATCCGGGTCGAAGCGCTCGGGCTGGTCGAACCATCGCGGGTCGTGATGGCAGTGCCAGACCCACAGCACAAGCTCGGATCCGGCGGGAATCGTATACTGGCCAATCTCTACGTCTTCGATGCAGTTTCGCGGAATCACATACGCAGGAGGGTAGAGGCGAAGCGCCTCCGCGATGACTCGGTGAACCAATGGCAGCTGGTCTAAGTCCGCTGGCTCGGGCCGTCGGTCGCCGAGCACTTCGTCGATTTCGCGATGGAGTCGCGTCCGCTGGTTTGGGTTGCGAGAAAGCAGATAGAACGTCCAGCTAAGCGCTAGCGATGTGGTTTCGTGGCCAGCGAGGAACATGGTAAGAAGTTCATCGCGAAGCTGCTGGCGGGACATCTGCCCCTCTTCGTCGGTCGCGCGAGCGAGGCGCGCCAGAAGATCATCTCGTGCGCGAGCTTGCTGAAGGTCGCTACGGGCCTCATCGATCATTTCGAATACGATATCGTCGAGGCGCGCAAGAGCTCGGCGAGCCCGAAGGTGAAACGGCGTCGGCAGCCACGGCGGGAGGAGCGCCAGGTTCGTGGCCGCGTCTTGAAGTGTGGACATAGCTTCGGCCACAAGCTGCGTCTTGTGGCTTACATCGAAATCAAAAAGCGTCTTGCACACAATGTCTAGGGTGAGGGTGGTCATTTCGGCGGCCAGGTCGAACGACCGGCATGTGTTCCACCGCTCGAACATCCGTTCTACGGCGTCGAGCATGATGTCAGCATACGATTCAATGCGCTGCTTCTGAAACGAAGGCTGAATCAGACGACGCTGTCGCCGCCACAGCGCGCCGTTGCTGGTGAGCAACCCTTGCCCCAGGATGGGCTCGAGGTCTTCAGAACGTTTGGCGAACGACCCAGCGCGTTCCACGAGCACTTGATGGATGTGATCTGGATGACGCAGCACATAGAGGTCAGAGCCGCGACTGTTCGTGAAATAAAGGTCTCCGTAGGCGCGAAATCGCCCCGACACAAATGCGAGCGGATCTCGGCTGAAATCGCGAACGAACCGATAGATCTTGATGGGATTCTTGCCGAGCGGCGGCGGACCAGGAGGTCGCACATGTCGCGCAGGTTTCACTCTGTCACCATGACGCTGATGACGTCTCGTTGAGCGAACGTTGGGGTGAATGTCCCGGGATTGACTTCCGGGGCAGAGGGGTCTGCGACACAGACCCCTTATACAATAGAGTACCGAGGGCGGGACTCGAACCCGCATGTGTTGCCACCAGCGATTTTAAGTCGCCTGCGTCTACCATTCCGCCACCCCGGCGTGGTTCCTCTTTGGCTATCTACATCGCCGCGGAGGATGCATCCACGTTTCCGAGATAGCGCGGCATTTGAGGCCCTGCACGCTCCGGGCCGAGCTCAATGATTTCGTTGTTTTCGTCGCACAGAACCACCGATGGTTTGTGATTGCGCACCTCGTCGCCATCTAAGTCGGCGAACGTTGCGATAATGGCGCGATCCCCGATGGAGAAACGGTGGGCCGCCGCCCCGTTGATCGAAATCGTTCGCGAACCTCGCGGGCCACGAAGGGCGTAGGTTACAAGACGGGTGCCGCGGGTTACGTTCCAAATGTGAACCTGCTCGTATTCGCAGATGTTTGCCGCCTCCATGAGTTCTTCGTCGATTGTGACGCTGCCCTCATAGTCTGGATCCGCGTGCGTAACCCGAACGCGATGCAACTTGCCGAGAAACATGCGACGACGCATCCTTACCCCGCTTTCCGCCTTGTTACTGCCGAGAATACGGCCGGTCGAACAGCTTCTTTATGGCTCTCGTGACGCCCACATTCGGTGCGCCCGAATAATAATAACGTAGTGCCTCTGGACGATTCAGGCAAGGCTTCCTGATTGATGTCGCCCACTCCTCGTGGTAGCGCCTCAGCAGCAATGAAGAATCTAGCGGGGGAGCGACGTGCCACAGTCAAATAGAGTAGCGAAGCCGAACGGGGGCGAGCCGCCGCGCCGTCGAGTGGGTGGGATGGCGTTGGTCTTGGGCGTGGGCGCGCTCCTGCTCATCGGACTGCCGATTCTTGCCGGGCTGCACGTCGACTACCGATGGTTCCTGTCCTTGGGTTTGGGTTCCGTATTCACCACGATGCTCACCGCGCGGCTCGCCCTAGGCGTTGCGGTCGGCAGCGTGCTCGGGATCGCGCTTTACGGAAACGCGCGGCTCGCTCTTCGCGCATCCGAGGGGTTAGTAAGCTTTCAACAGGTTCGAGAGCTCAATGCGATGCCCCGTATCGACTTGTCCGGTTTGCTCGCTCGTGCAGCCGGGCCGGTTGCTTTAGTCGTCGGCGTAATGAGTGGGGCGGCGGCCTCCTCCGGATGGGAAACGTGGCTTCAGTGGGTGCACGCTTCGCGTTTTGGGGTGGTGGATCCGATTTTCGGACGCGATGTTGGGTTCTATGTCTTCGCGCTCCCTGCGCTCGAAGCAGCAGCCACCCTCGCGCTATGGCTGGTCGGGCTTTCGTTGATCGCAAGCGTTGCGGTGTATGTTTTGCGCGGCGCGATCGGTTTTGATTTGGGTCGGCTGTCGATCCATTCGCGCGCGCGCACGCATCTAGGAGTTCTCGGCGCATTGCTATTTTTGGTCTTTGCGTTTGACGCATGGCTCGAAATGCCGGGGCTGCTCTACTCCAAACTGGGCCCAGTAAGCGGCGCGAGCTATGCGGATGTGCACGCGCGGTTGCCTGCTCTGCGCGTCAAAGTCGCGATTGCTACGGTCGCAGCGGCGCTTGTCGCAATCAGCATCACGCGTCGACGCTTGGTTTTGGTGTCACTCGCAGCGCTGCTTTATTTCGGCACCGAGTTCCTGGGCGTTCGTCTCTACTCCGAAGCAGTGCATCGATTCAGCGTTCTTCCGAATGAGGCAGTCAAAGAGGAGGAGTTCATTACCCACAACATTGCCGCGACCCGCGAAGCCTACGGGCTCGAGCACGTCGTGGAGCGAGACCTCAGCGGCGAGTTGTCGCTTTCGCGAGCCGACATGGATTCAAATCGCGCGACGCTCGACAACGTGCGTCTTTGGGATCATCAGCCGTTGCTCGATACGTTTGCCCAGATTCAGGAAATTCGCACGTATTACGAGTTCGCCTCGGTTGACAACGATCGGTACGTTATTGATGGAGAGCTTCGACAGACCATGCTCTCGCCGCGCGAACTCGCATCAGAGAGCTTGCCCAATCGTACCTGGATCAACGAACACTTCACATTCACCCACGGCTACGGCGCGACGCTTGGTCCTGTCAACGAGGCGACGAGGACAGGCCTTCCTGTTCTCTACACCCAAGACATTCCACCTGTTTCGAGCATCAGCGAAGTGAAGATTACCCGTCCGGGAATCTACTTCGGCGAGCTCTCGAGCGATTACGTATTCGTTTCAACGGATACCAAGGAATTCGATCACCCCTCGGGCGACAAAAACGTGTACCGCGCCTACGAAGGCAAAGCAGGTGTGCGACTCAACTCCGCCCTCAACCGAGCGTTGATGGCCATTCGGCTCGGCACGTTGAAGCTGATGTTGTCCGAAGACATATCGTCAGAAAGCCGCGTGCTCTTGTACCGAAATATTCAGGAGCGCACGCGGCAAATCGCGCCGTTTCTCACCTTCGATCGCGACCCGTATATGGTTGTTCGCGACGACGGAACATTGATTTGGATTCAAGACGCGTACACCACCAGTCATCGGTACCCGTATTCCGAGCCTTCGGGAACAGGGCTCAACTATATTCGCAACTCGGTCAAAATCGTCATCGACGCGTACGACGGAACCGTCGATTTCTACATCGCGGACGCCAAAGACCCGATTCTCAAGACCTGGCGGCGCGCGTTTCCGAAATTGTTTCGGCCGATGCGTACCATGCCGGCGGATATCCAGCGGCACCTACGGTATCCGGATGATCTCTTTCGTGTACAAACCGAGATATTTTCCGTTTACCACATGAATCAGGCGGAGCTCGTCTACAACCGAGAAGACCAGTGGGAGGTGCCCGCGATCACGCAGGGCGACAACGCCACCCGCATGGAGCCCTACTACACGGTCATGCGGCTGCCGGAAGAAAAGTCGGCGGAGTTCATTTTGATGATTCCGTTTACGCCAAAACGGAAAGCGAACCTCGCGGCTTGGATGGTTGCGCGAAACGATGGGAAGCATCGCGGGGAGCTGGTGGTTTATCGTTTTCCCAAAGATCGGCTGGTGTTCGGTCCTCAGCAGGTCATGAACCGAATCAATCAAGACGCGGAGATTTCGCGTCAAATATCCCTGTGGGATCAGCGCGGTTCGCAGGCGATTTTCGGTACGCTGCTCGTTATTCCCATCGAGAAGTCGCTGATCTATGTCTCTCCGCTCTATCTTCGTTCGGAAGGCGGTCAGATTCCCGAGCTCAAGCGCGTGATCGTGGTCTACGAAAACCGGATCGCGATGGAGAAGACGCTCGATGAAGCAGTGGCCACGATATTTGGAAAATCGGCAGCGGAACGAGTCGAGACCGAGGCGGAACGAGCCTCTGCGGATTCGTCGCAGCCCGCCTCGGCGCCAGTCGCTGCCCAGAAAGAGCGGATGTCCCAGAATCTTGGCGCTCGCGCGAAGCAGCTCTACGACGACGCGGTGGCTGCGCAACGAAAAGGCGATTGGGCCGCGTATGGCGAAGCTCTTGAAGAGCTCGGCGACGTTCTCAAAAACCTTGCTCGAACAGCGGCGCAGCCATCCGGGAAAGCACAACCGTCCGAGAACGTGCAGCCCTCTCAAGGGAAAGCCCGATCCTCCGAAAAAAGCGAGTCTCGCACGAAAGCGCCCGTCACTCAGTAGCCCTGGGTGTCTCATCGAACCTCGGCCTTCATCGGACCTTGGTCTTTCCACCAACGGAGTGAGGCGCCTCTAGTGTTCGGCTGAGCAGCGGGCCGCGCGCTGCTCGAGCACTCGCGCGCCGCCTTGCTGCAGTATGTCGATGATTTCCTCCCGATGAACGAGGTCGCCACGTTCGAGCTCTTGCGCGAGTTGAATCACACGCTGTTCTCCCTGAACGTAGCGTAGGGCGAGCGCGGAGAGTTGCTCCCGCGTGCGCCCCTCCACGTACGACAGGCCTTCGTTGTATGCGATGGTCGTGGCTAGGCAGCTCGAGATCACGCTGCGGCGATAGGCGGCTGGAATTCGGTAGCGAAATCGGTCGGCGGCGATACTACGAACCGAATCGGGGATATAGTTTTGAAACACCGATTCATAGAGGGCGACGTCGGGGAGCTCATCGATCACGTTCTCTACCGCGTCGGTGACGGCAGAAATTCCTCGGCTCAGTCGCACGCTGAGCGCCGGGATCGATTGGTTGGGGAACTGCATGCGCTCGCGAAAAAGCGCCCTTGCTTCCCGGCGCGCAAGCTTTCGAAGCCGCTCGAGCACTTCCTCCACAAACTCGCCCTTGATGCCGAGAAACTCTTCTTCGTCGAGCAGCAGACATGCCAAGATTTCGAAGCTCGAACAGATGACACCACATTTGTTGGCCGAACTGTCTTTTACGATGAGCACCCCTTGGCTGCTTAAGCGTTCTCGCGCTTCCGCGGTAAGGAAAAGGTTTGCACCTTCCACGATGACGTGGCTCGACGCGTGCCCATCCTGCACGAACTTCTGCCAGTTGCCCGAATGAATGGTTTCTGGACGACCTCCGGCGGGGATAAATACGTCAGAGCGGATACGATTGTGCATCTGATTTCGTGTAGGGACTCCGCCTTCTGCATCGACAGAAATCACTTGGCCTCGATTTGAGAGCTTTTCTGGCGCGAACGAGGCAATAGGAAGTGATTCGTCTACCAAGCGCATCAGCTCATTTTGATCGAGCCCGTTCGGATCGATCGCGGTACCGCTCCCGTCCGCGATCCCTACAAAACGGGCGTGCTCTCCAAACTCTCGGCGCGCGATTCGAATGCAGTTGCCAGCGACATCTCCATCCGGGCCCCCGGTCATCTTGATGGTAAACGGTCGCGCTCGCGGATTGATGCCCGTTTCCAATAGCGCTTCCTCCAAAAAAACGATCACGCCTTCGCTGGTGACGCCGAATTCCTTGTGGTTCACGCCTGCACTCGGCTTGCTGCTCATAAACGCCGAAGGAGTGCGCAACCCTCGGATTTCGGCTCGCTCGACAATCCATTCAATGAGCTCCGGAGTAATATTTTCGTCGGGGCCGAGATAGAGCATTTCTTTTGCGCCGTGACGATCCACTAAGGAGTCTTCTTCTGCGGGCGAAATCAAATCGAGCAAACCATCGACGAATCCGTGCACCGCTTTCGTCACGGATGCTCCGGGAGCGGTAAGAATGACTGCTTTGCTGCCACCTTCCGGAATGTCTTTATTCTTGAGCTGTTGCGCGAACGCGAGATGATAGACCTCGTCGTACACGCGACGTGATTCCACGACGTGAGACTCCGCGTCGCGCGTTCGCACGACACGCACTCCGCCACGCGCAACGTCCCGGAAGCGGACGTGGAAACCAACAAAGGAGGGTCCGTGCACGAAGAACACGCCGTGAGGCACGTCCTGATGATTCGAGCGGCTCAGTACCGACGGATCGAGACGCATGGCTACGCCGAACCGATTCTTGTTGCGGAGGTTCACTTTCAACATAGCGCGCGAGATTTTGCACAGCGCGAGAAAGAACGAACGAGTCATCGGGTCGTCGAGCTGCGCGATCTCCGATTCGGCGTCGCGAAGGCTGGACTCAAACTTCACATCGTCTGTTTCGGGGTTAGTCACAAAGCGCGCTTCGATCGCCTTGAGGATGCGCGCGGCGATTTCTGAGTGCCGCTGCACCAAAAAGAGCATTCGAGAAGTTGAATGCGCATGCGGATTGTCTGCACCGAGCAGAGCGTGGGCCAAATCGACCAGCGCGACCGTGAGCTCCGTCCGGTTGAGCGATAGCTGTGGGTTCGATTTGTGCATCTCGAGCACTCGGGCGTCCATCCAGGGCATGCGGCGCACTTCGTCTTCGAGGCTGGCGGGGAGGCCGTTCGTTGGTCCGAGTACGAGTGATACGATGTTCACTCGATCGTTCACTCCGAATACCGTGTCCAGGTACGCGCGGTGAATGTCCACCCCGCGTTGTCCAATATGTGTCGCCAGTCGCTCGAGTACTCGACGAGGCTCGACGTGCCGCATGGCCAAACTAAATCGGATAAATTTCGCGTCGGGCTCGTTCCGAACGGATAGCTGTGTGTTTCCCGAGCGCTCTAGTGCTTCGTAGAGGCGAATATGGTCGATGATTCGTTCTGCGGATACAGAGAGAAGGTAGGAATCTGAACAACCCATGACGAACGAACGCACAGTGTTTTGCTCGGTTTCGGTGCTTGCGCCAGCGGCCGACAACACTTGCGCCAACTTGTTTTGGTGCGCGTCGTTGTTCGTCTCAAAACGACGAAGCGCTTCTTCGAAACGAAACACATCAAGCACCACCGTTCCGTCACGACCGGTATGCACCTTCGCGGATCCGAGCGTGCGATTGCGCGGCAGTTGACCCAGAAACTGAGCCAGTATCCCGGGGCGGCTCTCTTCGTGGATAAACGTCCACACGGAACCATCGTGGTTCTTCAGGGTCATGCGAGGAGGCGCGCCGGAAGCTCGGGCGCCGATGATCGCGCTCAAGTGTTTGCGCTGATTTTCCACGTCCGTATCCAGCAGATATTCCTTTGGCATCTGCTCATAGAACCAGGGAACAACCGTTTCGGCAGTCTCGGCGAGAGAGCGAACCAGTGCGGAGGGCTGGATCGTGGAACGAGGAGGCGGTACATCAAGCTCAGAAGACACTGGGCAGGCATACTATGAACGGAGCGCATATCCAATGAGCGAGAAATCGAGTCGCAACCCACGTACCTGGGCTATGGCCCTCGCGGCGGCGTTGATCGCGGGAGGAATCAGCTTCGCGACTCTTTTTTGGTGGAACGCGCAAACGAAGCGCGACGAGCCAGTTCAGGAATGGACTACTCAGGGCACGATTCAGTCGCTCGACCCCGATCGCGAATATGCAACGATTGCGCACGAGCGCATCGAAGGGTTCATGGAGGCGATGACCATGCCTTTCAATTTTGGAGAGCCACAACAGGCCTCGGGTCTGAAACCGGGGGACGCTGTAAGATTTTCGTTTTCGGTCGGTCCACAGGGCCGCGTGATGATCACATCGATCGAGCGTATAGAAGACTAGTGCTCAGTCCCAACTGTTTGATCGTTCTCGCTTGTCTTCGTCGCCACCGGCTGCGTTGCTCGTCGTCGAAATAGCTGGGCTATTCCTCCTCCTCCCGCCTTGCCGTTGTCGCCGAATCCGGCGCGAGCATCGCTCAAAGCAGTTGGGACTGAGCACTAGGCGACAGCTCGACGTTCCGTGAGCTGTTCCATGATGTCGAGCGCAGCAACTCGATAGCTTTCCGCGAGTGTCGGGAAATTGAATGTGGCGTCGACAAAGGTGCGGCATTCAAAGTTGCCGATCAACGCCATTTGCCCAATGTGAACTAGCTCAGCCGCCCCCTCGCAGATCGCTTGCGCTCCCAGAACGCGCTGCGTTTGCGCGTCGACGACCAACTTCAAGAGGCCATATTCCGTAGCCGCAATGTGGCCGCGAGCGATTTCGCTGAGCCGCGCGCGCCCAACGACGACGGGGCCCAGCGCGCGCGCCGCTGCCTCATCAAGCCCGACGCTCGCGATTTCTGGAATGGTATAGACTCCGACCGGCATGGCCTCGATTGGAACGTTCACCGCGACGTCCAGCGCATCACAGGCGGCGCGCCGCCCTTGCTCGGTCGAGGTCGAAGCCAGCGCGGGAAACCCGATGACATCTCCCGCGGCATAGATATGCGGCGTCGACGTTCGAAAGTTGTTGTCGACCTGAATGTGCCCCCGTTTCGAACATTCGATGCCGATGTGATCGAGCGCCAACCACTCGACGTTGGGCACGCGGCCGATCGCGCTAAGCAACTTATCCGCCACCAACTCTTCCCCGCTTCCGAGCTGCACTCGGACCGAAGACGCACCATCCCACGCAACCTGTGCTGCGGTTGCCCGGGGCAAAAAGCGCCCTCCGAGACGTTCAAAGTGGCTGACGAAACGGCTTGTGAGCTCGGAATCGAGAAATGCGAGCGGCCGCTCGCCACGGTCGACCATGGTCACTTCTACGCCGAGAGCTGCGAATATCGAGGCGTACTCGCTGGCGATGACGCCGCCTCCCAGAACGATGAGCGACCGCGGAAGATACGTGAGCGACAAGACAGAATCGCTGTCGAGAATGTGCTGGTGGTCTACGGGGATTTCCGGCGGCTTGCGTGGCCTGGACCCGGTAGCGATAAGAATTCGCCGACCGTGGACGCGAGTCTCTTCTCCCCGCACTCCGCGCACGCAGAGCTCGTGCGCGTTGACAAAGCGTGCGCGACCTCGCAACCGATGAACGCCGTTGCGCTCCAGCTGAGCGTTCAAATAGCTTGCGTGCGCATTGAGCACCTGACCTTTCCGTTTCATCAGGCTTTCGATGCGCACCTGGTCATCGACCGGCGCGACAACGACACCACCGCTCTTTGCTTCGAGCTGGCGCATAGCCATAGCAGTTTCGCGCAAGGTTTTGCTCGGAATCGTGCCCCGATGAACACAAGCGCCTCCCATGGCTCGCGACGCATCAATGAGCAAAACCGACGCGCCTGATTTCGCAGCCACGATTGCGCCTTGATGACCAGCCGGCCCTCCGCCGATGACGATGAAGTCGAAGTTGAGTCTGCTCTGCTGGTCGGTGTTCTGAGGCACGATGTTCCTCCGATGAAGACGCTATGTTTCTTTGGACGATAGGAGTGCCAACGCGCGGTCGCGGTGCGCCCAAATGTGCTCTACGTCATCGGGGTAGAGCTCGAGCCAGTCAACAGAAGGGTGATCTTGAAGTTCGTGCGGTACGTCGTTGTCATTGGTCGACTCGCCAGCGTTTGTGATTTGAGTCGCGCATGCGCACCCGAATCGAACCACCCATACAAAATCATCGACCTCTTCGGCGGGTTGCGGGGAATCCTCTACGTTGTTCAATAAGTCGATGAGCGTCGCGGGCAGTTCCCACGCGGCCGCCAGCGTCGCTCCGACGACCGAGTGCCGTTTGATGACGATGTCTTCCAAGGTGGATTGTGACGCTTCTCCCTTGACGTGCTGCTCCAGCAATCTCCACAAGATCGGTTGACCTACGTTGTGGAGTAAGCCCCCCAGGAACGAATGCTCTACGCTCAAGCGTTTTTGACGGGCGGTTTCTCCCGAGAAAACCGCTGCCGCGACCGATCTCTCCCGAGCCAAGCGAACGGGCTCTGCAAAACGGACTGAATGAAACACCTGCGTATCGCTGACAATCAGCATGACGAGCTGGCGAATCACACGCCCACCGAGACGAGCCACAGCTTGGGAAAGTGAAACAATCTCAGTGGCACCCCGATACGCCGCAGAATTGGCGAGTCGAAGCACGTGCGCAGCGATCACCTGATCGGTTTCCAGCGCGCCGCACAACGCTCGAGCATCGGCATCTTCCGGTAACGCGAGAAGCTTTGTTGCAGCTGCGGGCAACATCGGCATATCCAGATCCCCCGCCCCAATCCTTTTGTCGAGCATACGCGCGACAGACTCAGCTACGTCGGCGTCATGGAGATCACAATTCGCGTGGCCCAAGGTCACCTACACAAACACGACGCGTCTTCAGAAGTCTGAACGGGGTGCACCCGCCGGGTGCCGATACGACTCCGAGACCGTTGCGGGCTAGACTTTCACCTGGGTCCACGCGCCTCGTTTCCAAATCCCTAAAAACACGATGGATTGCAGTTGTCGGTAGACAATATTGGCGATGAAGATGGCAGTCAGCCCGAGTTGGAATAGTGGGCCCACGACGTAGGCCACGGGCAAAAACAGCAGCCATTGCAGCGAAGTGCCCACCAGCATGGCCCGCCGTGTGTCACCTGCGCCGATGAGCGCATTCATGAGCACGACACCAGCGACATCGAATGCGAGGAATATGGCGACGAGGCGCATAGGCAAGCGCGCGAGTTCTAGCGTGGCTGGATCGTGCAAGAACACCCTCAAGATCCATTGCGGCCCGATGGCAGCAGGAAGCGCAAGAATAAATACAGTTGCGATCGCGATCCGGACGACGTCGTAGCCCCACCTTTTTGCATCCTCGGGTTCGCCTCGTCCGAGCGCTTGGCCGACAAGCGAAGCGGCTGCCAGACCAAATCCGAGACCCGGAAGCACACCCACGAGAATCAGGTCCACAAGTACCTTTGCGGCGGCGAGCTCCCGTGTGCCGACGCGGGCTACGATTCCCATGAATACCGTCATTCCGGCTGCGAAAAAAAACTGCTGGGCGCCAGCGGGAACCGCCAACCGCACCATGGTGCGAATCGTGCGACGGTCGGGGATGCCGCGCAGGAAACCAGACGAACGAGCGTGGCGCATGCCGAGCAAGAAATAGGACCCGACGCCGACGAATGTAGAGACAGAGGACGCAATTCCCGCTCCTAGCGAGCCGAGTTCTGGCGCACCAAGGTTGCCGAAAATAAATACCCAGTTGAGCACGATGTTGGACGCGTGCATGACGATCAGCGTGCGCATGTAGAGCATCGATTTGTCGACGGCGTTCCAGAACCCCCGGAATGCATAGTTCATGCTAAGCGCGGTCATTGCTACGAGGCGTGCTTGCAGATACGGGACTCCTTCCGCCAGTACTTGGGGATCGGACGTGAGCCACGGGAAATAGTGGGGAGCAAGCGCAACCAGACATATCGACCACGGCACGGCTGCGCCCAAAGCAAGCAACAGACCGCCGTTGAGAGGCACCGCGGCGATGTGTATGTCGCCTTGACCGACCCGGCGGGCCGCCATGGCTTGAACGCCTGCGCCCAATCCGAGCACGAACGCCGACAACAAGAAGTTGGCGAAGCCTCCCAGTCCAACCCCTGCGAGAGACGTGTCGCCCAGTACCCCAACCATGGCCGTATCCACCAGATTCAGCACATTCTGAGATGTCATGCCGCCAATGATCGGCAGGGCGAGTTTCAAAATACGTTGACGGCGTTGCGCTTGGGTCATGCGCGGAGCCGGTTTCCCGAGCGTTCCTCATGACTGGCTTTTTGTTCAGATTTCGAAGTCCATGCCCTCGGAGACCATCCATCAGGTGAAGATCTATTTCGCTTATGCGTCTTCTTCGGCATGATGCGCAGAATGCGACGTTTCTCTCCAAGGTCAATTAACACGTCAGCCCCTCTTGCTCGAGCCTCGCTACGGCTCACTGTGCTCGCCGCAGCCATGCTCGCGCTGCCGGTAGGAACGCTCTCCGCGCAATCGATGCGATCGGGGGAAGCATCGATCACGTCGCGAGCCGACGTTCGGCTGCGCATCGAGAGCGGTCCGGGCACGAGCCGGGGGAAGCTTGGGCGCCTGGGGGGTGCGATCGGTGGTTCGATTGCGGGGGTACGCGCTTGCTACGCGAAAACGGTGGAAGAAAGACCGACCATCGAAGGCACCCTGAGGTTATTCGTGGAGGTGAAACCGAGAGGCGCGAGCGTCTCCGCTCGCTCCGATAGCCTAGGCGATGCGGCGCTCACTGCGTGCGCGGTCAAGGCGGTGAAGAACGCGTCCTATCGCGATATCTCGCCACCCGCGTCAGCCATCGCCGTACTGACCTTTCAAAACGCAGCCGCATCGGGTGTCGCGCGCACCGAGCGACGAAGCGCAAGGGAACGAAACGTGCGCGTGAACAAGCGTCCGGACGGTTCGCTCGTGGCCGCAGGAGGAACTCCCGGCCGCGAAGTTCGTTTTTTGGTGACCGCGCCGCCTACAAGCTCCTCCAACGCCGTACAAGGTGTTCATGCCGCGGTACGCGGGGCGATTCCACTTTTGCTCGACTGCCGACGAAAAGCTACTCGCCGCGGACACTCCGCCAAGGGGACCGCGGAGGTTAAGTTGAGAATCACGCGCACAGGTAAAGCGACTCCGAAACTTGTGAACACCACGATGGAAAGCCCTCTCGGACCGCCCTGCATTACCCGCGCGCTCCGACGCACCCAGTTCGAACCATCCGCGCAGGGCAATATCCGGCTGGACGTTACGTTTGCAGAAGACCCTGCAGCAGCGAAATCAAGGTAGCCCTAAGACCGCACGAGCGCGCCTTTTTGATGGAGCGCCGAGCTTGCGACAGAAAACTTTTTTCCGTACTTTGATGATAGGGGCGAGTTGGGTGCGGCTGACGATAGGGAGACACCATCCCCCGCATGGACCGGCGAGGTTGTGGACGGCTACCGAATCGTTCGCCTCATGGGTTCGGGCGGTAGCGCTGACATCTACGAAGCGATCCATGTGGGCCTGCGCAAACGCGTCGCTCTGAAAATTCTCCGCCCGGAAATGGCAGCGATTCCAGAGTCGCAGGCACGATTGATGCGCGAAGGTGAAGCCTGTGCGCGGGTCC
The DNA here is from genome assembly GCA_028284955.1 of Myxococcota bacterium. GTDB lineage: Bacteria > Myxococcota_A > Polyangia > Polyangiales > Houyiibacteriaceae > JANQQS01. The sequence continues at coordinate 14,301 of JANQQS010000157.1, read as the reverse complement.
AGCACCCTCATATCATCGACATCACCGACAATGGCGTACACGGTACCTCACCGTACCTGGTGATGGAATACCTTCAGGGCAACTCGCTGGAAGAGCTCTTGCGCGCCGAGTTTTCGTTGTCGATTGGGCAAACGCTCAAGTTGCTGCTGCCGATCTTCGCAGCGGTCCAAGCGTCCCATCGAGCCGGCGTCGTTCACCGAGATCTCAAACCAGACAATATCTTTCTGTCGATCGACGCTATGGGGCGCTCGGTTCCCAAACTGCTGGACTTCGGGGTATCGCAGCTCGATTGCGACGACACGCAGGAACTTGATGCACGAGCCCGCATTTTGGGTACCGCAGAGTACATGTCGCCGGAACAAGCGCGCGGTGAGCTCCGTCAGGCTGCCGCCACCGATCAGTATGCGCTCGGGGTGATTCTTTATGAGTGCTTGACCGGACTCTTGCCGCGGAATGCGGACACCGTAGTCGACTTATTGCAGCGTGTGGGGCGTGGCGATCCTTTCCCGAAGCCCACAGAACTCGCACATCATCTCCCGCCCGAGATGGAAGCGGTGATCCTGCGCGCGATGGCGTACGAGACCAGCGACCGTTTTCCGAATGTGGCGACGATGGCTTGCGAGTTACTGTATTTCCTGGACCGTGACGACGCGATCATGTGGAACTCATTCTTCGTTCAAGCAGGCCAGCCAGCTTGTGACCCACGACGAATACGCTCCTCCTACGCCTATGACGCTGGCGACTCGACAATCGAACGATTGAGCGGAATCCGGCGAGCCAGCGTGCCACCATCCGCCGACGCGAGCGGTGTCGTGCAATATGGTCAACCTGAGTTCGGGCATCGAGTCCGGCATGACGACACCGCGGCCACGCTGGCTCCACCCGCCGAACGACGAGCGCGCACGGCGAGAGTGGTGACGATCGGGTTGCTGTTTGCTCTGGTGTTGTCCGCGCTTGCCTGGGCGTGGCACCTTGCTTCTTGAGCGCCAGGATGCACGTCACCAGGTTTCGTGAGGGTAGTCTGCCGGGGCCCCGTCGCGAAGCGATGGGGCGGCCGCAGAAGCGGCCGGCGGCGGGTGGGGGGAGGGGCTGCGGCCAGCCCCTCCCAACTACACAGCGGCTGCGGCCAGCCCCTCCAGGGATAGAACTGGTGCGGCAGGTGTTCAGCTGCTATCCGACGCGCTAGAGATCGGGCCCATCCATCCAACCCACTAGCCTGGCTGCTGCCAGGGTGCCCGAGCCCAGACGCGGGCGTTATCATGCTGTTTCACAGCCTCGATTACTTCATTTTTCTTGCGATCGCCGTGCTTGGCTACTGGCTGCTGCACAGCCAACCCATGTCGCGTTTGGTGTTCCTATTTGGAGCATCGTGCGCGTTCTACATGGCGTGGCATCCAGCGTATATCGTATTGATTCTCGGTTCGGCCGTCCTCGACTACACAGCCGGCCTCCGCATTCACCGCAGCAACAACCCAAGGGTGCGCAAAGCATGGTTGATCGCAAGCTTGTGCGGAAACCTTGGCCTGCTTGGCGTATTTAAGTACTACAACTTCTTCGTTCAAGCGGCTGGAGATACTGCCGGGCTGCTCGGCATGGATGTTCGCCTGCCGTTGTTGAACGTGCTGCTGCCGGTGGGCATTTCGTTCTACACGTTCCAGACGCTCAGCTACAGCATCGATATCTATCGTCGGAAAATCGAACCGACTCGAAATTTTTTTCGCTTTGCGGTGTTCGTGACCTACTTTCCGCAGCTCGTTGCCGGCCCGATCGTGCGCGCATCGGAGTTTCTTCCTCAGCTTTCGTGTCGCCTGTCGGTATCGAGCGAGCAGATCAGTCGCGGACTGTTTTGGATTCTAGTCGGACTCGTCAAGAAGGTTGCTGTCGCAGACTACTTGTCGGTGAATCTAGTCGACCGCGTATTTGACAATCCCGAACTTTTCACCTCGTCGGAGGTCGTCGTCGCGCTGTACGCGTTCACTATGCAAATCTATTGCGACTTTTCGGGGTACACCGACGTAGCACGAGGCTCGGCGCTCCTCATGGGGATTCGCTTGCCAGAGAACTTCGACCGACCTTATCAGGCGACCAATCCGGCAGAGTTTTGGCGACGCTGGCATATGACGCTCTCTTCGTGGCTTCGCGACTACCTATATTTCCCGCTCGGCGGTTCACGACGCGGGCCGATACGTGCCTACTTCAACCTGTGGCTCACGATGTTCCTGATTGGCCTGTGGCACGGCGCGTCGTGGACATTCGTTTGGTACGGCCTGCTTCAAGCAGGCGCGATGGTTCTTCATCGGGCGGCGTATCGTGCGTCCAAACGGACGAAGGATGCCGTCGACCCATGGTCGGTGCGCGTGTCGAAAGTGTTTTTCTGCCTCCAATTCGTTGTCTTTTCGCGCATCCTGTTTCGCGCCACGAGCGTAGACAACGCTGTCGACGTAACGTCTCGCATATTCAGCGGGACGTCGTCTGTGGCGCAGGTGTCTGCTGGAGTGTGGGCACTGCTCGCGGTTTCGTTCATCGCTCATTATGTTCCGCGGCAAGTCATCGGAAGTATGGAGACGAGCTTCGTGCGGCTTCCTGCGCCTCTGCAGGCGGCTACGCTCGCAACCGGTGCGGCGATCTTGTCGATGATTGCGACCTCGGCTGCGGTTCCCTACATCTACTTTCAGTTCTGAAATCCATATCAATGACTCGGACCAACGAAAGCTCGTTGTCAGCAGAAACTCGGGAAGCGCTCGGGCGCTTGGGTGTCGTCGCGATGACGCTGGCATGTTTGATGCTGCTTACGTATCAAGTGCCCAATCTCCATCGCTTTCGCCCTTGGGTTCCTGGTGAACCGCCGCCGCTATCTTCGTTGTTCACAAAATGGGAAGAGCTGCCGACGTTTGCGGGAGCGGGGGGAGGATATCGGTCCACCCAGCGAACTCGCGCGCGCGTGCGAGAAGAGTTGGGTGCCGCGGTCGAGGCCAATCTCGGCGACGCGTCGGGAGTTGCGAAGCCTTCGCGCTCAGAAGCCTCACATTCAAAAACCTCGCGCTCAAAAACCTCGAACTCAAAACGCTCCGCGCGCCCGAGCAACCTTCCACCGGTTTATGTCGATCCAGAAGAGTACGCGGGTATCGATATCTTCATTTCTGATCCCACCGGTCGCGGCATGCGTCCGTTTTACAAAGCGCTGCTGCGGACTGCGTTGGGAAAACCGCGGGCGATGACGCGGATCACCCACTACGGGGATTCCAGTATCGCCACCGACTTGATTACGCATACCGCTCGGCGGCAGTTGCAGGTGCGTTTTGGCGACGGAGGCCATGGCTTTATCTTGGTCGCCAAGGGTTATCTCCCATACCGTCATCGCGACGTATACCATCGTGCGAGCGACGGTTGGGTGCTCCGCGAGCTTCTTCGCCGCCACGATCGCACAGGCTTTTATGGACTCGGCGGTATTCAGTTCCGCGGGCGTCCCGGCGCCTGGGCAAGGTTTGGAACCGACGAAGAGGCGCCAGTCGGCAATGCAGTTTCACGGTTTGACGTGTACTTCCAGCGCCACGAGCGCGGTGGTGACCTGTTGATCAGGGTGGACGATGACGACCCGCGTACCCTTGAAACAAGATCGGAAGCCATGGAAGATGCCGTCGAGCGAATCGAAGTGCCCGATGGGCCTCATCGATTGGAGTTGCGCTTTGGCGGACGCGGTCAGCCACGGGTGTATGGCGTAGTCCTCGAACGCAACGGGCCCGGCGTCGTGTACGATTCGATTGGGCTGGTCGGCGCTCGAGCTGCGCGGTTGCTCAACTATGACGCGACCCATATCGCGGGACAGCTTCGCCGCCGTGAAACCGATCTGCTGATTCTCGGGTTTGGTGGCAACGAAGCGAGCGACAAAATAAAGCGGGAAACCTATGAAAGCGACTACGTGCAGGTGATCCGCCGCATGCGCGCGGGGCGAGAGGAACTCGGCTGCTTGGTGTTTGCTCCTTTGGACCAGGCGGAGCGTGATGAGCGCGGGCGTATCGTCACCTTCGAATCGGTTCCTGATATTGTAGAAGCACAGCGCTCAGCCGCCGAACACGAGGGCTGCGCGTTCTACGACACGTGGGCGGCCATGGGGGGCGAAGGAGGAATGGCGCGATGGTATAAATCGCGACCCCGCCTCGCGCTCGACGACTTTCGCCACGCGACACCTGCCGGCTACGAAGTGCTCGGCAACATGCTGTACAAAGCGCTCCTCAAAGGGTTCGCCGAATGGCTGAGCAGCGCCGACCATGATCGCGACAACTAGTGTTGCGTCCGAAAAGTTTTCAGCGAAGCTCGCGCTGGATTCGGTGCCAGCGGCAATGCGGGAGGAGGAGGAATAGCCGAAGCTATTTCGACGACGAGCAACGCAGCCGGTGGTGGCGAAGACAAGCGAGGGCGCGCAAAACTTTTCGGACGCGACACTAGTCGGAGTAGCCTTCGAGTAAAGCATCGTACAACACGTCAGCGAGTCGTCGATAGCCACGCCTCGTAAAATGAATATGGTCTCGCGAGCCATAGGCAGGATCCGCGGCGGCCCATTCTACCATCGAAAGCGGGCCTCCTTGAAAGGCCACGAGATCGAAAAAACCGCAGCCCGTGTCGAGGGCAACGCGATGCTGCACACTGATGAGTTGTCCCGTCCGGGGGCGGTCCTGATATTCCCGCGGGCCCATTTTCATGGGCCGGTCGGAAGGCCCGATGAGCAGGCAGGATGCGCGCGGTGCGGCGTTTTTTACGCGAGCAACAACTTCACGCAGGCGCGACTCGTAGAGAGAAATCGGAGTGTCATCACCGCTTTCGTTCGTTCCATACGCCAGCACGACAAGGTCCGGCGAACGGCGCCGGAGATGCTCTACGTACAGACGCTCTTCCCACAACAGATGGTATCGAACCCGCGATCCGTTGATGCCCAGGGTATCCAGAATCACTCCTGGCCGGTCACGCTCCATTGCGACACCAAAGAGCCGAACTTTGCCGTTGCCCGATGTGCGTACTTCAAGCTCATGTGGGCCATCGGGTACGCGAAACGTGGCGTATCCGGGTTGGCTATCGTTGGCGCGCGTGGGAATCGTTGCGCGACGTTCCCCGTCGATTACCACGCTGAAATCGCCCCCTTTGGGTTGCTTTAGATAGAACACGTCGAAGAGTTCTACGTGTTGGCCGACGGGACCTTTTTCCGCTGTTCGGAGTGCGCCACGTGCTCCTGATTTTGAAGTTTCGACGAACACGCCCGCCAATCCGAAAAAGTCGGTCGCTGAGGAGACGGCCCGGACGCGCGTGGCGTTCCATCTGCGGTGGTTGCTGTCGATTTTGACCCCGCGATGACGGTAGGAGGGCCAGGGGTGAACGGGAAGTACGAAGCCGTGCCCTGCGTCGCCGAAACGCTGTTGAAGCTTTTCGCGAATGGGTCCCGTAAACGAATCGCTCGCCACGTGTGATGCGCCGTAGAATACCAATCGGGCCTGCCCCTTGCCTTGTTCGGCACGGCGCAGCGCGTGATGAAATGCGCGCATGGACCGTCGGTCGCGATCTTCGATGGCAATGCCCCAGCCGTATGGGTGCTCGGGATCCGCATCTGAGATCAACCGAGGCCCTATTCGGGTGGTCGTGCGCTGGCCGGAGCGTGATGACGACACTACGGGCGACTCGGTCCCGGACGTGTTCATTGCCGCCGCGATCCTGCCGCTGTGCGATTCGCGAGGCTGTCCCGTCGCCGATTCGTACGCGCAGGTCCAGAGGAAGCCAGATCCCAAGCCCATCGCCATGACCGCAAGGGGCGAGCTGCTCAGTTTCCGCACCACCCCCGGACCATGGCATTTCCGGACACGGGGTCAAGTTCCTGGACATATGAGTCGATGAACCCAGGTCGATGAACCCGGCATGGTGAACTCAGCGCGTGGTGGACAGGGCGCGATCCATTGACGATCATTTTGCAATGACCCGTGACGAGTTTCGAGAAGCACTCCTTTGCGCGATGGAATCAAAAACTCATTGGGCGTGGCCCCTGTTTACATCCGGTGCGGTTCCCAAAGCGCGCCTCCACATCCACCTGGAGCAAGAATACGAAGTATATGTGCGAGACTTTCCTATCTTCGTAGCTCGTGCGTACGTGCAATGTCCCATTGCCGAAGTTCGTCGCGACCTCGCGGAGAATATCTATGAAGAAGAAACCGGCGGACTGGTCGCGGGCAAGCCTCATCCTGAACTATTTTTGGAGTACCCCCGCGGCATGAACATGGACCTCGACCGTTTTCGGTACGTCCAGCTTTTGCCTGCCGCAGCGACGTACCGAGCGTTTCTCGACGAAGCCACGCAGCATCGAGGTTGGGAGGTCGCCGCGGCGGTGTCCACCATATTTCTCGAAGGCACTGCTCATGAACGCGGGGAGCTCGACCCGAATGCGCCGAAGCGCCCGGCGCCACCACTCGAGGAGCATCCGCTTGTCGTCCACTACGATCTTCCATTGGAGGCGCTTGCGCTCACCAAGGCGCACCGGTCGGTTGAGGGAGACCATCGCCAAGCCGCGTGGCGACTCATGCTCAGCCACGTTGCCGAGGGCTCTCGGGAGCCTTGCGTAGACGCTGTTCGCGAGGCCGCAAACCATTGGCAACGGTATCGAGACGATGTCGCGGCGGCTTGTGGTTTGGCGAAGCCGTAGCCTTCGCGCGTCGGTCTGAATCGTGCGCTTTGAACGGAAGAATAGAAGATTTCGTGGGGCCCACCATCGACCGGTGGCGGGGTTTTACCGAAGCTGATATACGCCCCGGGCATGCGCATCCCGCTCGCCAACCTTCTCGTCCGTAGCCCTCTTCCGCGTATCGAAGAATTGATGCAGAGCGTGATCGTGTGCTGCGAGCAAGTGCCCGTGATGATAGAGGCTTTGATTGAAAACGATCAGGCCGCGATTCTCCGCCTAGCTCGAGAAGTGAGCACGCTTGAGGGTCACGCCGACGAGGTAAAAAACAAAGTTCGCGGCCACATGCCGGTGCGTTTGTTTCTGCCCGTTGATCGTCGTGACGCGCTCCGTTTGGTGTCTGAGATCGACGCGGTGGCCGATTGCGCAGAAGATGTCGGGGTGCTACTCACGCTGCGGACGCTCGAGGTTCCGGAGGAGATGGCAACGGTGCTCCACCTCTTCGTGGAACGCGTCATGGACACAGTGCGTACCGCCGGGGAGCTTACCGGATTGATGGATTCTCTGGTGCAAGCGAGTTTCGCCGGAAGCGTCGCGCGCCGAGCGGAGTCGCTCATTCAGGAACTCGGCCAGAAAGAGCACGAGGCAGACAAGCTTCAAGACCAGTGCGCCAAAACACTGTTCAAAGCGGAAGACCGCATGGCGCCGATGGCCGTCTTCATGTGGACCAAAGTCCTAAACAAAATTGGCGATATGGCCAATCACGCGGAGAACGTCGGCGATCAGTTCCGGCTCTTTTTAGCGCGCTGACCATTTTCGCTCGCAGACCATCGCCCAGAGTCACGAATCATGGACTTCATTACCGTGTTGCTGGGTGTCGCGGCCGTCGCAAGCCTCTATATGGCGTGGAATATCGGCGCCAACGATGTCGCCAACGCGATGGGGACTTCGGTGGGCTCCGGCGCGCTTACGCTCAAGGCGGCCATCGTCATCGCCGCGATTTTCGAGTTCGGCGGCGCGATGCTGGTCGGCGGTACCGTCACCAACACCATCCGCAAGGGAATCGTCGACGTCTCGGCTTTGGGGTCCGACCCCATGGTCGTGGCTGTGGGCATGACGTGTTGCCTGCTCGCCGCCGCGCTTTGGCTTCATCTTGCGACATACTTGGGCTGGCCTGTTTCCACCACGCACAGCATCGTGGGTGCGGTGGTGGGTTTTGGCGTGGTTACCGGCGGTCTCGACGCGGTGAACTGGAGCGTTGTGGCCCGAGTTGCCGCGAGCTGGATCGTCTCACCGCTTTGTGGAGCAATCGTCGGTTTTCTGTTGTTCAACGTGATTCGCACACGAGTGCTCGATGCAGAGGCACCGACCGAAGCACTATCCCGTTGGGGGCCGCTCATGGTGTTCCCGATTTTCGGGATTCTCTCCCTTGCTATGATGTTCAAAGGTCTCAAGCCTCTCAAGCTTGACCTCCCATTGACGACCGCGCTTCCTATCGCGGTTGCGATCGGGCTGACCGGAAGTCTGATCGCGCGCCCGGTGCTCCATCGCATTGCCGGAGAGCCGATTCCCGAAGAAAATTTCGAACACCAGTTGCATCGCACCGAACGCGTATTTCGCGCCTTGCAGATTTTGACGGCGTGCTTTGTCGCATTCGCGCACGGGAGCAACGACGTGGCCAACGCAGTGGGCCCTGCCGCGGCGGTGTTTGGCGCGGTGAGCGGGCAAATGGGGAGCAAAGTAGAGGTGCCCATCAACGTGTTGTTGATCGGCGCCATAGGAATCGTCGGAGGTTTGGCCACCTACGGCTACAAGATCATGGCCACTATCGGCGAAAAAATTACCAAGCTGACACCGTCGCGGGGATTTTGTGCCGAGTTCGCGGCTGCGAGCACCATCGTGATGGCCAGCAAACTTGGCTTGCCCGTGAGCACGACCCATACGCTAGTCGGCGCGGTGATCGGCGTAGGCTTCGCGCGCAGTATCGGCGCTATCAATCTGCACGTGCTTAAAGGCATCTTCGCAAGCTGGTTTATCACCGTGCCGTTTACGGCACTCCTTGCTGTCGTCCTCATTCTTCTGGCCAATACGCTCACCTGAACTTTACTTTGTCCGGGTTAGAGCTCATCGGAATCGATGTTCATCGAGCTGAAGCCGCCATCGATCACAGCGCGCATGTCTTGTGGCAAGGGGGCTTCAAATCGGAAATGGCCAGGTGCGTCGACTCGAGGTATCTGAACTTCTCGGCAATGGAGCATCACTCGGTTGACAGGAATCACTTGTCCGTTCGGTAGGGTGATGCGCTTCGAGCCGCCGTACTGGACATCGCCGAGCAAAGGGCACGCCGCTGCGGCTGCATGTACGCGCAGCTGATGGGTGCGCCCGGTTTCCGGCCACAGCGACAGCAAGCATGCAACCGTGCTCGCTGCGTTCACTTCGTAGCGGGTACACGCGTCGCGAGCTCCGCGTCCCATCCCTACGCGACGACGACGGGGGTCGCGAGGATCGATAGAGATCACATCGGTCCACTGGCCTGCGTTTGGTTCGGGCGAGTGCGCGCATAAGCCGACGTACCGACGTCGGTAGGTTCTTTCTGTTCTCGCTTCAAGCAATGTTGCGATGGCCATTTTCGTTCGGGCAAAAATTACCAAACCGCTCACCGGAGCATCGAGACGCGATGTCGGATGAAGACGTGCCGCAGGGGCGAAATCTCTCGCCGCTTTGTCAAAACGTTCGGCTTGGCGCACCAAACAACTTTGCTGATGGGGAGCCGTGGTTGGGATTCCGCTAGGTTTGCAGACGACCATGAGGTGCCGATCGCGATGAACTATGGCTCGAGCGAAGTTTCCGGTAACATCGTTGGTTGCGTTCATCCCGCGAACACCATGAGGGGAAACCAAACGACCAGCACGTGGAAATTCATGCAAAGGTCCATGGTGTGGTGGGTCGTCGTATCGACACCCACCGTGTGGGCAGGGTCCGTTTGCGCACAACCTCAGGTCGAGGCCGATGCGGGTTCTGACGGACCTTCGTCCGAGATCAACGTTTTGAATGGACGCATCGACGCGGATCGCCGAGCCACTCAAATCAAAGCGCTGATCGCGGGAACACTGGATCCGAATATCGATGTCGAATCCCTATTCGTCGTCGATCTTGCTTCTCCAGCCGCGGCAGCGCTCGTTCACGTCTTGTTGCCGCGTCGCGTGGTGGCTTCCACAGACCAGCCGGTCGCGGCGGAATTTGAGGAGTTGGCTCGGACTCAGGCGCAGTTTTTGAGGCTTTCGGAGTCACGTCGCCGTGCGATTTTGGCGCGTCATGCGAAGCGGAGAGAAACTGCACAAAGAGCAAACGCCGAGCGCAAAGAGCTGAAAGCTCGACTCCTCCAAGAACGCACGCGGGCGCAAGCTCTTCGCGATCTTTTGTCGGGCGAAGGATCACCTGAAAATCAACGCAGTGCGCTCCGGGTAAATCTCCTCGACAGAGGCCTACCGCAACAGCTGCGTCGTTTGAACTCTATTCTGTCTGAGACACCGAAGCGCGTAGATGGCGATGATGAAACTCCAACTGTGCCCAACACAAACGCGCATGACCTGCTCAACGACGGCACTTCACGCCTGTCGGAAGGCGAAACCGCGGAGGATCTGAAACGCCGCATAGCAGAAGCCGAAGGAGTCCTCGACGCGCTTCGGCGAACGTATTTAGCGCTCTCGCCGGAGAGGCGTGCGGCACTCGGAAAACCTTCCGCTACGTCGAAAGATCCCGAACCGTTGGACTCGGAACGAGCGGTTCAGCGCGAACGCTCTGAGGCCGAAGCTCAGGCGGCGCAAGCGGCCGCAGAGAGAGAGCGGGCGCTTGAAGTGGCGCGTCGCGCGCAGAGCGAAGCACGACGCCTGGTGGCACAGGAGTATGCGCGACTGCTCGGCATCCGTGAGCGCCAAGCCCATTTTGGAGCCGAGCTTGCGTCGCGGAAGCAAGATGTCCACGAGTACCGCGAGACGGCGCTTTCATGGAAAAGAAAGGTTCGAGAAATCACCCAGCGGTCGCTCCTGGATGAAGATCGCGAGTTCGACGCGGATCGCCTTTATGGGGAGTTGGTGCCTGGCCTTCGGAGTCTTCGATCCCAGTTGAAAGACGCGCTTTCGGAGGTTGTCGCGGGATCTCCGCCGGGGATCGATCCAGGCGATGAAGCAGATGCGAAGTTGCCGGATCATGTAGACGCAAGACGCGTGCGTGATTTACGTCAGGAGCTTTTGCGATCGTTTCGCGAACTCGCGACCGATCTAGACAAAATTCGGTGGGATACCGCCACGGAACTACGCGACGGAGTGGTGTCGACGAACCACGCACGATTGACGTTGCTTGAGCACCTAAGCGAAGGACAACGCAGCGCGCTGCGCGGTTTTGGGGCCGAAGGCGTGCGGCAAGCAAAGCGCGAAGTGGAACAGATCACGCTCGAGGCGCGATTTCATTTGCTGGCGTTTCCGAGGCACGTGCGAGCGATGGTGATCGACCTCAAGACTTCGCCGGTGCCTTTGCTGGGAGCGTTGTTCAAACTCGGCCTTCTCTTTTTTCTATTTCGCGGATGGCGCCGAAGAGCCGACTCCGTGCTTGATGGGATACGCAAAGCGTGGCTGCGACGTCGCCCCCAAACGCCTTGGACGCGCGGCATCGCGATATCCGTATGGTACGTCAAGCGCATCCGGCGACCAGCGGAGTGGCTGGTGTTCTTTTGGGTGCTGAGTCGCGCGGTATCTTCGCTCAGCGAGCGGCCTGAGATTCGCTACCTTTGGATCGTATTGCTGTGGACGTTGGTCGGCGGCCTGATGGTACGCTTTGTCGATTCGATCGCAGCGCGGCAAAGCGCTCGCGACGAAACTGCGAATCTTCGTTTTCGCTCGCTGCGCCTCATCGGAATCAGTGTGGTCGCGGTAGGGTTGGTGCTTGCGCTTACCGATGCGAGCGTAGGCCGCGGCGCGCTGTACCATTGGGTGCTCAGCACGTGCTGGATGATCGCGGTGCCGATCTTTGTGTTGTTGGTGTCGTGGTGGCGGCCGGTGGTTCTTCAGAGAGCCAAGGAACGCCACAACCCAGCGGCCATCGTATCTTGGGTTGCGGCACATGACCGAGGCCTCATGAGCTACCTCGCAACGGGAGTCGGCGGGCTCTATTTGCTGGGTGATGGGCTGTATCGCTTCGCATTGCGACAGGCTTCCCATTTGACCATCACTCAGCGATTTCTCGCGTACCTATTTCGGCGGGAAGTGGAGAAGACGGCGGAGGCAGGGCGTGTTGAACGCGTATACGGAGAGCTCTCAGAAGAGGCCTACCGACGGCTCGGGCCCGATTCTCCCTGCCCCAAAATCATCGATTCGATAGCCAAAGACGAAGTCGCGTTTGTAGGCGAGTTGGTGAACGATGAAGCCAATGCTGTGGTAGCGGTCGTGGGTGAACGAGGCCTCGGAAAAACGATGTTTCTCAAGCGCGTTGCGGCTGAAGCAGAACCTCACGAAGTTGTTCATGTCAGCTGCCGTCCCGGTGGGTTTGCGCGATTTCGTAAGACGATTGCCGAAACGCTGGGGCTCGAAACAGCAAGCTCGGTGGAAGAAGTTGCCGATGCCTTGCGAGCGAAGGCACCGAAGGTGGTTTGCGTCGATGATGCGCAGCGCTTGATTCGTCCGCTCATTGGAGGCTTACGCGACATTGACCAGTTGACCAATTTGGCGCGATTGGTCGGAGGGACCTCCGCGTGGGTGGTTTCTATCGATGCCCCGGCATGGCAGTATCTTCGGCGCGCGCGCGGCGAACGCGCGGTGTTTGGGGAGGTTATTCGTCTAAAAAAGTGGACCGAGACGCAGATTTCGGAGCTGGTTCGGAGCCGGGCTACGGCTTCCGAGCTCGCGCCGCGTTTCGACGATCTGGTGGTCCCTCGTCAGATCGACGTGTCGAGCTACGGCACAGGGACCGACCACACCGAACGTGACTATTGCCGCATCCTTTGGGACTATGCCAAAGGAAATCCCGCGGTGGCGCTGCATTTTTGGCGAGAGTCGCTCGGCATGCGAGACGGGGAGCCCTACGTTCGGTTGTTTCGGCCGCCGTCCGTTTCCGGATTGGAAGACCTTCCGAGTTCTGTTTACTTCGTGCTCCGCGCGATGGTGCAGCTCGGCTTGGCGCTCGAGTCGGATATCGTCGAGTGTACTCATCTGGATCCTACCGATGTTGCCGATGCGCTCCGTCTCGCCCGAAGCCGACGCTACGTCGAAAAAGCGGGCAATCGGCAGCGAGTTACCCTTCCGTGGTACCGCGCGGTCACTCAAGTGCTGCAACGCAGGCATCTGTTGACGCTATGACGGCCATGCGCTCCGCGAACGAAATATGTCGTACCTTTTCAATCATCGTTTCGACGATGCTGTTGTTTCAGGCGGTGACCGCGCACGCTCAATCTGAACCCAATCCGGAGTCCATCGGGCAACTCGCCCAGCTCATTCGATGGAGCGGCGTCGTCACGTCGGCATTCGTGGTGGCGGGGGTTTGGTTCGTGCTTCGCGTGCTGCGCGATTTTATCTCGCGACTCAGCGACCGTTTTCCAGGGCGAAGGCTCACGCTTCAAAAATTCGCGACGTTTTTCCAGTTTTTTGCCTACATCGGCACGGGTGTGGTGGTGGTGTTTCTCAGCGTGCGCATCGACCAAACGGTGCTCGCGCTCATTGGCGGCACCCTTGCGATCTCGGTGGGGTTCGCCATTCGTGATGTGGTCGCATCGTTCGTCGCTGGCGTCATCATCATGATCGATCGTCCTTTTCAAGTTGGAGATCGCGTTGCCTTCGGAGGCCAATACGGAGATGTGCAGGCCATCGGGCTTCGGTCGGTCCGCATGCAGACGCTTGACGACAACACCGTCACCATTCCGAACAACAAATTCATCACCGAGATTACATCGTGCGGCAACTACGGCGCGCTCGATATGCAAGTGGTGATGGACTTTTTCGTGGGGCTTGATCAGGACGTTTCGCTTGCCCGAAACATTGTGACCGAAGCGGCGTTGACCAGCCGCTACGTGCATCTGCCCAAACCGGTCGGCGTGCTGGTCAACCAAGTTATCCAGGACCAGTATGTGGCGGTTCGTCTTCGGTTGAAGGCGTATGTACTCGATACTCGTTACGAAAAGGCATTCGAAACGGATGTGAATCTGCGGGTAATGAAAGCGTTCCGGGAGCAACGCATTCAGCCCCCGGCCATTCTGCACCGCACCCAGCCCGCGCGTACCGGGCGCTAAATTTTTCGGAGGGGCTGGCCGCAGCCGCTGTGTTGTTGGAGGGGCTGGCCGCAGCCGCTGTGTTGTTGGAGGGGGCTGGCCGCAGCCCCTCCCCCCGCGGAATACGATTCCGCGGGGCCCCCCACCCGCCGCCGGCCGCTCTGCGGCCGCCCCATCGCTTTGCGACGGGGCCCCGGTTACGTTGGGCTTCGGCGGTGGGACAAGACTGGGATCGAAGGCCACACCTTGAGTCCGCTACGGCAGTTCACCCCGACGCAACCAGGCCACGTGCGTCCTGGCGGGGGAGTTTGGACTTCCTACCATTTGTCAAAGAAGTCCGAGGAAGTTTCGAAGTCTGATTTATCGTTGAAACCGCTTCTTTGCGTCCGGC
>JANQQS010000140.1 GCA_028284955.1 Myxococcota bacterium | reverse complement strand
TCAGCGCGTGATTCGTAATCTCGAGAGAAAAGCTAAGGTGTTCGGGTTCAAACTCTTACCCATCCCACAAACCGAATCGGGGGTTAGTTAGGAGACCCTCAAATAACACAGCCTGGCGGGGGAGCTTGGGTGAATCGGCGGGGTCGTACCCCGACGAGAGGGTCTGGGTGCCAGACCCTAAGAAAAATTACGCGGCGCGGACTTGGTCGCGGCCGCCTCGTTTGGCGGCGTAGAGCGCTCGGTCGGCGCATTCGAACAGGGTGTCGCAGGTTTGGGCGTGGTCGGGGAATGTTGCAACGCCGAGCGATGCGCGAACGTGGAGCGATCCCAGCTCGGTTTGAAACTCGGTCGCGCCGAGTTCTTCGCGCACTCGTTCGGCGAGCAGTACTGCGCCTTGGGTGTCCGTCTCTTCGCAAAGAATGCAAAACTCTTCTCCGCCGAAGCGAGCCACTAGGTCGGTTTCTCGTTTGACTCGCCGCAATATTTCGCCGAGCTTTCGAATCACCACGTCGCCCGTAGCGTGTCCATAGGTGTCGTTGACACTCTTGAAGTGGTCGATGTCGGTAACGATCAACGACATGCGGCGACCAAAACGTTCGGCAGAGCGAATACGGCGCTGAAGCTCGTCGAGAAAGCTTCGTTTGTTGAGGCAACCCGTCAAGCCATCGGTGGTCGCCATCTCCTCGAGCCGCGCCACCGCGGCCGCATTCGATAGCGAAACGGCGCACTGATTCGCAAGCACCTGAAGGGATGGCCGGACGCGTTCGCCGAACACATCTGCGGCGCGAGCCGCGAGCGCCAACGTTCCGATCGCGTCTTCTCGAACGATCAGGGGCAACACCAGCACAGACTTCATCGCGGGGAGTACCGCGCGCCGAGTGAACAGAACCTGCTGCCGGCCATCGAATTCTCCGCGGTAAGGCAGGTAGTGCTTGTTCTTCACCGCCATCGCGGTGAGCGATGCGTTGTCGCGAAAGGACAGTTCTTCGATCTGCTCCGCGCCATCTCCCACTGCGCGCCGCACGTGGTGCCGCTTGTGTTTCACGTCGTAGATCGTGAGCGCGGCGAAATCGTAGGGCGCCACTTTGGATATCGCAGCGAGCGCGGCATCCAATACCGCCGCTTCATCGAGCGCCGCACCAAGCGCTTTCGAAGCTTGGTAGAGCACGGTTTGCTCCCGCTTGCTGCTTTCTAGCTGCACGAACACACGCTCGTTCTCGAGCGCACGAAGCACCTGCCGAATCGATGTTCGAATCGTTTCCTCATCGTGCGCCGTAAATGGTTCGTCACGAATCCGGTCCGCACACAAAACTCCGCGAATGTGTCCACGTTCTACGACGGGCACGCCGACAAATGCTCGCACGCGCGGTGGCGCGGCGTAGTAGCACAAGCCCCCATAGCCCTCTTTGATGTGCTGGAGATTGACGATTTCCGCGCGGCGCACAACCGCACCGACCGCTCCTTCCCCCGCCGCGAACGGCCCTTCCGCAATATCTTTCCCTACTGTGACAAGCTCCACGATACGCAGCTGCCGCTCTTGCTCGTCGAGCATGAGCAACACGCACGTATGCAGATCGAGGCACCGATGCAACAGCTCGAGCACGTAGTACAGCTGGTGGTGCACTTCGTCTACGCTGGCGCGGCACAGCCGCTGTTCATCGTGCGCAACCTCGCTGCTGGGGGAGACCAGTCGAAACAACCGGGATTCAGTACGCAGCCGCTCTCGCTCCTCACGCAACCGGGTACGAGAACGAACGCGGACTCGGGTCACTTCTGCCCGCATGACCAGAGCGCCGAGAGCCCCGAAAAGACCGACGAACAGAGCGTGCGTCAAGAAGGAAGGCCAGTCGTCGCTGCCGTCGGTCCAAAAATGCGTGACTCCTTCGAGAACGATAGCAAACGCGACCGCGATTCCGGCGGCAGGATGCGTCGCGCAGCAAGCGACGAGAGATATCAATACGTAGACCAGAGGATACCAAACGCCGGACAGACCGCCGGCGAGTTGTACGATGGCATACGTCCCAACGACGGCGAGCAGACTGAGCTGGATATCCAGATTGCGCTCGTCCGAGGTGTGATTCGAGGTCTTGGAGTTTGAGGCTGTGTGATTCGAGGTCGCGTGACTGGAGACGGGGGACGAGGAATCTGGCTCCGGAAGCTCATCGCTTTGTTCCCACCCGCGAGTCATCCGCAAGCGCCGACCAAACTTCGCCCCGAAGACCGCCATCCAGGCGGAAATCACGGCCCAATGCTCGAGCCCCAAGTCTCCTTCCGGGCGGTCAAATATGCCCAGCACGATAAGGAGGCTCAGCGCCAATACCGCGACGTATCCCACCGACGCTCGAGCATGGCGACGAAAAGACAACACAACGTGCACCAGCGGGGTCATGGGTACCGTTTGTTGGTACGCCGACGGGGCGAGAGAGGCAAAAAAGCTGCTAGAAGTGGCTCCGTACTCGACAGCAGCGTGTGAGTCAGCCAAAAAGATAGTCAAGTAGAGCCCTTGGCTTACGGCTTGACTTCGTAAGCGCACCACAAGGGTTGTAAGTCCCGGCTTGCATGACTGAAAAAAGCAAAAGCGAGGCCCTCGCTGGTCAGCTGGACGACTGGATCGCGGAGCTTGAGGCCTCGAGCAAGCCACAACGGCGTTCGGTGCTGCATTACGAAATCGGTCGCCGCGCGGAAGCTTCCGGCGATCTAGAAAGCGCGATTCGAAACTACCGAAGCGCAATCGATGCAGCGCCCAGTTTTAGGCCGCCGCTTTTCGCGCTGATGCGAATTTATGAACTCGGACAACGTCACGAAAGCCTCCTCGAGCTCTACGAGCGGGAAGCGAAATTCGCTCCTGGACCATCGGAACGCGCATCGGCGCTCACCTCGCGGGCCGCGCTGCTCGAAGACCACTTTGGAGGAGAAGGCGCGGCGGCGCTGTATGCGCGCGCGATCAAGATGGATCCCCACGCGATGGCTCCTGCGCTGATGCTCGAACGAAGCCATTGGCAAAACAGCGATCGAAACGCGGCGTTTGCCATGATTCACCATCGCGCGTTGAACTCACCCGACGCTTCCATGCGTCAATGCCTGTCGGTAGAGCTTGCAATGGAGCAAGCGACGCCACATTTCGCGGAAAAACTCCTGCGTTCCATAGACGACGGGGAAACCGAATCGGAGATTTGGCCCATCGTAATTCGAGCCGCGATCGGTCTCGCTCGGCGCAAACGACACCAGTCCTTGCTCCGGTCCTCGCTCGAGCGAATGGCCGAGCTAGCCGAAGGCGAATATCAGGGCGCACCCACCAGCATCCGCTCCGGCCAGGGCCTGCCCGCGTTCGGATCGATGCGCGAGGCTCAACACGCCGCCGCCGTGCTTCGGCACGAGCTCGCATGCTTGGCCACGAGTAGCGGCGATTCAGCCGCGCTCGACCACCTACAACAAGCGGTAAGCCATCTTCCCAATGACCCCTTTCTTCGGGCAGAGCAGCTGGAACTCGAATCTCGACTCGGCCACTCGAATAGCGCGCTTAAGCTCGCGCGTGGGCTGCTCGAACGGTGCGGAGAAGGGACCCATCAGGCGGTGCTATTCGTTCGTGTCGCCAGCCTCGCGCCCGATGGGTCGCGCGAGCAAGAAGCTGCGCTCGCCGCCGCAGAGCGACACGCCCCGGCCTCGCCTACGGTCGCCGCGCTCAGATTCGAACACCTGCTCGAAAGCAGCTCCAGAACAGAAACCAAGACTTCGTGGTTCGACGCACGTGCTCGCCGGGCACGAGGAAACGAGCAGGCCTACTGGTTCTGGAGAGCCGCTGCCTTGCGAATGACCCAGAAGCCTGGCGCGGACGCAACGCGCACAGCCTTCGTGCAGGCGGCTGAAGCGTCTTCCGAACCGGAACCGATCTGGCGCGAGCTCTATGGGATGCTGATGCATCACACGGCTGGCTCTCCACAGTGGCGACAAAGTTCGCGCGAGCACCTTCTGTCATTCGCTTTGGAGGATGGCGAACAAGACGCGCTTTTGTACGAACGCTACGCAGAAATGCTCGAACATCAAGCACCGGAGAATGAGATAGAAGACTTCTTGAACGAGGTCACTTCTCCGGGTCTCACTACGACATGGGCCAACGGAGCGACAAGGCTGTGGGGCATCTTGCGGAAGAAGCCAGACATGACCGCCAGCGCGCACACCAATATCGCCGACGACGCCGATTCCTCGGCGACGCAGGTTGCCCATCGATGCGCCGCAGCACGGATTCACGTGCAAACAGGTGAGTTATCTCACGCTGCAGCGCAGCTGGAAGACGTGCTCGAGGCGGTGCCTCGGCAACCGTACGCGTTGGCGCTGCTTGAAGAGGTGTTGCACGCCCGGGGAGATGCGGTCAGCGCTGCGCACATGCTCCTTCGGCAAGCCAAACACAAACGCCACGAGCGAACGAGCGAAGTTCTCTACCTAAAGTCAGCCTACACCGCGGACCGAGCAGGACACGCTTCTCTTGCGTCGGAAGCTTATCTAGAATGCACCGGGCGCCACATCACATCGAGCGCGGTTCGCTGGTCGATGTATATGCACGCCGTACGGACACGAAACCGCGAACTTGAAGAAGACGCGCTTTCCGCGCTCGCAGGCACACAGACAACCAGCCAACCCAGCGAAACTCAATCCATCGCGGCCTTTTTGAAAGGCGAACGATACTCCGCGAGCGCGGACGAAACAGGCGCTGTCCCACTCCTTCGAGCAGCTCTTCGCGATGAATCGGTCGGGGCTGCAGCAGCCATTGGCATCACGCTATGCAGCACGGACATCGCCGCCCACAACGAGGCTATCGGTCGTTTGCTTCAAGAGGAATCGGGGGCTGGCGCGGTCGCGCTGCGCCGAGCACTGGGCAGCATGCAGCTTAGCCTCGCCGGTGACTCAGCAAACGAACTGACCCAGCTGATCCACCGCGTCACACAAAGGCACCCTCGGGACATCTGGGCGCGCTATGCGATGTTGCGCCAGATTCAAAGCGGGCCCGACACCAACGGCACACGCGCCGAAATATTGCGGCAACTCGCGAACATGACCGAGGACCCGGAAGCCGCAACCGAATGGAAGCTGCACGCCGCGTGGACCGCCGATGCACATGCAACTCCGCCCCCCGAGCAGATCGCTTCCCTCGCGGAAGCCATCCTTCTCGAAGAGACGGCAGGCCCACGACACGAATCGGGCTACGCCGAAGCGTTGGGCTTTCGAATCTCGGTCACTACACCGTCGTTTCAGCCCTATCTCCGTGCTGCCCGCGCCCGGACCCTGGTCCGCGCGGAGCAGCTCGAAGAAGGCGCGAAGCTGCTGGAAGATATCGTGCAAAATGACCCGGATGACCTTGCCTCCTGGGAAGCCCTCCGTACCGCAAGTCGCGCAAATCAACAGTGGGCTCGGTTCGCTGAAGCCTCCGACGTATTGGCGGAGCATGCGGAAGGGGCTGTGCGCGCGAGCATCTTGGAAGAATGTGGCATCTGCTTGCTGCGACAGCTCTTCAAACCTGAGGAAGCCGAAGCGCGGCTTCGGGATGCCTTCGCGGAAGACGCTTTTCGGTACGAGGCGTTCGAAACGTTGCGCGAAATTCTTCGTGACCGCGACGCCCAGGATGAACTGTCGAACTTGCTCCGGGCCCGAGCGACAGCCACCCACGACCCAGCCGAGCGTGTAGAGCTGCTGCTTGAACGCGCGTCCGCGCTTTGTCGAAGTGGACAACTCGACGAAGCTATATCTGATCTCAAGCAGGTAATCGTTTCTCAACCAACGCACGCGTTCGCATTGGGCTTACTCGCGGAGACTCTGGTGCGACTAGAACGCTGGGAAGAAGCAGTCCAAACTCTTCGAAAACTCGCTCGATCCCCAGATCTGGCCGCAGATCAACGCCGTGGCGCTCGCTACGCGGCCGCCCGCTATCTTCGCCTCAAACTTCACGATCCGAAATCAGCGCTCGCGGAACTAGAACCAGCGCTGACCATTCACGGACCCGACGTGGATCTTCATCGCCGTATCGCCGAAGCAGCGGAAGCCGCACAGCTTTATCCACGGGCGATCGAAGCCTGGTCCAACGCGGCGGCTCTCGCGGATGGTTCCGAACTAGCGGTCTACGAGCGTCGCGCCGCTTCGCTGCAAACCGGTCCGTCGGACGCAGTGGCCGGCTACCAGCGTGCGCTCAGTGCGGACCCGGTAGATCTTGATGCCGCCGAGTCTCTCGCTTCACTGCTCGACCGGGATTCCCGTTGCTCCATGGCTCAGGACTTCGTGCACGCCACGCGTCGCTCTTCTTCGCCACTGGATATCGACGCACTGCGCCGAATACAAAAAGCTGCGGTTTGGATGGAGGACCCCGACCTCGAGTTCCGTGCTCTAACGTTGGTCTCCCTGTTGGGCGACATCACTGAACCAGAGCTCAACGCCCTGCATAACCTCCAATCGAATCGATGGAAACCGCGTGCACAATCATGCGGCGCTGTGTGGTCGCGTCTAGCTCAAACCTTCGACGTCTATTGGTTGCGAGTATGCGAAGCCATCGAGTCTTCGATGGTCGAAATCGACGGCACTGACCCGTCGACTCTTGGGCTCGGACGACGCGACCGGGTGAAGCCGAAAGACCCTCGGCTCCCTTTCGACGAAATCGTCGCACTGCTCGGCTTGTTTGAACTGACACCAGATCGAATCTACGTCGGCGAGCTGGAAACCGGAGACGTTCGGGCGGTCGCTCGAGAGAAGCGAAATGCGCAGTGGATTTTCGGTTCGTCGGGACACGAACTGAGCGATGCGCAGCGATTTCGCGTGGCCGCCCTGAGTACGGCGCTTCGAACCCACACGTCGGCAATCGCCGATCGCGGCGGAGCCGTCGCAAGCCAGCTCTTGCAGTCGGCGGCCGCCGCGAGCGGAGCCGCCGTGCATGCGAGCGACCGTCGGTTGACCGAGCGACTTCAAAAAGCGCTTCCGCGCCGCGTAAAACGCCTCATATCTGGGTTGTCAGATGCGCACGGCGACCCGTCGGAGTTTTGTGCCACGGTTCGCCTTGCCCATGCTTCGGCGGGGCTATGCGTCTCCGACGACCTCGATCAAGCGCTTCGATCGATCCTGGGCGGCAAACCATCGCCTGCCCTTATACGCGCCTCCAGTGCGGCCCAGGAGCTCCTTCGCTTTTGGCTTTCTGAGGAAATCGGCGCATTGCGGCAGAAATGCGGCCTCACCCGAACGCATGCCGGAACTCCATTTGTCAGAGACCCACAATTTGCCATTGACTCAGGTTCATTGCGACCACGCCCGTCGGGCTTCTTTGGCGCGGTCACCGAAGCTGCAGAATGGCAGCTCCCCGAGGGTCAGGTCGTCAAAAATAGCATGTCGGCTCCGCCGGCTCCGAGAAGTAGCGGCATCGACCGTGTTGATATTCTGCTTCACCTCGCAGAGCGCGCCAAAGAACACGAAGCCGGCTTGCGCGCCGCAGCGAGCGAGCTGCTCGAAGCTTCAGGAAACCTCGCCGCTTCAAGAACGCAATGCGAATCGGCACTTGAGTCCGACCCTCAGCACATCGTCGCGCTGCGCAACCTCAGGCGCATCGCCAGCAAGCAAGGCGAGTGGGCTACGGTCGCCACGTTACTCGAAACCGAAAGCTCTCTTTCGATATCTCACGACGAACGCGCTTTTGCACTGACGCAGCTCGCCCATGTCTCTTGGCATCGACTGCATCGTTCAGAGCCCGCCGAAAGTGCTGCTCGACGAGCACTATCGATTCGTCCTCAATCCGCCGCCACGGCGCTCTTTCTCTCCGAAGTTCATCGCCAGAGGGACAACCGCGCGGATATGAGCCGAGCTATCGAACGAATGGCCGGCGTTTGGCGCGACCCGCGCGGGCAAACCGCAATGTGCATGGTGGCGGGAGCAGAGGCCGAACGCAACAACGACCCCAAACGAGCATACGCACTCTATCGGCAAGCCCACGAGTTTACCCCGACTGCTCTCGAGCCATTCTTGGGGATCGCGCGTACTGCGCTGTCGCTCGCCTTCGTCGACGCTTCGATTCACGCATTGAAAAGCCTCGCCGAGCGAGCGCAATCCAAGGTAGTCGCGCAGGCATGTTATCACTTTGCCGCGCGCTTGCTGCACTGGAACCAGAACGCGCCGTCCGATGCAATGAATCTGGTTCGAAGCGCAAGCCATATGCCCGCCGCGCTCGCATGGGCCCAGGCTGCAGAAGCGGCTGGCGCCAGAGATGAAGCTCAGAAAGCATTTGCCGAGGTGGCACGTTTCACCGAACGAACCGAACGCGCGGTGGCGCTGGTTCGAAAGGCAGAACTCTTGCTCGACGCAAACGATTTGGACCGCGCCGAGGAGACCCTGCACGAGGCTCAGCGCGCGGACCAGGCGCTGCACACGATACGCGTGGTCTTCGAACACCTCGCCCGCAAGCGAAAGGACCACAAACAACTCGCTCGCCTCTGTTTGAGCGAAGGTTTTGGTCCGCTCGCAGCCAGCGCGAAACTGTACCGTCAAGACGACCAACCGAGCGCCCTTACGTTCCTTCGCAGCGCCATGAAAGAGCCCGAACCCACGTGTGCGTCGGTACTATTCAGCGATCTTTGCGCCGAAAGCGAAGACACCGATGCATTGGTACAGGCCTTGCGGCGCGAAGCCTCGGAAGAACCGTCTCCCGCGCAGCGCGCAAACGTACTGCTCATGCTGGCCGATCCCACCCTTCGCGCGAGTGCCGAAGCCCAAGAGCTCCACCTGGAGCAGGCTCTGCAGGTCCGCCCTTCCTCTCTCATCTTGCGGCAACTCGCTTTTCGGACCGCGCCCCGTTCGCCCTCGACCGCGGCATCGCTGTGGCTACAGGAAGCCAATCGGACGGATGGCCCACGTGCGGCGTTCGCGGCCACCTGGGCGGGGCGACTGTTCGAACGAGAAGGAATGGATCCTGCGGCCGCGTACGAATACGCCTTGAAAGCGGTTCCTGGATACCGTCCGGCCCTATGGGGAATGGAATCGTGCCTCCGGAACATGAGCAAGCCAAAAGCTGCGAAAGGCACCCTCCTTCGGAGCGCAAAGTTTGCTCCGCATACGTTCGAACGGGCCATGGAATGCGTTCGCGCCGCCCTGGTGGACACCCCTATCGATACCAAGCTGCTCTCCGATGCACAGCACCTGTGCCCCGATGACCATGTGCTGGCGGAGCTACGGCTTCGGGTAGATTCCTCGCTACCGTGGGACACGCGTCGCGAACTGCTCGATCGCAGCGTGCAGGGCGCATCTCCATCGTGGGATCGAACGATGCGGTTGCGCGAAGCGTTTCGGATGGAGCAGAAGGGCCTGAATGTTCATGCCATCGAGCTTGCGCGCGACGTGTTGATGGCTCACCCCGTTGACGCGTTTGCGCACGCGCTGCTCGACAGACTGGAGCCAACCAGCGAGGCCATCGACGAAATGAGGACCCGCTTGTGGCAACGCGTGGACCGAGCCACGGAAAGCCACGCGGAGCGAGGCCTCGCGCTCGCGCAATGTTATTGGTTCGAACTGGGAATCCCCGGCAGCGACCGAACGCTGATCGCGGAATCTCTCCGATGCATTCTTGATCTCTACCCGGAGGATGTACCGGCGTTGCGAGGGCTTGAGCGTCACGCGATGGAAACGGGCGACACTCGAATGCTCGCCGACGCGCAGACCCGATTTGCCAAACGCAGCGGGCTCACCGAGGCAGCTGCGCACGCACGATTCGCAGTTCGACTGGCTCGAGGCTCATCGGACGATTGGTCATCGGCGAACAATCATCTGCGTACCGCATTTGAAGTCCTCGACTCGGATCTCTGGACCGCCCGCCAGTTGGAAACCATCGCCCTCCGCCAACGCAACGACGGCGCCCTGTTGCGGGCCCTCAACGAAGTCGCCGAACATCTCGAAGAACCACTCGAACGAGCCTGCATCGATCTTCGCGCCGCCGAAATCATCGCGCGCACACGATCGCCGCTGATCGCGGAAAGCCGCATCCGGCGCGCCTACCGCACCGCCCCGGACCACCCGTTGATTTCCGAAATCATCGCACGACTGGCCGTCGAAAGCGGAGAAGAGGGAACCGCGGCCGACAACTTCGCGCTCGCGGCATCGACCGCCAAGGCGCGTTCTCGGGAAGCGCGGCTGTGGCACCAAGCGGGAACCTGCCAGCAACGCGCTGGCGACGCGGCAGGCGCCATCGATGCATTTTCGAAAGCGAGCCGCGCGGCCGAAGAACGCACCCTAAAACGCGATGCACTCGTGCAGCTGGCGCTGGCCCATCGGGCCGCGGGAAACCCCCAGGCAGAGCATGAAACATTCCGTAAAGTACTGGAATTAGTACCAAACGACGCCGAAGCGTTGTCCGCCCTGTCCCAACCTCCCACCGCCTACGAATAGCCATCTTGGCTGCCAGAAGATCCGAACGCTAGAGCTCCCCGCGAATCGGAACCGGTCCTTGCATCGCCAGGTCCGCTGTGCCAGGCTCGGCCGCTCATGGAATCTGCAAACGAGCGAGACGAACTGGCGCCAGAGGAACGCCCCTTCAGTTCGAAGACTGCGGAAGGCGTATCCAAAGCCGCAGACGGAGTTGGGGACGCCATTCAGTGCAAACCCGTAGAAGTGCACGTCGGCGATAAAGGCCTCGATCGAGCGGTAAAACATCTGAAACGGAAGATGGCCGCCGAGGGCATCCTGCGGGAACTCAAACGACGACGCCACTACATGAAACCGTCCGTGCGCCGTCGAAAGAAAGACGCAGAAGCCGCGCGGCGACGACGAAAGCGCATTAAGCAGCTAGAAGTCGGCTAGTCGAGCGGCGACCAGTCGAGGGGCGACTAGTCGAGCGGCGGGAACCTGCTAGTTTGACTTGATGCGGCTACCGCAGACCAAGCGCAATTTTCTCACTTACTCTTTCCTAAACCCCTGGTTCGGCACCTTACTCTGGATGTCGACAATCTTGGGAATCGGCTGCGGCGATTCCGAGCCTACAGCAGCGGCCGGCGATGGAGGCGACGACGGGAGCGTCGATCTAAGCCAGTGTCGCAACTACGTATGGGAACCGAGCGCCGGCGATCTACGCGCGTGGCCTTCTCGCGAAATGCTCGTCGATGATGCGGCAACGGTTACGGGTAAACGCTTTGAGATTACCGAAGACGCGTATCCGGCACTCGCAGACTTTAGGAACTTCGCCCCGGTGTGGACTGAGGCGCTGGCCCAAGTAGATGGCTTCGGGTTGAACTCGGCTGGCTTTCTGAAATTCGACCGTCCCTTTGATCCGGCTACTCTACCCCCAGGCTCCGAGCCCGCCCCTGGCGCCGGATTTGTGGTGGTCCCGAGCGACGGGGAACCTCGCGTCATCGCTGCGACGGCGACAACCACCGATGACGACAGTACGTTGATGCTCGTTCCGTATACGCCGCTGCCGCCGGCGTCTCGCGTCGCGCTCTTTCTCACGCGGCGGTTTGAGCAGCCAGATATGGGATGCTTGCAGCCGTCATCGGCCATGCGGGAGCTCATTCGCAACCCCGACGATGACGTTCGGGCCACGCTCGATGCGCTCACGGCGCTCGATGAAATCGATGCGGACGCCGATCTTGTCACTGTCCAACCGTTTGTGACTCAGAGTCTTCTCGACGAAACCTCGGCCGTCGCGGACGCCATTGAGAACAGTTCGCCAACCCTAACCGAGCCTCAGTGCGCGCTCGAAGGGCCGACCGGCACGGAGGTCAATCATTGCGTAAGCATGATGGAATCCGGAGATTTTCGCCGGAACGGTGTTTTGAGCATCGACACCCGTGATGCTCAAAACCCCGACTCCTGGTCTATCCCCGTGCATGCGTGGCTCCCCACCGAAGGATCGCCACCGTTCCCCGCAGTAGTGTTTGGTCATGGAATTGGCGGACGAGCCGACGAACAACCAGCCGCACTAGCCGAGTCATTGGCGGAGCGCGGAATCGTCACCATCGCTATCCCCGCCGTCGAACACGCAGGACACCCCACCACGTCAGACAGCGTGGCAAGCACGAACGCGGTATTGAACTTCTTCGCGCTCAACGTGCTCCGTCAGTCGATCGACGCGCTGCGCCTTCGGGACAACTTTCGGCAGTCTACATACGACAAACTGGCGCTCACAAAGTTGCTCACGCTTGCGCCCGATCTAGACGGGGACACAACGCCCGACATCGATCCTGATCGACTCGCCTACGTAGGCGTCTCGCTAGGAGGAATCATGGGCAGCGAACTGCTGTCTTTCACCGATGCCTATGGCGTGGCGGTGCTGGGAATGCCCGGCGGACGCCTTACCCAACTCATCGGCGATGCAGACTCCGCATTCGGAATGAGCATTGGGTCAATCCTGTTCCCTGAAAGCTTCACGCAAGGCGACGTATTCCGTTTGCTCGCCGCGGTGCAGACGGCGATGGATCGTGGCGACGCCGCCAGCTACGCGAGACACATCGTCACCGATCGGCTCCGCCGCGAGCGTACTCCCAGCGTACTCGTTTCGATCGTGATCGATGACGAAGTGGTCACCAACCCGAGCAACTATCATTTCGCGCGCGCCGCCGGGTTCGCTTTGGTTCCGCCCGAGCTTCGTGAAGGCTCCGGACTCGCACTCTCCGATCCGCTGCCGCTCAGCGGCAATGTAGCTGACGGAATGGCAACGGCGGCAGTCATGCAAGCCGACGTAATCCGAGAAAACGGCCAAATCGTGGATGCCACCCACGGCAACTTTCCCCCCAGCGAAGTTGGCTTTACGTCATGGATATCGTTCATCGAAAGCTTCTGGGCCTCCGGTGACGCGGAAATCATTGACGCGTACGAGCTCCTAGAGATCCCCCATCGCTAGTGTAGAGCAGTGGCCTTTTGGCCTGAGCGCGTTAGGCGCGTGCTAGAGGGAGAACCTCACGAACCGCGGCGACGACTTGTTCTGAGCGTTCGAAGGCGCCCGGAGCGCATACTGCTTTCACATCGATCGCGCTCGTCAGACGAGTGATATCCTCGTCGGTCTCTTGTGCGCCAACGACCAGAACAGCCGTTGTCGACGCCAAGAACGCGCCCCACCACGGGCGAAGGGATGGGTCGACCGGCAACGCAAAAAGCTCGAGCTCCGTGCCTCCCAAACGGATGGTCCCAATCGCACCGAAAGCCCCGCTTCCGGTCGGCACAGGGGGTTCAAATGCGGGAACAAATTCGCGAATGCCTCGAAGTCGGTGGACGAACTGCTCCATTCTTCCCGCATCCGCAGACAGCAGTCCGAGGCGGACCGGCCCGTCCGCGCCCGCTCGCCGCAAGCGCAACGTCGCCGCGCGAATCGCTGGCGCCTCGCTGTCGGTACAAAACCGTACGCGACCGCCTTCGTCGACGACCGAGAGATGTCCGGCTTGAAGAAGGCGAGCGATTTCCTGCACGATTTCGAGATCGTGAGCGGGAATCAAATCGAGCAGCTCATCAACTGCCTTGGGATGGTCGAGGTTCGCGACCAGCTCCTCCGCGATTCCTTTCGGTTCAGAAATCGAAGAGCTCAAACAGATCATCGCCTCGAGCGAAGGAACGTCCTCGAGCGCTCGCTCCACTTCGTCGATTCTGCGCACGGCTTCCATCAACAATTGATCGATCGATCCGTGGACCCGCCGCCTAGTGTATTCCACATCAGGCAAAAACATGAACTGGCCGCTACGAATGGCAAGAACCCGGTAGAGCGCTTTGTCGCCAACCACCAGGCCGTGGGTTGCATCCACGATTTCTCCTTCGTGAAGCCATACCTCGCCGATCGATGTGGGCGATTGCACGAGAAGCTTCCCCGTCCGGCGATTCGCTGCGAATACTTGCAGCAGGTCGAACAACGCGACCTGACTCAAATCGCCTTTCAGCTCGGGTTCGCGGCGGGGAGTGCGTCGTATGCGAACCACTTCGTCAATGCGGGCGGCGACTTCCTCTGCGTTGAACGGTTTCACGATGTGCTCGACGTTTCCTGGAAGCGCTACATTGTGGGACGGGTCGCCGTCACCAAGCACAAACGTCTGTGCGTCGCTCGTTCGCGGGTTGTCGCGGATGACGTCGAGAAACGCCCGTATATCGAGTACGGGGGTATCGAGAGCGACCACGATGACCTCAGCGGACATCTCGACGGCTCGCGATAAGCCTTCCCGCCCGTCGGTGGCTTGAGTGACGCGATGCCCTCTCGCGCTTAGCGCCCCGGTAAGCGAGTTGAGGGTCGCGACGTCCTCGTCGATCACCAGAACGCGCCCGCTGGCGATGCTGGTCACCATCAGCCCGTCTCCCGCTGGAGATAGTACTCCGACTGAAGCGATGTCACCAAACCGTCCACCACATCTAAATCGGACGCGTGATACGCAAACAGTGTGTCCTCGGAGAGCTGCCGGCCAACGAGCACATAGCCGCCCATCTCGGTAAGCGACATCATCATTACCTGGGATTGGAGGCGTCCGTCGTGAATGGGCAAGCGAAATGGAGACGTGACACCTTTTCCTTCGCCAAGCACCCAAACCCGGACCGGGGTTACCTCCGCGCCCGCCGCGGCGTGCGATACCGCGTCTTCCAAAACGGGGTCGCCCGCCGCGTACACCGTGCCGGCAACTCGGTGACGAACGGCGTCCTGAGTGAGGGTCGCGCCGAGCCGCGGAAGCAACGACCGAGGCAACGCAAAATGTCGAGCCAGAGAGTGCTGATCGCGCGTGCCCGCCAAATCCGGATGCAGCGCAATGCTTCCATCGGCCCGCAGACCAACATCGTCCTCGCTCCCCAGCAGTGTCCCCAAAGCCTCCCAAAACCGCATCTCGCCAAGGTTGAGTCGGCGCCACACCCCGTCGCGCGAACGATCGCTGCGACGCCGGCTTACCCGGAGCAGCGTACCCAAATCCGATCCATCGACCGGATAGACCGAAATACCTACTGTAGGGTCGACTTTGCTATATCGGAGCGCGCTTACCTCTCGAAAACGACGATGGATACGGCGTCGTGCAGCGAGTCCGCCGAGCAATCCAGATTCGGGGAGCAACAGATAGTATTCGTCGTCTTCAACCCGCGCGAGCACATCGGAATCGCGAACTGATTCGAGAATCGCGTCCGTCATCGCGCGCCGAAGCTCGTGGCGACTATCCATAGTCGCCGACGACGCTCCCAAGCCTTCGACGTTGACGGTGAGCAGCGCAAAACGTCGACCGTGACGCGCCGCGCGATCGATCTCTCGTCCAGCCACATCTCCAAAGTACGCAAAGGTGTACGCGCTGGTGTCCGGATCTTTGATTCCAAAACGGGCGATCGCGTCGATTCGGCGCTTCGCGGTGAACGCCGCCGCCCCAAAGTGCCCCACGAGCTCCAATCCTTCTTTCGCGCGGTCTGCTATCGGCGTGTCTTCGGGAAGCAGGTCGATCCATCCGGCAAGTTCGGTGTCTCCGAAGAGCGAAACACGATAACCAGACACGTCGCCGACCTGACGCTCTTGAACGATTTGAGTCGGGTCAAAGGTCATGATGTCCGCATCGCCGAGCACGCTCGGAAAAACATCGGCCGGTCCCAATGATGCGACGCGAGCGTGTTCGCGAAGACCAGGCCCTTGAGGGAGGTACACCGCTCCGCCTCGTAGCGCGACCTCGCCTGCGCACGCATCCAGCAGCCGCTCCGCCATCGCGGACGTGTCCGTTTCCGAAACCAGCGCGGCGCACCGCGAGTAGGTAGCGGTCCGGCGACGGCTCCTCGCTTCATCCACCGTCAACCGCGTTCGTTCGGCGATCAGCACCTGGCGCTCGCGCGACCGCCCCGCCGCGACCAACAAGGCGTCCCCGGTGAGCGGCAGCATCACACTCTGGAGCACGCCCAAAGCCATAGCATGAGCCGCATCTTCGATTTCCGACGTCGTGCTGAGCACAACGACATCGATCGACGGATACAAAGCACGAACGTGGTGTACGAGAGCGAGCCCGTCACCGCGCGGAAGCGAAAGCGAAATCAACGCAAGGTCGAAACGAGCCCGGGTAAGCCGCTGGAGCGCATCGTGCACGTCGCCCGCGATTTCTGCTTCGTCTCCGAAGTCGCTCAGGACCTGTGCCGCAAACCGCGCATCTTTCGCGTCGGCGGCGACCACCAGCACACGAAGGCTCGGACCGGTCACGCGTGTTCCACCCCCTGCATGGAAATCACAAGTGTACCATCGAATACGTGCTCCGCGGGACCGATCAATCGCACACTATGACCACGGTCAGGCACTACAACGGTGGATCCCCCCCCTGGTTGGCGAACGGAAATCGGCGTATCCCGCTGGGCCCGACCGGTTTCCACCGCGGCAACCGCGGCCGCACACGCGCCCGTGCCACACGCTTGGGTCCAGCCTACGCCCCGCTCCCACACGGAAAGTTCGATGCCATTGGTCTCAAGACGAGCGAATCCGACGTTTGCTCCCTGAGCAAAGCGAGGATGCCGCTCGAGCGCAGGGCCGAGCTCAAAGCGACGATCCCCCACGTCATCAAACGTCACGACATGCGGATTGCCCATCGACACCGCGGTAATGGCAACGCGATCGGAGCCCACCTCGAAGGGCTGGGCAATCACTTCAGCCGACGCTTCGATGAAGATATCCTCCGGATTAAGCGATGGAATCCGCATAGATACGTCAACCAGACGATCCTCCTGAACCACACAGCGATGCGGTCCCGAATCGGTTTGAACCACAAATTCCCGGTTCGTCGGGTTGGCGGTCCACCAGTACAGGGCCACGCACCGCAAACCGTTTCCGCACATCTCTGGCCGACTCCCGTCCGCGTTCCAGACCCGCATCGCCGGCCCCGACCCGTTTGGACGAACCAGCAACACGCCATCCGCGCCGATCCCCAGGTGGCGATCGCAGATGCGCACCGCGTGCGCGGCCGTGAAGCCCGGAACGTCTTCCTCGCGGATGATGATGAAGTCGTTTCCAAGTCCGTGGTATTTCGCGAACGGAATCATCGAGAACCCTTCCTCATCGCGTACTATCGCACACGTACGAGAGTCGCCCACTCATCTTCGGTGGGAAGCACTGCGGTCCACCCCGGGGGCAACCGAGGTTCCGTGAACTCGAATAAGTATCGGGCGTCTCGCGGGGAAAGATTCACGCAGCCATGACTGCGTCGAGTGCCGAACTGGTCGTGCCAGAATGTCGCGTGAAGCCCGTTGCTCCCTTCGAAGTACTGCACCCAAGGCACATGGGAGATCGAATAGTTTCGTTCGACGTCGTCTCGCTCAAGGTCGTCCATGGTTGAGAATGCAAGCTTGATCCAGATAGGAAAGGTCCCTCGCGGTGTTTCGTGAGTTCGCCGTTTTTTCCCAGTAGACACAAGCGTGGCGAACACCGGAGTGCCCCCACGATACGCAACCAATGTCTGATTCGAGACGTCTACGTCGATCCACGTACGCCCCGCCGGGACATTCAGTGCATCGACCGTACGAACACGGGTTAGGTCTCGGGTTCGGATACGGGTGCCGTCATCGAGCGAAGCCCATCCTCGACGCTCATCAGCTACCCACACGACCTCGCGGCGCCCCGCGCGCCGCGCAACCCGTGCGCGCCCACGCTCGTAGATCGGTGCTCCAGCGCGCTTGACCCACGCAATGCGGCTCAGTTCTCGTCCACCCAATTCTCTTCCGCTGGCTTTCCCTCTGCTGGCTTTCCCTCTGCTAGCTTCCCCTCTGCTAGCTTCCCCTCTACTGGACGTCTGCCGTTCGAGCTCAATGCCACGAAATTCACTGGCTCGGGCCACGCGCACAAGTTCACGCTCGATCCAACCGTGCCTCCGAGTGCGCGCGAACCGTACTCCTCGATATGTCTTTTCCGATGTCACGATAACGCCAAAGCCCACGCCGAGCGCCTCCGCGTAGTCGTCCAAGAAATAGTCGCTCGGCCGCAGGTATGTTCGTGCCCCATCCGACGCAACGAACGCGTAGTCGAACGGCAGCAGCCGGCTACCCAAAATAGCCGGGTAGACACGGCCTCCAGGTGCATGGGCAGATTGCTGAGCGTGCGCCTCACAAAGGTATTGCCCCGCGCCGATCACGAACCAGTAGCCGGTAGAGCACCCGTCGCCAGCCACGCGATCCCGCACCGGAAGTCGCGTTCCACGCGCCACCACACCTCTTCGTCGAGCGCCTCGCCGTGGCTCCGCATAGACCGGCGCACCATCCGCATGCACCATCACCGACCGCGCCCCGGCGTAGAGCGGAACCGCATTTCTTCGGGACGAGTGGACGCCTCGAGCCACTTTCCGCACCCGCTGCGCAATAGCAGATTCCCCGAACGAAAAACTCGTTCCTCCAGCCAACCCAACGATCGCAAGCGCGATGGCGCAGCGTGTTCGTCGCGCCGGTCGCGTCAACAGCTCCGAACCCCGTACCGTTTCGCCAGCTCCCGGAGGTGGTACCGAGTCAATCCCGCGGCTTGTGCGCTACGCGTGATATTGCCTCCGTGCTTGTCGAGCAACACTTTGAGATACGTCCCCTCAAACGCATCGAGCACGCGTTGCTTCGCTTCCTTGAACGGTGTGCCCTCTTCGACAAACTGTTCCGCCGTGCCTCCCGGAAGCTCGGTTGGCGGTGTCTTCTGCGACGTCGGCGTGAGGTCTTTCACGCTAAGCTCTAGACCATCCGCGAGAGAACCCGCCCGCTCCACGGTATTCTTGAGCTCCCGCACGTTGCCCGGCCAGTGGTACGCCTTGAGACGCATCATCGCTTTCGGCGTCACCGTAAACTTCTTTTTTTCTTCCGGGAATCGACGCAGGGCAAAGTCTTCGAGAAACTGTCGCACAAGCAGCGGAATATCTTCTCGTCGTTCTTTGAGTGAGGGAATCTCAACCTGCACCACGCTCAATCGATAGTACAGGTCTTCGCGAAACGTGCCCTCATTGACCATCTGCCGGAGATCTCGGTTCGTCGCCGCGAGAACCCGCACATCGACGGGAATGGTCCGTTCTCCTCCTACGCGACGGATCTCGCGATTCTCGAGCACCCGCAACAGCTTCGGCTGAAGAGACAAGCTTAGCTCGCCAATTTCATCGAGAAACACGGTGCCGCCATTGGCCTGCTCGAACGACCCGCGATGAAGCTCGGTGGCCCCCGTAAACGCGCCTCGCTCGTGCCCAAACAGCGTGCTTTCGATCAAATTGTCGGGAATCGCGCTGCAGTCGAGCACTTCGAGCGGCTGCTCCGAGCGCGCCGATCCATGATGAAGCGCGCTCGCCACCAGCTCCTTGCCGGTCCCTGTTTCCCCGTGAATGAGCACCGTCAAATCTGTGGGCGCGATTTTCTCAAGCACCGCGAAAATCTCGCGCATGCGAACCCCACGACCCACCAAATCGAAATACGATTCTTTGTGGCTTAGGTCGATTTCAACGGTGCCAGAGACCGGTTCGAACTCGACCACCGTTTCGCCAAGGTGGATCAGGCAACCCGCGCTCAGCCAGACTTCGCGAACATTCACGTCGTTGATGCAGGTCCCGTTGGTCGAATTGAGGTCTCGAAGCACGAACCCCCTTTCGCGGGCGACGATTTCGCAATGGGTCCCGCTTACGGCTTGGTCCGCCAACGCCAAATCGCAAATCACACTGCGACCAATGGTGATGCGCTCTTGCTGAATCGTGAATTCTTTGCCGCGGTCGGGCCCGTCCACGACGACCAGACGGCTTTTTTTTAGCCGCCGCTTGGTTGCGCGTTCGTCCTCGAACACGGTCGTCAACGCATGGCTTTCGCTCACGTTACATCTTCCCTTAGAGCCTGAATCGCCTGACGGTAGTCCGTTTGGCCAAAGATTGCGCTCCCGGCGACAAGCACATCTGCGCCCGCCTGCACCATCCGTTTCGCCGTTCCGGTCTTGATTCCGCCATCCACTTCCAAATCGATATCGCGCCCCGAAGCATCAATCCATTCACGAATTCGCTCAACTTTTCGAGTCGTGGCGTCGATGAAGGTCTGACCGCCGAAACCGGGGTTCACGCTCATCACCAGCACCAGATCTGTTTCATCCAGCACATAGCGAATGGCTTCCTCCGGGGTATGAGGATTGAGCGATACTCCTGCGCGAGCCCCTAAATCGCGGACTTGAGTGAGCGTACGGTGCAGGTGGGTTGTCGCTTCCGCGTGCACTGTAATTACGTCGGCTCCCGCCGCCGCGAACCCCTCCACGTAGCGTTCGGGCTCCACGATCATCAGATGGACGTCGAGCACGGATTGGGTGACTTTGCGAAGCGCGGCCACAATCGGCGTTCCCACCGTAATATTCGGCACAAAACGCCCATCCATGACATCGACATGAATCCAATCGGCGCCCGATTCTTCCGCCGATCGCACCTCCTCCCCCAATCGGGCGAAATCCGCTGCAAGGATCGAGGGAGCAATCCGAATAGGTTTCGAGGACCGAGGCACGTCGTGTGGGCTGACTCCTGAGGGCTGAGTTGACTCCCGGGCCGGGAAAGTGTCAATAGGTACAAAGGTTTTCGTGCGAGTGGCTTGACGCGGACGGCGACAAGAACCCACAATCGGAGTTAGCGGTGGGCCTTTCGAACGACCATCGTTCTCAAAGATGGTGGAACAGCGATACCGTGTAATCAAACGCCTCGAAGCCGGCGGTATGGCTGAGGTGTTTCTCGGAGAAGCGGCGAGCGTCCAGGGCTTCAAAAAACGCGTGGCCATCAAGCGCGTGCTGCCCCATCTGGCTCAGAACGGCAACTTCATTGGCATGTTTCTGGACGAGGCTCGCCTCGGCGCCCGGCTCAACCACGCCAATATCGTCACCGTCTTCGATATCGGCGCCGCGGACGATACGTATTTCATCGTCATGGAGTTCATTGACGGCTGCAATCTCAAAAAGATCATCGAGTCGCTGAGACGCCACGGCCGTCATTTTCCGACCAAGGAAGCCCTCTTTCTTTGCATGGAAGCCTGCCGCGGACTGTCCTACGCGCACGAGCTTCGAGACGAAGAAGGCGACGAAATGAATCTCGTCCATCGAGATGTGTCGCCGCCGAATATCCTGATCTCAAAACGCGGCGAAGTGAAGGTAACCGACTTCGGGCTCGCCAAAGCGACCACCCAACTCGAAAAAACCGACCCCGGCGTCGTGAAGGGCAAGTTCAGCTATCTTTCGCCAGAGGCTGCGCTCGGCGAGCCAGTGGATGCCCGGGCTGACATTTTTGCGCTCGGTATCGTGCTCTGGGAAATGCTCGCTGGACGTCGCCTATTTCTCGGGGAAACCGACTACCAAACCGTCAAGCTGGTGCAACAAGCGAGCGTACCAAGCATCGCCCACCTTAACACCGAAGTCGACCTTGAGCTCGAAGAGCTGCTCCGCAAATCACTCTCGAGAAACCCCAGCGACCGCTACCAAAGCGCACGCGAATTCGGTGATGCGCTCGCCGGCTACCTCTTCAGCCATCAAATGAAAGTCACGGCGTATGACATCGCCAACCTGGTCAAACAAACCTTGGCCGAGGGCCAAAAAACTCAGCCCAGCTCACAACAGCAGTCGATTATCGACAAGCTGATCCAAGAGGAACTCTTTCGGTTTACCTCGCTCGACGACATGAGCGTTTCGGCGGTGCCCGGCAATGCGCCACTCAGCCCGGAAACGGCCGACGGTGCACAACCTCTCGACGCTGGGCTCTTCGAAAACCCCGCCGAGTGGTTTGCCGACGATACCGAGGTCGCCGAGGCATTTGATGACGCCTCGGGAATTACAAATGCCGCACCCGAATGGCGCGAAGCAGGCCTTGAGGGCCTTGCGAATCTCGAAGACACAGGCCGCTTTCAAGCCGGAACAGTCGCCGCAGCAGAGCAGGTCGCCGCCGGAGCTCAGTCCGCACAGTTTCCCAAACCCGAGCTAGTCGCCCCGACGATCTCCAAACCATCGCGAAAAGTCGGCGCATTCATCTTGATCGGCGTTCTATTCCTCATCGGCTCCGGCGCCGCCGCCTACTTCCTCGCGGGCTAAGGTTGTTGGAAGGGCTGGCCGCAGCCGCTGTGTTTCTGGAGGGGCTGGCCGCAGCCCCTCCCCCCGCGGAATACGATTCCGCTGTCAAACCGGGACATGGGTAACACTTTAGACCGGGGACATGGGTAACACTTTGGTTCACTTTGGTTCTTACTGTTTGATCTTTCGGACCCGTCGTTTCGAAGGGAGAGGGACCCGTTTGAATCCACGGTCGGTGCGCAGGGTACCGAGCGTCACTGGGCCGAACTTCACGAGCCAGGTATCGTCATCTTCAGGCTCTAGTCCGACACGTTCTCCCCGTAGAGTTTCGGTCACATACACCTGCTGACCTCTCCATTTGATCGTCCCATCTGGACGCACTTGGCGCGTTTCGCTCTCATCCCCGTATTCGGGTTCGCGCAACGGA